>NC_008576.1:3375000-3620000 GCF_000014865.1 Magnetococcus marinus MC-1
CTTCGCGTAAAGCAAGGCGTTTTTTCCGATCTTCACATTTAGCCCGCGCTATGACACGCTTCGATTGAGCACATACTCTGCCACAAACTTAACCCCAACGTAGGCGAGCACCAAAAACAGATAGCCCCACACCGTCATGCGAACAGCCCGACGCCCTCGCCAACCATAGGCTCGGTGCCCCACCAACAGCACCCCAAATACCAGCCATGTGATCCAGGTAAACACCACCTTATGGTTGAAAATGAACCATTGATCCAGTTGCTGATAGGTGTAGGCCATGCCCGATAGGATACTTAGGGTCAGCAGCCCCATTCCCCCCGCAACCATATAGAAGAGATCTTGTTCCAGTTTGTCTAAAGAAGGTAACACGCGAAACAGTCCATTGAACTGTTTTTTCTTAAGAGCATGCTCTTGCCAAGCATCCAGCAGGGCCAACACCACCGCAATCGAAAAAAGTCCGTAAGCCGAGAGCGACAGCGCCAGATGCAAAACCAATAGGGGATCCCCAATATCCCGAACCCCTGCACCATCATCCCCTAACAGTTTGGAAATCAGCAGCACCACCACCAACATGGGCAACAACACCAAGCCCACCGCTCTTGCCTCATTGCGGTTAATGCGCCAGCCAATCAGGTAAAAGCCACCCAGCACCAACGAGATAGAAAAGAGCGAGGGCCCCAACCCGGTCGAAAAAAGCCCGTGGCCAGCCACTAAGGCCCCCACCACCAGATAGCACTGCACAAACCACGCAGTGGTCCCCCACCACCAACTGGAGAGGCAGGCCTCTTTGATACCACGAAGATGATTTCGCACCACCAAAAAGGCGGCCATGCTATAACCTACAACCACCAACCAGTACAGAAGATCCGGCATCCCACTACTCCGCTTCGGTTTTCCGTTGACAGCGTGCGCTGTTCGACCCAGTTTTACCCCATAAACTTAGGAGAATACCACGATGCACGAAAATTCACACCCTTCTGCCACAGAAGAATTATGCGCCTTGGTGCTGGTGGCCGCCGGTCGAGGCAGCCGTTTTGGAGATGATTTACCTAAGCAGTATCATCTTATTGATGACCAGCCGGTCATTTTACATACCATGCGTCGCTTCCATCAGCACCGCCTGATTAGCCATATTATCCCGGTTATCGCCAATGGAGATCCCCATTGGCAGGTGTGGTCACACCAGTTTGCCGCACTAGCCAAGCTGCAACCCCCTGTTATCGGTGGTGCAGAACGACAAGATTCGGTGCGCAATGGTCTGTTGGTGGCGCAGCAGTTGGGCGTGCCATGGGTTGCCATTCACGATGCCGCCCGTCCGTTGATAAGCCAAGCTCTCTTAGACAGACTGCTCCAAGCCCGCAGCCGGGCGCAAGGCATTCTAACCGCCCTGCCCGCTCACGATACGGTCAAGCAGGTGGATGATAAGGGGTTTGTGGTGCGCACCCTGGATCGGCGTACCATCTGGTTGGCGCAGACCCCCCAGATTTTTCCCACCGCCTTAATGTTAGATCTGCACCAACAGGCCAGCGCCGCAGGCTTTACCGCCACGGATGATGCTTCGCTCATGGAGTGGGCCGGTTTACCCGTGCTGCCTATTGAGGGGGACCCACACCTATTAAAAATCACCCGGCCTGAGGATTTAGAAACCGTTCGTGCCCTGATTCAAGGCAAGGAGATCGTATGAACATACGCGTAGGTCAAGGCTTTGATGTACACCGCTGGATTGAGGGCCGCCCACTCATGCTGGGGGGAATAGAGGTACCCCATAATCAAGGTTTGCTGGGCCACTCCGATGCCGATGTTCTGCTACATGCCATCTGTGATGCCCTGTTGGGGGCCATGGGGCGCGGCGATATTGGCCGCCATTTCCCGGATAATGACCCCCACTATGCGGGCATTGCCAGCATCAAACTGGTGAAGCATGTCTACGGCTATATGCAGGAACAGGGCTGGCAGTTGATCAACCTAGATGCCACGGTCATCTGCCAGCAACCTAAATTGGCCCCCCATATCCCGCGCATGGAAACGGTGATCGCGGCGGCCCTAGGGTGTGACGTGGAACAGGTTAATGTTAAGGCCACCACAACGGAAAAGCTGGGCTTTACCGGACGAAATGAGGGGGTTGCGGCGCAGTGCGTGGTATTGTTGCAACGCCCTTGAGAAAGGCTTGCTCCAGCGGCCTAATAAAGAGTGGGGGTAACTGCACAAAGAGAAAGAGGCCTTTTCAACATTTTGAGAAAGCCTCTTTCAACGACTGAACACAACCTTTTGATAAGCCCTCTTGCTTATCAGCTCACGTACTTCCTTCCCAACTGCTGCAAAGAAAAAAATTGACGCCCCTTGTTGGTCAAAGGAGCCACCCCAATCTCTGCCTCAAACGGATGCATAAATCTTGGGGCCAAACGCTGGATCGCAGCGATAATGGCTCGTGCGTTGGTGCAACTGGTGCTATGCCTGATGGCTGAATTCCCCCCTACAGGGGTTTCCAGCCGCTTAATCTCTTTGATCGACACACCAGACACTCTCGCCAACTCCTTTTGCGAGCAGTGGATGCGTTGCCGAACAGTTTCAAGCTGCCGAAAACGGACCGACATAGAGCCATATTTGCTTGAACCTACCAGCGTCACACCCAAGTAATCCATCAACAGATCGAGATGCCGGAGCCGTTCACAAACCGAATCCAGACGCAGCACAGGTTGCGGTGTTGGAGACAAGATAAATGCGACACTACCGACAGGCAAACCAAGATGAGTATCAACTGCTGTAGGCGTAACGCCTTTAGCAACCACAAGCGGATCCAAACCCGGAAAAGACATTGTACTCATAACACCACCTCCTGCACGCCTTGCTTATGCCATTTAAGCACCCTCAGCAACACGCATATGACTAGAACGAGGCCTACAAACTATCAAACGGCGACGACAGCGTCAATCAACAATGAAATTTATCATGCTGTTTATCTCGTTTTAATTTTATTTATGAGTTTTCCATATTTAATATACCAATTGTATATAATTTTTATTTTTTTTATTTGCAAATTTGCACTTTCCTCCGGGATAGGTCGCGATGGGCTATGATGCCGCCGCGCGTTCCCACTGCCCTTTTGGGGTTTGAATCCAATACTCCATCTGGCACTGGGCATCTTTATAGTGTTTGTAGCGTAGGCGGCTGGCCCGTTTGGCTTGTGGATCGTCTGGCACAAAATCCACAACGGTGTCAAATTGATCCAAATTCTCCAACGGAACGGGGGTCAGCATAACCACGACGGTGGCACCATTGGGATCGACTGGCTGCTCGCTAATCAGGATAGGCTGCGCTTCGGGAAAGGGATCTACGCTGGTTGCATGGGGTAAAAAGCTATCTGGAGGATGGCGCCATAAGTGTTCGTCCAACCCTTGAGCCTGCTGGCGATCCTCCACCACAATACAGACCCGCAGGCCCATACCGTAAACCTTATTTAAAATTTTCAGCAAAGCCCGCTCGCGGCTATCCGTGGCAAGTTGATAAAAGCGCACGCGAAGCGGGTCTTGCTGAGTTTTAGCCATGCGTCGCTCAGGCCTCGCTGGCCGCCATGCGGCGCTCTACCCACTGAAGCAACAGGCGTACACTGCTACCCGTGGAACCCTCACCAATGTAGCTTTTGCCCGGCACGCCCCATGCGGTACCCGCAATATCCAAGTGGGCCCAAGGGATACCCTCCTCCACAAAACGGGAGAGGAAACAGGCCGCCGTAATGGTGCCCGCCCCTTTTTCGCCAATATTTTGGATGTCAGCCACCTTGGATTTAATCTGCTCCTGATACTCTTTAAACAGCGGCAGACGCCAGACGCGCTCACCACTGCTTATGCCCGCAGCCTCCAATTCGGTTTGCAGGGCGTCATCATTACCCAGTAGCCCGCTGGCATGATGCCCCAGCGCCACCACACAGGCCCCGGTCAGGGTTGCCAAATCCACCACTGCCGCAGGCTTTAAGCCACAGGCATAGTGTAGCGCATCGGCCAAAATTAAACGTCCCTCCGCATCGGTATTAAGCACCTCCACCGTTTTGCCGTTGGACATGGTAATCACATCCCCTGGGCGCTGCGCCTTGCCATCGGGCATGTTTTCCGCCGTGGGCACAACACCCACCACATTGACCGGCCAATTGAGTTGCGCCAAGGCCTTCATCAAACCAAACACCGCACCGCCACCGCTCATATCGTATTTCATATGATCCATGTTGGCACCGGGCTTGAGGGAGATACCACCCGAATCAAAGGTGATCGCTTTACCCACCACCGCCAGCAGCGGTTTGTCCCCCCCCTTACGGTACTCCATAACAATCATACGGGGTGGTGTGTCACTGCCCTGCCCCACCGCCAAAATTCCGTTCATGCCCTTGCGGCGCAGTCGGGTGACATCCATCACCGTGGTCTTGATGGCATCGCCCTCACCCAATTTAACCGCCTCATCGGCGAGGGTCTTGGGGGTAAGCACGTTGCCGGGTTGGTTACACAGATCCCGACAAAACCACACCCCGGCGGCGGCGGCGGCAACCTTATCCAGCACCGTTTGGGTTTCATCCGCCATTTTTTTGCTGGTCGCACAGCAAAGTTTCTGAAGACGGGTTACAGGTTCATCATCAGCCGAACGGTACTGCTCAAACCGATACCGCCCCAGCCACACCCCTTCTAAAAGGGTGTAAAGTGCGCGAGCCGACTCGACTTGCGCCATTGCCAGATCGCTCATCAGCGTGATGGCACTCTCTATACTATGGCTATCACAAGCCTTAACCAAATGGCCCCCAGCTTGACGTAATGTCTCGGCATCCAACTCTTCTGGCTTACCCAACCCCAGTAACAACAGCCGTGCCACCGACAATCCGCTGCCATCCGGCATGGGCAGGGGCAATGTTTCACCCAACTTTCCTTTACACCATCCAGCCTTGATGGCCTGTTTGATGACCTTTACCACTTTTTTATCCAAATCCGTCAAACCCTCCTGCATTTTGGGCTTGTCACCCCCGAAAACCCCGATAATTAGGGCATCGGCCTGCCATGAATCTGGGGTGGATGTCTCACTAACGACCTGGAAAGCGTGCTCAGTCATATTGCCTCTGTGGTAAAGCTCGTCATGGAATGGTACAAAGAGTGCGTACGTGGGTGTATCGTCAACCTAAACCGGAGTCCCGGCCCCAAATCTGCACCGCCCGACTTACAACATTACGCGCACTTTGTGTTACGCGTATAGGTACGAAAGGGTAGCGCAGTGCGCCACCGACTCTGGTCATCTACCATAACTGATAATGAAGCGTCTGTCCCGATATCTTCTCACTGAATGTGCCCTAACCAGCTTTACCGCGCTGGTGGTCTTGACCACCCTGGTACTGCTGCCGCAGATCCTAATGCTGGTGGATCTTTGGGTCAATAAAAGCGTCTCCGTCTCCGTCTTGGGGAAAATGGTGCTCCTTATTATGCCCAAATTTCTGGTCGCCAGCCTACCCATGGCGCTGCTGGTGGGGATTTTGATCGGACTAGGGCGACTGGCTCAAGATAGCGAACTGATCGTCATCAAAGCCAGCGGCATCAGCTTATTGCGCATTTTTTACCCCCTCTCGGTACCCATCGTGGTCGTGACTGCCTGCTCACTTTATCTCAACTGGTTTTTAGTGCCCGATTCGCACACCCTCTTTCAAAATATTCGGGTCGCCCTACTGAGTCAAAATACCTTCAGCATCAAAACCCAAACCTTTAATAACACCATTCCCGGTTTGACCATCTACGTCAACCGCCAAAGCCATGGGGGTAAACTGCTGGAAGGACTGCTCATTCATGATGAACGGGACCCCGACATGCCCGTGACCGTCATTGCTAAATCGGGCATGCTGCACCGGGGTAGCACCGGTGAAACCGCGCTGCTGCTCAAAGAGGGCAGCCGCCACCAAATGGCCCCCGGCAACGCCTACCGGCGGCTTAATTTTTCTACCTATGATCTGGAGTTGGGCATCGCGTTTGAGACAGAAAGCAGCTCTGGCGACCGTGCCATCCGCTCTTACAGCATCGCCGATCTGGAACAGGCCCGCATCGCCCAAGACCCGCTTTTGGCCAGCGAAGCCGAACGGGAGTGGCACCGCCGTTTTGCCATACCTTTAGCCACCCTACTGCTGGGTTTTCTGGCCATTCCACTGGCGATGCAACAAAACCAGCGCTCGGGCCGAGGATTTGGCTTTATTGTCGCCATTTCGGTACTCATTCTACAATTTATTCTGCTTACCTTGGGCGAAGCCATGGCGAAGCGCGGCCTAATCAGCCCCGCTATGGGTGCATGGTCCCCCAATTTGGCACTGCTGCTGTTTACCAGTTACGTCACCTACATGGCCTACCATGATCGACCCATCCGGCTGTTTCAATGGTTGGGCGCGGTGCTGGCCATGCTGCCCCAGCGCATGCTGCAAACGACCAACCCGAGCGGAAAGGCGCGCTGACCATGCCAATCCTGTTCCGTTATCTACTGCAACTGTTTTTGCAGGGGTTTGTCAAAGTTTTCAGCATTTTTATCGCGCTTTTTTTCCTTATGGATGGCGCGGAGCAAATTCGCCGCTTTGGAGGGCGCGATCATGTCATTTGGCAGGATATGGTCGAGCTTATTTTCCTGCGCATGCCCCATTTTTTCACCCAATTTCTACCCCCCATTGCCCTACTTACCACCCTGTTTGTGGTTACCCGATTAACCCGTTTAAATGAGCTGACGGTTATCCGCTCTGGCGGGGTCTCTTTGGTGCGTATTTTAATCCCCTTTTTATTGGGGGGGGTCATGGTCGCTGGGGTGCAAATGCTGTTGCTGGATCAAATTGTACCCCGCACCAATGCCGCCGCTGAACGCTCCATCTTTCGCATGAACCTACCCGAGCAGGCGGCTCTTTATGAATCCATGGTCAGTTTAGAAGGGGTGCGTAAGGATAATTTGTGGATCCGTGATGGTGGCCAAATTTTGCACGCCAAACGGGCTTATGGCGATAAACGCTTGCTGCTAGAAGTCACCATTTTCCGCTTTACCCCAGAACATGACCTGCTCATGCGCGCCGATGCCCACAAAGCAACCTGGGAAAATGAGGGCTGGGTGCTGCACAATGGTCAGATCTATCGTTTTAATGGCCACACCACCCAGAGCGAGCCCTTTACACGCATGCCTTGGGCGATCAATCTAGAAAAAGAGCAGATTAAACGCGCGACACCGCAGCCAGAAGAGCTCTCTTTACAAGCGCTCTGGAAACATGCCGACCGATTGGCTAGAGAGGGGTATGACGCCACCCCCTACTGGGTAACCCTCTACCGTAAACTGGCAGACCCCCTCACCACCCTAGCGGCCATCTTGCTGGCGTTCCCCTTTGCCCTGCGGCTGCACCGCATGGGGGGGACCTTTCGCTCCATGTTGATGGGATTTATCACCGGCTTTTTTATGTTTGTGGTGGTGGATCTGTTTACCGCCTTGGGTTTTGGTGAAAGGCTGCCCCCCTTCTTAGCAGCCTTTGCCCCGGTGATGTTTTTTATCTGTATCGGTGGTTTTTTGCTGCTGCATCTGGAAGAGGATGTGCCCATCTAACCCCATGCCAAAGCTGGGCACAGCAACGGGCTATGGAAAACGCCATAGCCCGTTGCTGTTTGTCATACCCCCCACCGGTGAGGCGCTCAACACGCCGCCCGGGTTTTACCACGCACACCTATACCGCTCCTGCCAAGCGCATTAGCTCATGGAGTCCTTTTGCAACTGTTCCAACACCGCTTCCACCACCAACAGGGCCACAGAGATGGTATTGGCCACCAGCGCACCCACCACCAAGGCGTGGGCTAAGGTGGGATTGTGCAAAATATAGAAGGCCCCAAGGGCGGGAATAAGATGAAAATCCGCAACCAGCGAAGCCGACATCATCATAGAACCAATGGAGTGCCGCGTACCCAGCTTAAGGGTGGTCGCCACCAAGTTCATAGAGACCGCCAAAATGAGCTCATAACCACTACCATAGTAGATAAAGCTGATGGTGGTGGTTAACGCCATCATCAGAAAAAAAGTGGTCCAAATAAGACGCCAATCCATACTCTACTCCTGAGTCAATGCCGCGTTTGAGCGGGTCGTAACCGGTTCGGTGGGTTCGTCCATATCATCCAGCTGTTCAGAATCTGCGTCCCAATTGGTTGGGTCGTGGTGAATGGCTTCCCGCTCGGGGTGCAAAAACTCAGGCAACCCCTCAAGCTGAGACAAGGTCCCCATAATAAGCACCTGATCACCAAAGTGGATGGTGATATCAGGGTTAGGCATAAGCAATAGCTTGCGCTTACCCCGCTTGCGGATGCCCATAATGTTGGCCCCCAGCGCGTTCCGGATGCCACTATCTCGAATGGCCACCCCGTCCAGCACCGAACCCTTGTTGATGCGCACCTCACGGATATCCAGATTAAGAAACTCACCAAAGGCAACCCGATCCAAAAAGCTAGAGTGTTCAGGATCGGGCGGATGCAGTGCCAACGCTGAGATACGTTGACCAATGAGTTCGTGGGGCAAAATCACCACATCGGCCCCCACTTTTTCCAGCTTGGCGCGGGATTCATGATGCTCAGCCACGGTGATAATGAGCAGCTTGTGGCCGCTCTCATCCTCCATAATTTTACCCGTGACCACTGCTGTAATATTATCCGCATCGTCCCCAAAGGCGGTAATCATACCCCTGGCTTGACCAATATTGGCTTTGCGGTAGCTCTCATTATGAAAAGGATTGAGGGGCAGCAGTTCATGGAGCATATCCTCTTCGGCTCTGGCGATGCGTTCTGGGTCATCATCCAACACCACGTAGGGGATGCGTTGGCGTTGCAACATGCGGATGGTTTCTCGACCAATATCGGTATATCCGGCCACAATAAAGTGGTCTTGATACTCCCGCACCTGTTGAACCATGATGGCCTCCCGAAACTTACCAATGACATTTTCATTCACCATCACACTGATGGCGGTACCCAGGGCATAGGTCCAGGTCATCACCCCCACTAAGATGAGCACCACCACAAATACTTTACCTAAATCGGAGATGGGGTGGGTCTCTTGATAACCAACCGTGGTGAGGGTAAAGACGGTTTGGTAAACGGCATCGATGAAAGGGTAGTCGTCGATCATCATAAAACCGAGGATACCAAAGGTATTGACCATGACCAACGCCACCAGAGGGGGGCGAAAGCGGCCCAATACATCGGTTAAATCGCGCTGCCGTTTGGCAAAGCGGTTGATATTGGAACGTCCCATCAACATGAGCGGTCGCCCTGACGGGTGGGAACGGTACTGGCCGCATTTCTGCTCGGGATAACCAGACCACCGGAAATAACCAATTTAAGCCCTTCCTCCACACTCATATTCAGCTCAATTACCTCTTTTTTTGGCACAAACAGGAGCATGCCGCTGGTCGGGTTGGGCGTGGTTGGCACAAACACGTGGTAGAGCGGCTCCCCCATCACTTCAAGAATCTCCTCCCGTCCCTGGGCCGTGACCAAGCCAATGGCAAACAGCCCTGGGCGAGGGTACTCCAACAATACCACCTGTTTAAAGCTTTTGGCGCGGCGTCCCAATAGCGTACCCACAAACTGTTTGACGGCGTGGTGCAGATTGCGCACCAAGGGGATAGCCCCGAATAAGCGCTCACTCCACTGCACCAACCAGCGTCCCACCCAGTGACGCGCTGCGCTCCCCACCAGTAAAATCATGAGCAGCGTGAGCAACAGATCCAGCCCAGGCAGGTGAAAGCCCAGCAGTTGATCGGGTTGCAACCGTTCCGGCAACCAACTGAGCAGCAGATCGCTACTGGCAACCATGAGATGTAGAATAAACAGCGTCACCCCAACGGGCAGAACCAGCAGCAGACCCGCAAGAAAATTTTGTCTTAGTCGAACTCGAAATCGCTTCAACACCCTATGCTGCTCCGAAACCTATTCCGGTTTATGGCGGGGGGAGATCCCCTGCAAAGCCGATGCGCCGACCGACCTGCAACACCGCCAAGCCAAAGGGATTATACGGCACTTACCCTAAGATGCCTATAGCCCATTCCACAATCCACCCAGAGCGGCCAATTCCACACCCTGGGTTGATACAAAGGCTCGCCCCCTTGCCCTTAGCGCACACATCCGATTTTATAGGGCAAGTCGTGCGGTGTGGTGGCGAAACTGCAACCGCACCCCAGGGCTCTCCCAGGTTAACAACACCCCTTCCAGAAAACCGGGCCACGCCGCCCATGACGGCGTTAAGCCCAGGTAGAAAACAATAAACAGCATCATATTCCAATCATGGGAAACATGGAGCTGAAAGCCACCCAGTTGTTGATGCTGTTCCTGCATAAATTCTAACTGATTGCGGGCCGCTTGAAGGGCTGGCATCGCCAACTCGGCCAACAAACTCCCTGCAAACCACTGCTGGATAAACTGCAAGGTGTCCATACCCTGGTTTTGGCAATATTGATACGTATAACGGCTATCTGGTAAATAGCAGGCTGCCAGCATGGGGTGCGGCCCATGGTTGACCACCTGCCCGGCCACAGGCCCCATCCCCTGCAACAGGCAGTGGGCGGTCTGACCACAGCGAGCGATGGTGCTATGGTAGAGGTGGGCAGGCGGGTGTTTGGCAAACAGCTCAGCCCCCATTTGACGGGCGGCCTGCTCACCCTCGGGGGTTAGCATCACCGTCTCCGCTTTGGTGGCATCTTCGATTATCAAGCGGGGACCATGCCGCATGAGTAACGAACTGTTACACAAATCCGCTGCATCCAATAATGTGAGCATATTTTCAACTCTTTTCCATGGGACCACCTAGAAAGGCTGCAACTTTATACTGGTTTTTACTTCAAACTCCAGGCAAAGTTACGTTTTATCGAACTTAATCCCGTTTTTTTTACGAGGTTTGACCATGCACAAGCATCTCTCCCTACTGGCGTCAGCCGCCCTCTTAACCCTGTTACCCATACAGGCTGATGCAGGTTGGATGGATCTACTTAATCAGGTTGCCCCTCTGGCCCAACAGGCGACCCAACCGGCCACTCAACCCACCACCGCCACCCCAGCCACCGGCAGCGCTTTTATGAACCTCTCGCAACAAGAGATGGTGGATGGCTTAAAAGAGGCCCTGCGCCTGGGGGCCAAAACGGCGGTCTCTAACTTGGGTAAACAAGGGGGATTTTTGGACGATGCCAGCGTAAAAATCCCCATGCCCGAAGCCTTGGGCGCCATCAGCAGTTTGGTTGGGCCATCGCTACAGGATAAATTTATTACCACCATGAACCGCGCCGCCGAACAGGCCGTGCCCTCCACCGTGGATATCTTTATCCAGGCGATCAACAACATGACGTTGACCGATGCCTTGGCGATTTTGCAAGGAGGCGAAAATGCCGCCACCGACTACTTTCGTAGGAGTAGCAGCACCGCCCTGCAACAGGCGATTTTGCCCATCGTCACCCAAGCCACTGGAGAGTCTGGTGCCACCGCCACCTACAAACAGGTATCTGGTTTGTTGCAAGGGGCCGGTGGCGTTAGCTCGCTGCTCGGCTCAGCGGGTCAACACAGCGGGGGTGGCTTAGGCAGTTTATTGGGCAGCGTAACCTCAATGATCTCTCCTCAAGATTTTGATCTGGATAAATATGTCACCCAAAAGAGTGTGGATGGACTCTTTTCCAAAATGGCCATTGAAGAGCAAAAAATTCGCACCAATCCCGTGGCCCGTAGTACCGACCTGCTGAAAAAAGTGTTTGATTTTGGGAATACCCTCTAATTAAACACCTCACCCAAGACGCACACGCGGCACGCCCCACGGCATGCCGCGTTTTTTTTGGTGTTTTGGCGGGAAAGTTGCGATCACCAAACCTTTATGGAGACGCCTGTCGCCATTTTGGCGTGCTCTAACGGCAGAGGGGTGCATGGAGGCATCCCTATCGTCTGTTTTCCAACGGGCTACTTTGGGGCATCTTGCGCCCCCACGCACCAGACCGCCAAGGAAGGCAGCTGTGTGGCGCCAAAGCGAGGATTTTTACCCATGACCCCATTATGTCACGGCTTACGTATACGCTGGGCAACCCGCCAAGATCGAACGGCCCTGAACGCCCTTTATCGGGCAGATATGACGGACGTGCAACCCATGGAGAGCCTGCACAGCATGGCATCATCCAGCGGTGGCAGCATTTCTCGTTTGGTCTACCAGGGCAGCTCGCTGGTGGGACACGCCCTCTTTTTGCCCATTGATGTGCATGATGACACCCCCCAAAGCCCCCGTTTTGTCGGCATGGCATCGCTGTTTGTACACCCTAACCATCGCGGTTTAGGCATTGGTAGCATGCTGGTTGAAGATGGCATTCGTGCGTGTACGGCGCGTGGGCATGAGGCGCTCTATAGCGCCACCCATGCCGACTTTCTCATGCGCTTTGGCTTTTTGCCCTATCTGGCCAACGCCACCGGGCACGCCCCCAGACTATGGGTGCGCCCGCTCAGCTACCGAGGTCTCTTAGGTTGGCAAGGTGAGGTGCAGTTTCACCCCATGATCCTCCGCCCAGATAACCATGAACGACCCTTCCGCCAAGTCGGGGGATAACCCCACGCCCCGATTGACGCGCCGCTCCTTTATTTAAACAAGCGCGGTCGGTACCGCACCATCCGTCGCACCCCCAAACCAAAACAAGCGGCAAACCCCACTGGAGCTGCCGCTTGTCCGTTGACACCCTGCTGCTAAACGAGGGCTACTGATGATTGCTGCTTCGGTATCTTTCCAGGGCTTTGATTACCTGCTCGGCTTCGCGGGTGCGACCCATGGCACCAAACAGGCTGATGGCCTCTTGGTATTGACCACAGGGATCTTTACCCTCCAATACCATAAGGTCCCCCTCTAACTGCGCCAGCTTAGCCAGATCGGATTCAAAACCCTCACGCCGCGCCAACTCTTTGGCTTCACTCAAGAAGCGCCGAGCAGCATGGTGATCCACATTGCGCAGATAGAGCCGCACCAAAGCCAACTGGTTAGCCACCACTTTACGAGAAATATTCAACTCTTTGTGGATGCGTAAGGCACGCAGCAGGGCGGTCTCCCCCTCCTCCACTTTATCGACATCCAACAGGCAACGCCCTTTGGACATCAAAGCGGTGGCGGCCCCATAACGGTTGCCAATACGGTCCATAAGCTCAAAGGATTGATCAAAATGGATCAGCGCCTGTTCAAAATTCCGCAGTCCATTATAGATATAGCCCAATGAGAGATGCACATTGCCCTGCTGACGCACATTACCCAGCGCCTCAAACATTTGCAAGCTCTTCTGGTTATGCGCCAAAGCCTGCTCCAGATCCCCAGCATGCTCGCAGAAAACGCTGAGATTGTTATACAACAGCGCCATATCACCGCGGGCATCGTGCGCCTGAAAAATTTGCATGGCCGTCTGCGCCTCGTGCAAGGCACGGGCACCCTGTTTCATGCGGTTGAGTACCCAACTGCGGTTGGTTAATACCCGACCCATCTCCACATGGTCCGGGAACCCAGCCAGCAGCTCCACCGCACGATCGTACACCTCCAGAGCCTGCTCTTTATCCCCCCGTTTTTCTAACAAACGACCAATCAAACGGGTTTCAGCCGCTTTTTCCACCGCACTATCGAGCAGGGTTACACCATGCTCTCGCGCCTTTATAGCCGCATCCATATCCCCCAACAGCTCCTCAACCTCACTCAAGTGGGTATAGACCTGGGCCAGCGAAGGGGCCTCTGCCTGCGCCAATACCTCGGGGTTCTGCTCGGCAACCTCCACGGTGCGCTGGTAATACCCTTTGGCCTCCAAATTGGCAAAGGCCAGCCGCGCTTTATCGCCACTGCGCACCAGATAGCGATAGGCACGGGGCCAAGCCTGCGCCAGTTCCAAGTGCCGCGCCAGAGACTCCAGATGGTTCTCCAAACGCTCGGCATAGAGGGTCTCGGTTAGATCGGCCACTTTAAGGTGCAGCTCACGCACCTTCTGCTTGAGCATGGTGGCGTAGACCGCTTCTTGAATCAAACCATTGCGGAAACTGTACTCTACTTCGGGGAAACTGCGCACCTCATAGAGAATCCCCATCTCTTCTAGCAGGCGCAAGCGCTGGTCCAAATCCGCCACTGGAAAGGCCGCTTGCAGCAGATCCAGACGGAACACGTTGCCAATGACCGATGCCATCTGCAACAGATCTTTCAACTTGGTCTGCAACTTGTCAATCCGGGCCAGGATTAAGCTATGCACCGAGCCAGGGATAGAGACCCCCGCCAGATCTTTCAACAGGCCAATGGAGCCGTCGGAACGTTTTTCCACCACCTGACCATCTACCAGACTTTGCACCACCTCTTCAATAAATAGCGGGTTGCCATCGGTACGGTTCATCACCAGTGAATAGAGCTCGGCAGGGATTTGATGCGAACCCAAGAGGTGCTGAATCAGCAAGCCGCACTCCTCCTCACTGAACTGGCTGAAAGCAACCTCCAGAAAATCGGCACCCCATACCCGTTTGCAGGTGGTGGTAAGCTTACTGGCATCCCGTTCGCCCCCCGCCCGCATCAACAGCAGGAACATCACGGGCACACTGCGCAGATCCTCCAGCAGGAAGGTGAGCAGCTCCATGGAAGCACTGTCGGCGTTATCCAGATCCTCCACCGTTATAACCAGGGGGCGCTTTTTCGCCATTTTGGTAAACAGCCAAGCAATCGCCCGGAAGGTCTCTGCCTTAACCTCACGGGGGTCCATCTGCTCCAAGGGAATTTCATAACGCTGGTTGTCCACCTTCAAACCCAGCAGTGAGGCAATATAGACCAGTGCCCGGGCCGACTCCTGATTCAGATCGGGGGGTAGCTCTAACAGGGTGGTTAAGGCCGCTTCCATATTCTCCAGCGCCACCGCATCCCCATCGTCCGCATTGATGCCGAACAGCTGTTTGAGCAGCTCCCCCACCACATGGTAGCGGGTTGAGCGGCAGAACGAGTGGCAGGCCCCTTCCAACAAGGTCAGACCCATATCGACCAGTTGTTTACGAATTTCTAATCGAATACGGCTCTTACCAAACCCCTGCTCCGAGGTCAGGAACACCACCTGCCCCTTGCCCTCGACCAATCGCTCGACCCGTTCGGAAAGCTGACGCATCTCCTCGGCCCGGCCCACCAGTGGCAGGTGCGCCTTACGGTCATCCCCACGGCCTCTATTGAGCCCTTTGAGTCGATAGACCTCCACCGGTTTTTGTTTACCCTTAACCATCATGGGTTCCAGACGGTCAAACTCAAACAGGCTGCGGGTCATATTATAGGTATAGCCGGAAAGGAAAGTCTCACCGGAGGCCGCCTTGGACTCCAAACGCGAGGCCAAATTAACCGTATCACCCATCACCGTGTACTCCATTTTTTGATCGGAGCCCACGCCACCAGCGATCACAATACCGGTATTAATACCGATATGCAGGGTTAACGGTTTATCCAGCTTAACCGGTAGATTTTTATTATAGTTTAGCATGCCCTGCTGCATATCCAGGGCTGCGCGCAAGGCCAGCTCGGGATCATTTTCATGGGTGACGGGGGCCCCAAACAGCGCCATGATACAGTCACCAATAAACTTATCCACATAGCCTTCATAATGGGTCACAACATCGGCCAACATTTTCAGGCAGCCGTTCATGATTTGAGTTACTTCTTCTGGATCCAGCTTTTCGCTCATAGCGGTAAAGCCGGAGATGTCGGCAAACAGCACGGTGACATGTTTGCGTTCCGACTCCATGGATTGGTTGGCCGGCAGCACCCCTTTGCCAGAACTGGCTGAGACCGCCGTCAGAAGTTTGCCTGCCCCCCCCTCACTGCTGGGCAAAACACCCTGTCCCATTTGTAGACGCAAGCCACATCCACCGCAAAAGCGGTCGCCCTCTGCCGCTGCGAAGTGACAACGCGGGCAAAAGGCGGCTTGGGGCAACCCACACTGCGTGCAGAAACGAACCCCTTCACGATTATCAAACCCGCAATCCAAACAACCCATTGGAAACGCCCCCACACACCCCTGTCAGCAGCCCGCCTGTGACCCACCAACAAGGCAACACACATATTTGAGAAAAAACAGCCTCCACCAATAATAAAGAGGCCAACCTACGACAATATGTTACATGATTTTAGGCGCAGCCCTAAGCAAAATGATCCTTATCACACCCAAGCCCCCCACTTTATTCCCTTCACACACCAAACCACAGGGCCGCGGCCAAAAGCATCAAGCTCCCGGTAAAAACCATTTTGGCCTGTACCGTCTGCAAAATGCGTCCCACCACTTTACGCACCAACAGGAGCTGCCCCATACCAACCACGGCCAACAGCACCCCCAGCAGCGGATACCATAAAGTCGGCATAGGCCGCCCCAACAGGTGCGCCACCGCACCACCGGCCACCCCCAGCAGCAGCACCATAAAGGTCGGGGTCACAAACCTTTGCGCCATGGGCACAGGGGCCCGCACATACTCCTTTTTTAAGGCTACACGTCCAATGGCACCCGGATGTTTACTCACCTTCAGCACTCCTTTTATAAGCCATCATTCATGGTAAAAACTTGCTTAGTCACCCAACCGACATTTAAGCAGGGCCTGGCAGCGGCTTAACCCAGGCAGCTCCCCACACCGTATGCCACACCACCGCCAGCGACACCACCGCTCCCCCGAGCAGGCTCCAGCCTGATGGCTCTTCACCCATGAACCACCAGACCCACAGCGGACCTAAGGCAAACTCCACCAACCCCACCAGGGTTAACTGAGCCCCACTCAAATCCCGTGAGGCCAGCAGAAACAGCAGATGCCCCGCCACCGTCACCCCACCCCCCAACAGCAGACAGAGCAGCCAATCCCGCCAAGGGATCATCCAACTGCCCGGCACCATCACGCCCCCCACCATAACCGATATGAGGGCACCAAATATCAGGGTTGGTAACATATTACGCCCACGCCCGTAGCGCAACACCACCACCAAACAGGCGGCACACAGCGCGGCCCCCAACGCCAGCAGATTCCCCAGCGCGCCACCATAGCTCATGCCATCCCACACCATGAGTCCCACCCCCGCCATGGCCACGGCGATGGCCAACAGCGTGATTTTATGCAGGGGCTCGCGCAACACCAGCCAAGCCAGCAGCGCCGTAAAGAGCGGCATGCTACTCATGGTAAACATGGCATTGGCCACCGTTGTGTGCAACATGGAGAGGATAAACCCAATGGAGCCCCCCCCTTGAAACACTCCACCCAATAGTGCCAACCAACCCGCCTCACGGATGCGCTGCCAACTCCCACCACGGTTCTGCACCAGCAACACCAGCCCCATCCCCGTGGTCGCCCATATCCCCCGCCATAACACCACCTGCCAATCCTGGGCTTGCGTCATACCGCGCACCAATAGCCCCATACTGCTGAGAATAACCGCACTGAGCAGCATCAACACCACCCCGCGCTGGTAACTATTATTTTGGAGCATGCCATTGCCTCACATAACACCGCGCTGTTGCCTTTGAGTTTGCCATCCTGCCATGCTCATTCAACCAAAAAAAAACTGCTGAAACCTTAGTGTCTCAGCAGCTTTTTTTAACCCACTACCTGTTGGCACAGGGGCTCATGCCTCGACCATGCTAAACTCATCTTTACCGACACCGCAGTCCGGGCAGACCCAATCGGCTGGCACATCGGCCCAAGCCGTGCCCGCTGGAATGCCATCTTCAGGCAGACCAACGGCTTCGTCATACTCAAATCCACAGGCATTGCAAACCCACTTTTTCATCGCTATTCTCCAAGATTGTATGCTTAAACGACCGCACCATACGGTCAAAATTTGCAGCGTGTTTTGGGGCTCCTATCCACACCAATTATAGACACACCCTCGTGGTAGACCGCTTGGCGGCACGGCGCGTTCCCCCGTTAAAAAGTTTATCTCTGTTTTATCCATCTGTTGCACTTATTTCCACATTTTTTAGATTTCACCCTTGAAAAAAAAGCCTCACCTTTCAACAATGGCGGGACAGGTCTTACACCACGGCGCCCCAAATGCTCCACTCAGACGACCCTTGGCCTACCCTGCGGATCTCCTAACCCCGCTGGCGGACACACCACTTATACCCAGGAGCCAATCAACCACTATGCTCGTGCAGAAATCCCCATCCACCGCTTATTTTTGGCTGCTCTCCAGTGGCTGGCTAGGCGGGCACCATTTTTACCTGCGCGATCCGATTTTAGGCGGGCTCTCCGTCATGCTCTGCTGGACTGGCCTGCCCCTGCTGGCGGCCATACTCGAACTACCCACCCTGCACCGCCGCGTCCGCCGTCTTAATCGTCTGCTGCGGGCCGACTATCATGGCCGTGTGGATGGCTGGGATCTACCCGCCCCCAGTTGCGCACGTTGCCACCGTAACATCGCCTGGGTCATCTTGCACAGCCAGGGTGGCAGCATTAGCCGTAACCACCAGCTCCTGCGTCTAACCGCCCCTTGGTGGCGCCACAGCGGTTTGTTGCACCCCGCTTACCGCGATCCCCATGCGGGGGACCATCTCTGCCCTTCGTGTACGGGGGAGATCACGCCAGTGGTTTCCCAGAACGTCCCGCCAGGGCGAAACAACGCCCTCACCCCTCCCTCGCCCCTGTTGATTGGTGCCCTTCTCTTGGCGGCCCTGTGGATGCTGGTGCATGGCATGGGGGGTGCCCTTCAACACACCTATGCGTTGTATAGCCATTGGCAGACCACACCTGGCGTGGTGACCTATAATGCGGTGGATATGCTCACCCACCATACCCCCAGTTGGTTGGGTCAAAACGTGACCTACCAACCCCAGGTGCAGTTTCGCTATGTCTGGGAAAATCAGCGCTGGAGTATGGGCGGGCTGTTGGCCCAAGCGCCCCCCAATTTTAGCAGCCGAGCTCGGGCCGAACACTATTTGCGGCGTTACTACCCCATTGGTCAGGTGATCGAAGCACGGGTCAACCCCGACGACCCCGAGCAAGCTTATGCCTTGGTTCGACCCCTCTACCATCCTCTCTGGGTCATAGCAGGCATAAGTAGCCTGTTTCTCGCACTCCACCTGGGTCGTCGTCGTCGTCGCCTTTTAAAATTGCAATAACCCCACGACCAATGCCCCAGCAATCAACAATGTTACCAGCGCCCGCCCCAGCGGGGCCTGTGGGGTCGCCCCGGTTTCGCCAGAAGGCATTGGGGGACGTAACCCGGTGAGCATGGGACGCACCAAATTTTGCCGAAACAGCAGAAGATAGAGCAGATTTGCCAGCACATGCAGCCCCACCAACACCATAAGGAGAGAACCGCTGCTTTTATGCCAAAAGGTTAGGGTTTCACTCCAAGCTGCCCCCACCCAATGCACCAATGGACCATCAAAAAACAGGAAGGTATTCTCGCTGGCAAACAGTCCCCCCAGCCCTTGTAACAACAAGACCAGCAACAAGGCGACAATCATCATCGCACCCGCCGGATTATGCCCGTAATGCCCATGGGGTTGCCCCGCAAGCAAGCTACGCAGATAAGCCAGCACCACCCGGGGACCGCGCACAAATTGGCTAAAGCGACTGGTGCTTGACCCCCAAAGGCCCCATCCTAGCCGCCAGAGCACCAGGGTAAGCACCCCATAGCCCAAGTAAGCATGCAGTGCCATTTGTGAGGTTTTTACCGTGTAGAACGAGCCTGCGACAACCGCCACCAAGCTCCAATGGAACAGTCGCGTGGGCAGATCCCACACCTTTATGTATGGTTGCGACATAATAAGCCCCTCTCGGGTAGGAGGCGGGGGCACCCCCGCCGACCTCCCACACCACCGGGCATACGGTTCCGTACCACGGCGGTTCACGTTAAAGATTGAAGTCTCCGCATCTGCCCAAGCAGCGAAAGGTGCCTTCGGCTTCCTTTCAATCATGTAATTGTAATCAGTCCGGCCCATCTGAAAAAGCTGCTTGATGAGTATCTAATCTATTTTCACGGATCACGCACGCACCTTGGGCTGAACAAGGACACTCCAATCCACAGACCCATTCAGTTACTGACTGACGGTGCGTTCAAAGCTACCCCATTTTTGGGTGGCCTGCATCACCGTTACGATCGCCAGCACGGCTGAAATGTCCCCTCCAAGGTTCAAAAAGCAAGGTCTCCTGCCTGAGGAACCTTCGATATCTGCTGCGCTAAATCAGTGATCATTGTCATCAAGAGCGCGTCCACGTAGCACTCTTCTACAAACAGTTGCTCCAGAAATCCTCTCAGCCATCATTCCAGAGCCTAAAATGCTCCCCTGACCAATCAAAATCTGCTCTAAATAAGGCTCGGACAGAGTTTTTTGGACCTACACATCATTAAACAGATCGACCTGACTTTCAAAAACATAGCCTACAAACCGCTCCGACCGAACAGCTTGGCGACCCTCAAAATAGGGCGATAATTTCTTGTTCAAGCGGCTGACGATCACATCCAAGCTGCGGTCACCAAATCGCCATGGACGCCCCAGCACCTCTTCGGTTAATTTTTCCCGTTGCAAGGAGATGTAAGGGTGGCGGACAAACTGAGTAAGCAATTTAAACTCCGCCGAGGTTAGTTTGATACTCTTCTCCGTTGGACTGCTCAAAGAGCCGTTTTGCAAATCCAAGGTCAATCCCTGAAAACAGAAGCGTACAGCATGCAAAGCTTGGATCTGGGAGCGTTGGGAATAGAGAGTGATCAGACGTCGACTTCTAGCCAGCAACTCCTGCTCATCCAAAGGCTTGACCATAAAATCAGCCGCCCCGTACGCCAGCGCCAGATTACGAACAGAGAGCTCTTCATCGTCACACATACACAGGCAAGGCGTCCCCTTTTGCAGGTTGTGCTGCAAAAAAACGTGCAACCCATTTTCGCGTTGCAGATGCCAATTAACAATGACAAGATCAAACGAATGCTGCATTAAAAGTGTGCGCAGACTAGCCACAGTCAGAGCACGCTCCACATGGTAGCCTGCTTGGTCAAACGTAAGTGCCAACATCTCCATCAGCAGGGGATCATCCTCTGCCAAGAGAACCCGAGCAGGGGGCTCAGGCCTTTTAACGCCAGCATCTGGAACGGGATAAGGTCGATCTGCCATGGATGATGATGTCAGTTGATGGTTAATATTCACATGATCACCATACGATTAGGTATACACCAGAGCATTCAAATTTGGCTATTTACTTTGTACTGTCTGTGTGTGGGCGTTGCATGGGCAGAGCCTGAAGTGGGCGCAACCACGCTGTCCAATCGTGTAGAGTGGAGCCCCGCAGAACAGCAACTCTTAAAAGAAAACCAAAAACTTACATATTGTATCGATCCAAATTGGATGCCCATTGAGGCCATCTCCGATGAAGGAGCCCCCGTAGGTATCACCCCATTAATCGCCCGCAAGCTTTCCCAACTATTGGGGATCGACATCCATTTTCAATCCACACCGGATTGGGAAACCTGCATCAACAAACTGCGCGCCGGGGAGATTGATCTGCTTTTGATTGCCGGTCAATCCGCCAAACGTCGTCAATTTTTGAATTTCAGCCACAGTTACTATACCTTTTCCCCGGTTATTGCCACCCTGCGCAACACACCTTACCTACAGCATATTGAAGAGATTGGAGATCGGACGATTGGGGTGATCCGCAATACAGCCACCGAATCCCGTTTGCGCGATAACTACCCATCCATTCACCTGAAAACATTTAATAATTTGGATGAGGGGTTGGACGCCGTGGAAAAAGGTCAACTGTTTGGCTTTTCCAGCGTCTCTTATGCCATCAGCTACTCCCTGGTCAAAGAGCAGCGCCATACCCTTCAGATCTCAGGTCGTTTTGATTTGGAGCAGCCTATCCATATCGCCTTGAGCAGGCGTCATACTGCGCTAACACCACTGTTCAACAAGGCCATAGACTATTTTCCCATGAGCGAGAGAGCGGTTATTTTCTCCCGCTGGATCGACGCCATCCCGCAACCTTTAGTAGATCCAATCATCCTGATTCGCACCGCCGCTGTACTGGCCATTTTGCTTATTTTTGCCATTGGCTGGAACCGCATCCGCATATTGAAAGCCCAACAGGCACAAAAGCAGGTTGAGCATGAGTTGGATCTCAGCCGGGTCGCAGCCCAGGCCAAAAACACCTTTTTTGCCCAGGTCAGCCATGAGATTCGTGGCCCTTTGAACGCCATCCTTGGTTATGTCGTCATGCTCCGCCAAACGGAGTTAAAGGCTCAACAGCTCCATTTATTGGAACATTTAGGCAGCGCCTCCCACGCCCTGCTCACCCTGCTCAATGACATTCTGGATTACAGCAGAATGGAGGCTCAAAAGCTGACTCTGGCCCCCCAGCCTACCCATCTACCAACCTTACTCAAGCGCATGGAAGAGAGCTTTGCGCCCAGGATAGCGAAGAAGGGACTGCACTTTTCTTTAAGCATGGCGAAAGATCTTCCCGCCTGGGCCAATCTGGACCCGGTGCGCATGGAACAGGTCATCACCAACCTGCTGGACAACGCTTACAAATTTACCCTCCAGGGGCATATCACGCTGGAAGCTCGGCTGGAGAGCGATGCATCCACGCCGCCCAGGCTGACCATCATCGTCAGCGACAGCGGCATTGGCATGGACACCAGCCAAGAGCAGAGTCTGTTTGAAGCCTTTAATCAAGCGGATCCAAGCATCGCCCGCAGCTATGGGGGCAGCGGCCTGGGCTTGGCAATCTGCCGCCATATTTTGTCCTTGATGGAAGGGGATATCGCCATGGAAAGCACCCCCAACCAAGGCAGCCGTTTTACCCTGCGCATCCCCTATTGCCCGGTCTCTGAAACAGAGATTGACACCCTTCACACCTCGCCAGCCGTTGCACAAGCGCCGAAGGAGCCACGTCACCCCCTTGCTACCCATCATAGTGGTTGTCACATCTTGCTGGTGGAGGATAATCCACTCAACACCCATGTTCTCCAACTGTTCTTTGAGGAGGCTGGTTTGGTGGTCTGGCATGCCGAAAACGGACAGAGCGCCCTGGATCAGTTGGCTCAGCACCCGGTGGATCTGGTTATGATGGATGTGGAGATGCCTGTTATGGATGGCCTCTCCTGCACCCGTCGCTTGCGCCGCAACTATCCAACGCTACCTGTGATCGGCATGACCGCACATTCTGACGCTGGGATACGCCAAGCCTGCCTGGAGATTGGTATGAATGAACTGATCTTCAAACCTATGGATTGGGCTCAACTGTTTGAGCTGTTGCATCACTGGCTGCCCACCACCACTTCGCCTCGCCCTACTATACCATTACAACCACCCACCCCTGATGCCGCTTCCACCAAAAAGCTTCCGGCTTTGGAGGGCATTGATGTGACCATCGGTCTACAACGGGTGGTTGGTCGCGAAACGCTCTATCTTCACCTGCTGGAAACCTTTGCAAAAGATCATCAGCAAACCCAATCCCTTTTGCGATCCGCCCTGCTAAACAGCGATCATGTTGGGTTCAGAAGCCAACTGCATGGCCTCAAAACATCTGCTGACTACATTGGGGCCATACCCTTGGCCCATCAAGCAGAAACGCTTTATCAACTGTTGGGAAAAACCTGGAATGGATCCTCTAAAATTGAGGCCAACACCTTGATTGGGAATTTGGAAAAACTCCTGGAAGGCCTGCGAGGATGGCAGCAGGCTCAGTAATTTAAAGTTCACCCTCAAGATCAAACACATGGGTCAATGCCTGCCGGGTGGCATGATAGGCATGTTCCAAATTTAGCAGATCAGCCTCCAACTCCTTTTGCGCTTTCCAGCCCCCCTCTTGCCCCATCTGTTTGGCCAAAACGGTTAGCCGATGACACGCAAAACTGGCCGCGCTACTCACCATTCGGTGGCAGATAAAACCGAGGGAGGGACGATCCAGTTTCTGCACCGCTTCGCCCAAAGCTTGAAATTGAGAAACCATTTCCTCATCAAAGATATGCGCCAAACGCTTGCGTGTGGCGCGATCATAAAATTGGATAATGCGCCGTGCGCGCTGGCCATCCACCAGCAGTTTGGGGGTCATTTCCATGACCACCGAATGCTCCGGCAAGGCACTACTTTCTAAACGGCAGCCCTGACTTAGGCAGGCGCGCAACGCTTCAGGATTAACCGGTTTGCGCAATAGGCCATCAAAGCCCATTTTGAGATAATCCTCTGTATTGTATTCATCCAAATCACCGGTTGTGGCGGTGATGCCCACCCCAAATGTCAGACGTTGACGCAGACGTTTATAAAGCTCCAACCCTGACATGTCAGGCAGGTGAATATCGAGAAAGATCCAATCAAAAAAATGGTGCTGGATCGAAGCCATGGCCTGGGATCCCGTATAGGCCATGGTGACCTTGTGCCCCTCCTGCTGTAAAAAGGATTGTAATACCGCTGCGGCCACCCCTCCATCCTCCACCACCAGCGTACGCAGACGGGTTCGGGCTGGCTCCAATCGAGGTGCCTCTGCCTCAGGCTGGATAGCCTGGGCATGCTTACGCACCGCCAAAATCATACTCAGCCTTTGAACGATGAAACGTTTGGGCATCTGGACATCCAGATACTCCACCCCTCCCTGTTGCAGGGTTGCCAAAGCGTGCTCACGCTGAAAATGGTGATCCAGATAAACCATAGCAGGTGGATGAGCAGTGGCAGGGCAGGAAGTCAGCCACTTTGTCACCGTTTCCAACCCATAGGGATAGCAGACCAGAATGACTTGGATGTGATTCACAGCCGCGTGATAAGCAGGAAGCCCCCCTGGTTCACACTGGCACCAGGAGAGCTGCAACGGTTCCAATAGCTGGGGCCAGCTGAGTTTCTCCGCATCCCCAACCACCAATATGTCGCACCCTTGCGGCTTCAACAGAACGGACCTCCTCAAACAAAACGGTAGGGGATCAGTGTACACCAAAATTTAAGCAACAGAAGCGCCGTTTACCGTTGTTAACAATCCACCGTTGCGCGCTTGCAAAGTTTGCATCGTAGCTGGCAGCTAAACCTGCCCCCCGAAAATCAACGCTAACGCCCTACAATGATCCGCTGGGTGAGTTCCGGCTCTGCGACGATGAACATGACCGGCCATGCCTGATTATGGCAGATCCAGATAGATCGTTTTCAGCTGCTCAAGCGCAACCGAGCCCTGTTGCCGCAACTGCAACAGCGCAACCCCAATCACCTTGTCACGTCGACCCTCCAGCAGGGTGGCTGCGGCTTGGCCATTGGGTTTGATCACAATCCCCTGCTGGGTCTGATTAACCGAGAATGAAACCTCTCCCTGCGCCCCCTGGACCGTAAAACCAAGTGCAAAAACCGCCTCACCAGGGCTGGTGATCTCTTGATCCACACGGTTAAGGGGCCGCAAGCGAATGGCATTTTGTCCCGCTTGGACGCTAAATCCATCCTCCACACGGGGTGGTGTATCGGCGCGATAGGCCACCACTTGTACCGGCTTGGGATCCTCCATGCCGCCACCAATGTCACCATTTTGAGCATCTTTTAGAAAAACGACGGTTTCATTGCCTGAGACAACCGAGAAGATTTGATCCTGCTCACCTATAGACTGGGTTGTTTGGGGGATGGAAAGGGCGATCTCTTCCAGCTGGGTGGGTGCGGCCACCACCAGATCCGCCTCAGTATCAGGCGTGTTGGTCTCATAGCTTTTGGGGAGCACGCTCAAGGAGCCCGCCACATAGCTAAAGCTATAGTTTGTCGCACTTAAGCCACTGGGCATGATGGCGTAGGTACCCACAGCAACCGCCCCTTGAGAGGTTCCCGTATAGGTCAGTTCGCCCCCCAGCACCGAACTGTCTTCATCATCAATAAAACCGCTATACACAACCCCATTGCCATCCGTATACCCCTCTCCATCATAGGTTTTGCTGTCATCATTGGCGGTGACGGTCAAACCCACCTGATTGACGCTCAGGGTGCCATCATGGAAGGTGATCGCATAGTTGGATGAGGTCAAACCGCCGGGGGTGATGCTGTAGCTTCCCGCATCGGTGGCATCCTGCGATGTTCCACCATAGCTGAGGGAGCCACCCAACACCGCGCTATCCTCATCCCCCACAAAGCCGCTGTAGCTCACCCCATTACCGCCAGAGTAGGCGTTGCCATCATAGGTCTTGCCATCGTTCTCGGCGGTCACACTCAAAGCGGCTTGATTGACAGTCAGGGTGCCATTATTGAATGTTATCTCATAGTTTGAAGAGGTTAAGCCGCTTGGAATAATCGTATAGCTTCCCGCATCGGTGGCATCCTGCGATGTTCCACCATAGCTGAGGGAGCCACCCAACACCGCGCTATCCTCATCCCCCACAAAGCCGCTGTAGCTCACCCCATTACCGCCGCTGTAAGCCTCTCTATCATAGGTTTTGCTGTCGTTCTCGGCGGTCACACTCAAAGCGGCCTTATTGACCGTCAAGGTGCCATTGTTGAACGAGATATTATAGTTATCCGAGGTTAAACCGCTGGGCGTGATGCTGTAACTCCCGGCGTCGGTGGCATCCTGCGATGTTCCGCCGTAACTAATGGAGCCACCCAACACCGCGCTATCCTCATCCCCCACAAAGCCGCTGTAGCTCACCCCATTACCGCCGCTGTAAGCCTCGCTATCATAGGTCTTGCTGTCGTTCTCGGCGGTCACACTCAAAGCGGCCTTATTGACCGTCAAGGTGCCATTATTGAACGAGATCTCATAGTTATCCGAGGTTAAACCGCTGGGCGTGATGCTGTAACTTCCAGCGTCGGTGGCATCCTGCGATGTTCCACCATAGCTGAGAGAACCACCCAACACCGCGCTATCCTCATCCCCCACAAAGCCGCTGTAGCTCACCCCATTACCGCCGCTGTAAGCCTCGCTATCATAGGTTTTGCTGTCGTTCTCGGCGGTCACACTCAAAGCGGCCTTATTGACCGTCAAGGTGCCATTATTGAATGTTATCTCATAGTTTGAAGAGGTTAAGCCGCTTGGAATAATCGTATAACTCCCGGCGTCGGTGGCATCCTGCGATGTTCCGCCGTAACTAATGGAGCCACCCAACACCGCGCTATCCTCATCCCCCACAAAGCCGCTGTAGCTCACCCCATTACCGCCGCTGTAAGCCTCGCTATCATAGGTTTTGCTGTCGTTCTCGGCGGTCACACTCAAAGCGGCCTTATTGACCGTCAAGGTGCCATTATTGAATGTTATCTCATAGTTTGAAGAGGTTAAGCCGCTTGGAATAATCGTATAACTCCCGGCGTCGGTGGCATCCTGCGATGTTCCGCCGTAACTAATGGAGCCACCCAACACCGCGCTATCCTCATCCCCCACAAAGCCGCTGTAGCTCACCCCATTGCCGCCGCTGTAAGCCTCGCTATCATAGGTCTTGCTGTCGTTCTCGGCGGTCACACTCAAAGCGGCCTTATTGACCGTGAGGGTGCCATTATTGAAAGTGATCGCATAGTTGGATGAAGTCAAACCGCTGGGCGTGATGCTGTAACTTCCGGCGTCGGTGGCATCCTGCGATGTTCCGCCGTAACTAATGGAGCCACCCAACACCGCGCTATCCTCATCCCCCACAAAGCCGCTGTAGCTCACCCCATTGCCGCCGCTGTAAGCCTCGCTATCATAGGTCTTGCTGTCGTTCTCGGCAGTGATACTCAATGCGGCTTGATTGACAGTCAGGGTGCCATTATTGAACGAGATATTATAGTTATCCGAGGTTAAACCGCTGGGCGTGATGCTGTAACTCCCGGCGTCGGTGGCATCCTGCGATGTTCCGCCGTAACTAATGGAGCCACCCAACACCGCGCTATCCTCATCCCCCACAAAGCCGCTGTAGCTCACCCCATTACCGCCGCTGTAAGCCTCGCTATCATAGGTCTTGCTGTCGTTCTCGGCGGTTACACTCAAAGCGGCCTTATTGACCGTGAGGGTGCCATTATTGAAAGTGATCGCATAGTTGGATGAAGTCAAACCGCTGGGAATAATGGTGTAGCTTCCGGCATCGGTGGCATCCTGCGATGTTCCGCCGTAACTAAGGGATCCCCCCAGCACCGCACTCTCTTCATCATTGACAAAGCCGCTGTAGCTCACCCCATTACCGCCGCTGTAGGCATCGCCATCATAGGTCTTGCTGTCATTCTCGGCGGTGATGGTCAACGCGGCCGTAGAAATGGTGTGCCCATCTGTACGGGTGGCGCCACTCAAGGCATAGCCCAAGCTGTTGGTAGACGACAAGCTGGAGAAAGAGAGGTCATAGCTGCCCACATTGCTGCTGGAACTACCCGTTGAGGCAATGGTGTAGCTGTCAGGATCTATAAAGGAGTCGCCATTTTCCAAGGTTCCTGAACTCATGGAGAACGCCGTGGGGTTCACTCCATCCCCATAACTGGTCTCATAGGCATCTGGCGTGAGGGTCAAGGTTGGCTGCTCACGGTAGACGACGTTAACGCCACTCTCCAGTGCCGTCATGTAGTTGGTTGTGGTCTCATCACTGCCATAACGGAAGCGACCACTGCCCGACCCAAGCGCCGTGGCCAAGGCACTGCTGCCATTGATACTGCCCGTCAGTAAGGTGACAACTCCATCAGCTCCGGTAGAGATGATAACATAGTCATACAGGATATCAGCCCGACTATCGGCCAGGGTGGTTTGTCCCGCAGCTTCATCTTCTCCTGCATTCAAAACAATGGCCGTAGTGCTGGTATCGGTGGTGGACAGATCCCCAGAGAGGGTCAGATCCGCCGCATCGGCATCGCTCATGGTGGTAATGGCGATGCGACCCGTGGCCGTAATACCTGTTGTGGTATTGACACTGTTGATCGTCAGGGCATCCTGATCCTTATAGGTGACGCTGCCAGTATCCGCCGCCAAAGTGGCCACATTATTACCCGTACTGCTGGTAGCAGCGGTCAAGACATAGCTCCCACCGCTACCCAACAACTCCAAGTTATCCGCCACAATGGCCCCGCCCCCCCCTTGGGAACCGCTCCCCGTGGTGTGCAGTTGTAGATAATCGCCAGCGGTACTGATGGTCAGGCTGTCATTGAGGGTAATGTTACCGCTGCCCTGGATCAGACGCAGACTATCCGCCACAGAGGTTGCACCTGCCACAGTGATTCCGCCGCTGTTGTCAGAATCCCCAATCTGGATATAGCTAAAGCCATCGGCGAGGGTATCGGAAAAGACACTGGCGGCCAGATTAAGATCACCACCTGAACCACCAATCTCAATGGCGCTACTGGCGCTATAGGGTTGAATGAGCAACACGCCACTACTACTGATACTGTTGGATGAGCCTGTCAGATCCACCCGATCAGCGATCAGGGTAATGCTCCCTGAATCCGTTGAGGAGATGCTCACATTGCCTTCGGATATTCCAATCCCTTCACTGCTGCTGGCGGATTGCCCGGTAAGGGTAATATCACCCGATTCCGTGGTGATGGCGACATCGTTGAGCTCAATACCCCGATCATCGGCATCGCTATTGGACGCCGTTCCCTCCAGGGTGGTATTCCCTGAACCCGCCGCAGAGATGGTAGCGGTGTGACCGGTATCGGAGCGCACCTCAATACCATCATCCATAGTCGATGAACCGGTGATGGTAATATGGCCAGCCGTAACCGTTTGAACAACAACTAAGCCATCATCGCTATCAATGGTCACACCATTGGCCGAGGTGCTACCGGCCGTACCCACAATGGAGATATCGCCACTGGTGGCCTGTAGGGTGGTGTCTTCCCAAAGGTAGACCCCGTGACCAGAGTCACCACCTGTACCTGTCACAGTTAATCCACCGCTTCCAGCGGAGAGTGTGGTGTTGTGGATCGCCACCCCTTCACCCCCGACACTCCCCGTCCCAGTTACCGTCATGGTTCCGCTGGCCGCTGTGGTCAGCGTCGATGCCGAAGAGGAACCAAAATAGATACCATCCCCTCCTTCCGAGGTGCCGGTCAGGGTGATATTACCGCTTGTGGTGGTGGTCATGGTCGCGGCTATCGCATGAATACCCGCGAGTATACTCGTCGCGTCACCAGTTACGACAATATCCCCCCCTACTGCCGTAAAGCTTCCCGCCAAAAAGAGCGCCCCATTACCTTGAGTGGCATCCCCCTCTATGGTCAAACCACCACTACCCGCAGAAAAGGTGCTGGTGCTGTCATCAAAGGTAACACCGTAGCCAAACACCCCAGTACCCGCACCCGTCACGGTTATGCTTCCATCCGCAGCGGATTCAACCGTATTGGAGGGGCCAAAATAGATTCCAGTATAGAAGTCAGCGGTACTGTAACCCGTGATGGAGACACTGTCGGTAGCATCCGAGCCGATGACCATCTCCGAACCGGACAGGCCATCGCTGTCTGACGAAGTACCCGTCAGTGTAATGGAACCACTGGTGATATTATTAATGGTAACATTATCCCCATAGATCCCGTTTAGACCATCGGCCCCCGCTCCGGTAATGGAGATATCCCCCCCCTCAGCAGTGAAGGTCCCCCTAAGATAGAGCCCGCCATTACCGTAGGTATTATCCCCAACAATGGTCAGTCCACCGCTGCCTGCGGTCATGCTGTTGTCGACATGGTGACTCCGAAATCCTTGTTTGGAGCCGGAACCGTAGCCGGTGATGGTCATGCTACCACTGGCAGAGGTATCCATGCTCGTGGCGGAGGTTAGATAGATACCTCTGTTATCACCACTCAGGCTGGTGCCGGTCAGGGTAACACTGTCGGTGGTGTCGGAACCGATGGAGACAGAGGAGAGATAAATACCATCCGAATCCGCCGCACTACCGGTCAGGGTGATGGAACCACTGGTTGTGGTGTTGATGGTGGCATCTTCGGCATAGATAGCTTCCAACCCATTGGCCCCTTTGCCGGTGATGGTGATATCTCCCCCATCGGCTGTAAAACTACCCACCAGGGTGACGCCTCCATTGCCGTAGGTATCATCCCCTACAATGGTCAACCCACCGCTACCGGCACTAAATGTGTTGCCTGTAGAGTAACTCTGAAACCCCTGCCAAGCCCCGGCCGCAGCGCCGGTCAGGGTCATACTGCCGCTGGATGAGGTCTCCAATGAGCTGCTGCCAGTGACAAAGATCGCTTCGTTATCTCCACTTAAGCTGGTACCGGTAATGGTAACACTGTCGGTGCTGTCCGAACCGATGGAGACACCAGTGAGATAGATACCATCAAAATCTGCCGAACTTCCGGTCAGGGTGATCGCACCACTGGTGGTGGTGTTGATGGTGGCATCTTCGGCATAGATACCCTCGATACCATTGGCCCCTTCACCGGTGATGCTAATATCTCCCCCATCGGCGGTAAAGGTCCCCAGCAGGTAAACACCTCCGTTACCGTAGGTATCATCCCCCACAATGGTCAATCCACCGCTACCGGCACTAAAGCTGTTGGTGGATGTATTACTTTCAAAGCCATGCCATGCACCGGCGGCATAGCCCGTTATGGTTATACTGCCACTGGCAGAGGTCTCTAATGTGCTATAATTTTCCAGGTAAACACCCTTATTGTCGCCACTTAAGCTGGTTCCGGTAATGGTGATGCTGCTGGTGGAGTCAGAACCGATGTTTGTGTAGGCGAGGTTAATGCCATTACCATCGTCTGAGGTGCCGGTGAGGGTAATGGTGCCCGTTGTGTCAATGGTGACATCGTTGCCATAAATGCCATCAAAATTGTTGGTACCAACGCCGGTGATAACGACATCCCCCCCTTCCGAGGAAAATGTCCCCCGCAGCGAAACCGCGCCATTGCCCTGGGTATCATCACCGGTGATGGTCAATCCGCCGCTACCGGCGGTAACGGTGATACCGTTGTAGTTGCTTTGGAACCCCTGATCACCGCCTGAACCATAGCCGGTTAGGGTGATGCTGCCGCTGGATGAGGTGTCAATATCCGTTTCGCCAACCAGATAGATGCCCTCATTATCGCCGCTGTTGCTGGTTCCGGTAATGGTGATGCTGTCGGTGGTATCAGAACCGATGGTAACAGCGTTGGCGTAGAAACCTTCGGCATCGGCAGAACTGGCAACAATGGTAATGTTGCCGCTGGTCAGGGTATTGATGGTCGCACTGCTGCCATAGAATCCCTCTTTGCCACCCCCCCCAGCCGCAGTGATCACAATATCGCCAGCTTCGGCGGTGAAGGTTCCCTTAAGATAAACAGCGCCGTTGCCTTGGGCATCATCACCGGTGATGGTCAGGCCACCACTACCTGCCGTAAAACTGTTATCGCTGTCATTACTTTGCACCGCCTCTTGGTCACCGGTCCCGTAGCCGGTGATGGTAATGGTGCCGCTGGATGAGGTATCAAAAGAGCTGTCTGAGTAGACATAGACCCCCTCATTATTGCCACTTTCGCTGGTACCGGTAATGGTGATTGCGCTGGTGGCATCTGAGCCAAAGGTGGAATTTTTAATATAGATACCATCATCATCCGCACTGACACCGGTAAGGGTAATCGTTCCACTGCTGATCGTATTGATGGTGGCATACGAAACATACATACTCTCTTGACCATCCTCCCCAGCCGCAGTGATCACAATATCGCCCGTTTCGGTGGTGAAAGTGCCGATGATATTTACCGCACCGTTGCCGTAGGTGTTATCCCCAGTGATGGTCAAACCACTGCCCGCCGTAAAGCTGTTGCTACTAATGTTGCTTTGAAACCCTTCATTGTCACCTGAACCGTAACCGGTAATGGTGATCGAACCATCAGACGACGTATCAAAGCTGCTACCCGAATCAATAAAGATCCCGTTACCAGCGTTACTTAAGCTGGTTCCAGTCAGGGTAATGGAATCCGTGGCATCGGAGCCAACGGTCACCCCGTCAAGAGTAATGCCATTAGAATCCGCAGAGGTTCCGGTGAAGGTAATTTGACCACTTGTCAGCGTGTCGAAGGTGGCGTTATAGGCATAGATTCCCTGCTTACCATTGGTACCGCTGCCAGTAATGGTGATATCCCCACCTTCCGTTGTATAGGCGCCCTTTAAATAGACATAACCATTGCCTTCGGCATCATCCCCAATGATGGTCAACCCCCCACTACCGGCCGTGATGACGGTATTGGTGTCATTGCTTTGAAAGCCCTGCTCCACCCCGGTGCCATAGCCGGTAATGGTGATGGAGCCGGTAGCGGAGGTATCCAATGTGGTGGTATTGGTAAAAAAGAGCCCTTCTGCATCGCCACTTTTAGCGGTACCGGTAATGGTGATGCTGGTGGTGTCATCCGAGCCCAGCGTCAACCCGGAGGCGTAAACACCTATGCCACCATCGGCCAGATCGGTTCCATCGCCACCGATACCAGACAATTCAATGGTTCCACCCACAGCATTGATGGTTCCGGAGAGTTGTAGACCGTCAGCACTACCCGTGTAGTTCTGGCCGGCCACGACGACGCCACCAGAACCGGAAATGATGGATTGGGTCCCCCCATCATTGGTATCGACCCCCTCCCCCAAACCATAAGCGTAGCCGATGATGGCAATTAGGCCACTGCCCCCCACTCCGCTACCGGTACGTATCACGGTATCATCTTCAAGATGTACCCCGTTGCGGTCGCCACCATCCCCAGCATCAGCCGTAGGACCGGTCCCGTTTATGCCGATGCTGCCATCGCCGGTGGTTTCGATCAAAGAGCCATTAATTCGAACCCCTGAAGCGTTGGCGGTATCACTGGTCACATCCCCAGGGCTGAAATCCCCCCCGGTTCCTGTTAGGACAATCATGCCATCTTCGGCTTGTAAATGGGCACCAATGACACTGTCATCCCCAAAGGCGACGCCAGACTCGTCGGCAGAGGCGTTGGCACCGTTATCCGCCACCATACCGACAATGGCAATGACACCATCACCACTGGTGATGATGCGGGTGCTAGGGGCCGATGCGCTACCGGTGCTACTCTTTATCAAAACGCCTTCGGCTTTTTCCCCCGTTCCAACCATCATTATGCTGCCTCCGGCGGCATCAATGGTGCTGTCGCCTTCAATCAGGATGCCCCGACCTGTCCCCCCACTCTTACCCTGTCCATAGATCGTGACACTGCCTCCACCGGTGGAAATGGTACCGTCTAAGTAAAACCCGTTGGCATAATCGGCCCCACCCATGGCATTACCCGAATAGTCAGACTGGCCGCCAGCCGCAAAATAACCGCCGTTGGTGGTAATGCTGCTGTCACCGCTGATGACGATAGCACCGTCGCTGGAGCTGTTGTAATCGGCATAGAAAGCCACACCCAATTCATTGGATATGGAGGTAATGCTGTGTCCATCCATCACAATATTGCCGTAGGCGTACAGGATCAGGCTTGCATCATCCCCTGACGTTTTGCTGATGTCGGCATTGATGATGATGTCACCATCCTCTGCATTGGTACCCGCTGAGGCCGTTTGAATCTTCACAACAACCCCAGCATTAAGCTGAGCTTCGATGGTGGCCACATCAATTTGGGAACCATCGTCAGTCGAGGTATAGGTTGGAGCGGAAGAGTCATCCAAATTGGACGTAGCGTTGGTAATCTCAATATTGTTGGGGTCCAGCAACCACAAACCACCGGCCCCTTTTGGCGCATCCAGTGCCAGTTGAATGCCGGTCACATCCAGATGGTGTCCAGAGGTCTCAACTTGGCCCCCATCACCACCCTGCTCTCCCCCTTTGGCCTCCACCACCCCATGCACACGGGTCTTACCTTCAACATTGTGGATATCGGACCACACCACGACGGTTCCACCATCCCCGCTGTCGGTTGCATTAGCCTTTAGCTCTGCCCCTTGTTCCACAACCGTCTGCTGGGATTGGGCCACATCCGGATTACTGTTTTGCCAACTGCCCCCCACCTGAATCTCACCCCCCCCAGTAGCACCGGAGGCATTCAGCCTGGCCCCACTGGCGATCGTGGTGGTCTCACCGGTCATGGTGATGCTGCCCCCTTTGGCCTGTTCAGAGGTCACATCCAGCGTTCCAGCATTGGTCACATCCCCACCAGCGGCGGTCAAAAAGATACGCCCCCCCTGGGTGGTGATCCCCCCAGCCTCCACGGTGCCGCTGTTGTTGACCACCGCCCGATGCACCGCATCAACCCCTTTGGCAGAAAGCAGCGCCACTCCACCGGAAGCCATCACCAGTCCTTTATTTTCCGCCAGGGCATCCAGGGTCCCTTTATGCACCGTTAGCTTGATCAGACTGTCTCCATAAAGATCCACACTGACCTCATCCCCAGCCGCCAGGACCGCTGTGCCTTTTGGGGCTGAGATATCCCCCTCATTGCGCACCCTGGGTGAGAGCAAGGCAATATATCCCCCTTCAGCCGCATTCAAGCTGCCCCAGTTTTCGATGCTTCCTGTGCTCTCACCAGCAGAAAAGCGATAATTCTCCTGCATAAAATCGTCATCGGAGAGGTCAAGAGTGGAAGCCACCAGACCACCTACCTCAATACGGGCATTCTGGCCAAAAATCACCCCTGATGGGTTGATGAGAAAAACCTGACCATTGGCGTTCAAGCGTCCAAAGATCTCACTGGCCCCAGCACTCATGACCCGGTTTAAGGCAATACTTGAGGCACTTGGCTGCTGAAACGTCACCTGGGCATCCGCCCCGATCTGAAAGCTCTCCCAATTGGCGATCAGCTTACTGCTGGTCTGCTCAATGACCATATTGACGCCCGATTGATAGATACTCCCCTCGCCAACGGTGATGTTTCCTCCCGTTGGCAGAGCATCCATTGCTGGTGCAGCCCAAAGATCGGTTCTTGGGGTGGGCAGCAAAAGCAGGGTGAGAAGGGATAAAAGCCCACGTCTACGTGGAAAAATAGCTGTTTTTTGGACAGAACACTCTCTTTTATGATCTATATGCATCTTAAATCACCCTTGATTGATCATCTGAATGGGCATGCTGGTCTGAGACATTAAAAAGCATGGGAGTAGGAGAGCCACATACGCGTGTCATACTGGGTTCCATCACCATCCAGATTGGTGCTGCTGTCCCGCCCTGGATGGTCACCAAGGGTTCGGGTCAGCTGTAGGTTGAACTCCGACTTGCCAGCGGTTCCCACCAGAACACCCAGACCATATCCGGAGAGGCTGTAGCTGTTGGGTGTAGAGAGGACGAGATTGTCAGGGTCGGCATATTGATGGACATTCCCCCAGTCATAGAACGCGGTCAGCTGCACACGTCCAAGCGGGGTATCCTCAGCAGCCAGATAGCGCGCATTCAGGTTCACCATCATTCCATGGTCACCGGAGGCCTCCCCAACGGGATAGGCACGGATACCAGAGGGACCACCCAGTTGAAACTTTTCTGAGGTGGACAGGTTTTTTGAGGCATATTGGCCGGAGAGATCGGCTAGAAAAGTCAGATTTTTACCAGCCCGCTGGATGCGTCGCACGCGCACAGAAAGCTTGCCATAGCCGCCATGGGCATGAGGGCCTGTGGAGGATTGATCGGCATCATAGGCCGAGGTCAAACCACTCAGATCCAGATCCCCTACCTCATAGCTCATGGAGCCTGAAGTGAACCCACCACGCCAAAACGTGTCGGTCACACTACCATTCATACCTGCTTTAAAAATGGCCAGTTTTTTATCGTTGGTGGCACTACCCAGGGACTCATCATCCAGCTTTTTATACACAAAGCCGGTGGTGAGATTGAGGGTTTGGCTACGGTTTAAAAGCAGCGGGTAGGAGGCCCCCAAAGTCAACTGGGCGGCATGGCCGATCTGTCGTAGCGTTTCAAAGGAGCCGCCTGCTCTATAGCTTAACAGGTTGCCACCGACACTCACCTTCCATCCAGAATCACCAACGGGGAGATTCGCGTTCATGGAGGCATAGTTGAAATAGCCCTCTCCCATGGATTTCATAATATTGAGGGAGAGTTGATCGCCGCGCTTCAAGGCGCTGTTCACATCCAACAACCCCATCATCCGCACGCGGCCAGTGAGTCGGTTACCGCCATTATCCACAAACAGCTTGGGTTTAAGCAGATCTCCCTGCTCCACATCCAGCACCATTTTGGTGGTATCCGGCTTGGAGCCCGCAGCCATATTGACGGAGGGCTTGATACCCGGCAGATCCTGGAGCAACAGCACCCCACGCTCCACCTTTTGATCGGCAATCAAACCGCCAACGGGGTTAGCACTGGTAAAACGGCGTTTGATCAACTCTTCTGGGATCCGAAGATCATGCCCCTCCACATCCACATCATCTAAACGAACCTCATGAATCTGGATGGTGATGACACCATCCGTGATATCTTGAGGGGGTAATGTGGCATGGCTTAATTTGTAACCACGATCACTAAAATAGTGATTGATCAGCCGCGTTAGCCCTTCTAACTCATTAAAATTCAACCTTTTGCCTTTTGTATGGGCCAGTAACGCCTGTAAAGCTTGCTCATCAGCCAGGGTTAATGCGCCTTGAAACTGAAAGCGGTTAACCTGAATTTTGACAGTCTGATTTCCACGCTGTACTGGTGCGGACTCTTCTGGCGTAACCTCTGGAATATCTTGAGGCAGGCTTTGCTGCAACTGCTGCTGTTCCATCTGGTTCAATTGTTGACCTGCACTGGGTATGGACTGAGCAAAGGATGCGGGAATGGGGCAGATGCAAGCGACCAAACCGGCGATCATACATCGACGAACCATAGAATCATTCTTCGGCATATCAAATACTTTCGTCAGAGACGACATGTCAAAACCCAAAGAACGGCAAACGCTCAACATTGTCTCATGTGCCGATCACAGATACATGGCATGCCTATGCAACCACTATTTTCAATCTGTGATATTGAGGAACCACCTAGGGATTTTCAAATCGCTGTCTGTTAACAATGGTAAACACGCAATAGAGGTGATCTGGATAGAGATGGAGGCTCTAAAGAGCTGTTTGGAGAGTCCTATCCAAATGTAGACGAAGATTGGAGGTAGTGAGATAGGGCAACAATGTGCTGGACATCAACTTTTTATCGGCCTGAAGATGTGTCAATCGGCATTGAATACTGACCCCCCATCGGCGCGCAATATTGACCCCGGTGGGAAGGGAGATTTTCACCCCCTTTATTTCATTCGGTAGCTCTCATTTCCGGTCTTGATAATGTCGCAATGATGGGTGAGACGATCCAGCAGTGCCGTGGTCATTTTGGCATCCCCGAATACCTTGGGCCATTCACCGAAGGTCAGATTGGTGGTGACGATCAAGGAGGTCTGCTCATAAAGTTTGCTGATCAGATGGAACAGCAACGCGCCTCCAGTTTTAGAAAAAGGTCGATAGCCCAGTTCATCCAGTACCAACAGATGGGTGCGTAATAGCTTTTCAGCAAGTCGTCCAGCTAAACCATCAGCTTGCTCACGTTCCAGTTTGTTGACCAGATCGACCACGCTGAAGTAACGACAACGCTTGCCCAGACGAATGCAGTTGGCGGCAACGGCAATCGCCAAGTGAGTCTTTCCGGTTCCTGTCCCGCCGACTAAAATGATATTGCCTGCACCATCAAGGAATTCCCCATCATAGAGCGTGCGGATTCGCCCTTCATTAGCTGATGAGGCCGTAAAATCAAAGCTATCCAGATTTTTCTGCGAAGGGAATTTAGCGACTGACATCTGATCGTGGATAGATCGGACCTTTCGTTCTACCTGCTCAGCCTCAATCAATGCGCCCAGAATTTCATGAATCGTTCTGTTTCGCCGTTCATCCACCACCACCGCTTCATCAAAGGCTGCCACCATACCGTGCAACTTCAGCCTCTTGAGACCATCGATCAGTTCATGACGTCGCATGATGGCCGCCTAAAAAACGATTATGGGGGCATTTTTGCACGCCGTTTTTCCCCTCAAAGGGGTCATTATTGGATGCCGTTTAACAGAAAACCGACCTGTCAAACGCCTCGGCTTTTAGAGAATGTGGGGGAGAAGAGAGAATAGTGGGGCAGAGAGGGCGTAAACAGAGAGTGGCGATCTATCGCTAACCATTGAATTTATTAGCAGATTTCAGACAACAAAAAACCCCAGATTCGTTAGAACCTGAGGTTATTGGTTGACCAAACGCCACCCTTTAGCAAACCTTCTCCGCCTATTTTTTAGGCATTTTTGTTTCGCAAGAGGGTCACACTCGCTACCCAAGAACTCTAGCAAAAATAAGTCACATCGCATTGATATTTATCAACAAAACAGCAAAAAAGCTTCCAATTCGACCTCGAAAAGTTTGCTTCAAAGGTCCGCTCGCCCGATCACATAAATTCACGAACCCTGACCCTACTTGAATACGGCTTCCAGCGTCTCCGCATCAAAAATTTGCTCACCCCAGGTCTCCAGTTCATCAATTGTAGCATTCGCTACTTTTAACTCCGCCCAACCAGGTACTTCTCCAAATCGGCGATGAAGCTGTCTCAGAAGAAGTGAAGATTCACCTTCTTGACGGCCCTCTTGACGGCCCTCTTGACGGCCCTCTTGACGACCCTTAGACATCATCTCACGCGCAAACTGCGATGCATAGTGCTCCGCTTCTCCTGGAAAAGCCTCTTCCGCATATGCCTGTACATCTGCCATTGTCATTCCCCTGTACGTTTGAATCAGATATCTCAACACCAGCTTGGCAAACTCGGGATCCCCTTGGGCACCCTTCCCTATCTGCGGAATGACAACCACACCATCCGCACTATGAAACGCATACTTCATCGCCATCAGAGCAGCTCGCAAATGAGTATCCTGAGACAGGTCATCATCCGCGATGCGCCCTAAATCCGTCACCGCAAAGCTGAAATCAAGCAGATGGTGTAACAAACCCTTATCTGCTTCAAGCAATGCTGAAAACTGGTTTGGGACCGTCCACTCACGAGCCCCATGATAAACCACCAGAGGCACAATCGGAGGTAGCTTCTGCTGCCCTTCTTTCAGAAACCGCTCCCAGATCCTGACCATATAGCGCAAAAGTTGAAAGGCAACCCATTCGTCTGCATAGCTCTTGTGCTCAATCAGCGCGTAAATGTATGCCGCCTTCCCCTCTTGAGTCTTAACCTTGAAAAGCCGGTCCGTTAAATGCTCCCGAAACTCGCCATCAATGAAGGTTCCATCCACCAAGACAGGCGGCTCTGATGACAGTAACTCTGCTACTTCCTTTGGCAGACGCTCCCGAAGCAAAGTTCCAGTCTTATCTGGATCACTCAACAATGCCTTCAGAAACCGATCGTGCGGCTGGGTAATCTTCGTCATACAGTGGTCATTCCATTCAAAGCATTTTCCCAAGGGTATAACATGCTCGGCACACTAACAGAACTCATCCACTACTTCATGGGGTTGTTCAGGTCTCGTGCAGCCCTGCAACTGGAAATCCTCGCCCTGCGCCACCAGATTAATGTCTTACAACGCCAACGCCCCAAGCGCCCTACCCTACGCCATATGGACAGGATCTTTTGGGTTTGGCTATCTCAGATCTGGCCTAGGTGGAAACACGCGTTAGTGATTATAAAACCAGCCACCGTTATCAAATGGCACAAGCAAGGCTTCAAGCTCTATTGGAAACGGAAGTCGCGACCAATGCGCCCTGGCCGTCCTCGCGTCCCGCAGGAAGTGCGTGACCTAATTCGGCAAATGTCGCGGGAAAATCCACTCTGGGGAGCACCACGCATTCACGGCGAGTTACTTAAATTGGGGTATGATGTCGGGGAAACATCGGTCTCAAAGTACATGCTCAGACCTGGAGGACCTACCTTGATAACCACGTAAATCAGATCGTGGCCATGGACTTCTTCACCATACCGACAATCTTTTTCAAGGTGCTGCACGTCCTGATTCTTATTGATCATGAGTGGCGGCGTATCATTCACATCAACGTTACCACCAATCCAACATCAACTTGGGTTGTCCAGCAAATTCGGGAGGCGTCCCCTTGGGATACAGCACCACGATTCCTATTGCACGACCACGATCCGCTTTTCATGGCCAGCCAATATGCGCTCAAAAGAATGGGCATTGAAACTGTGATCACGGCAAAGGCCTCGCCCTGGCAAAACGCCTACTGCGAAAGAGTGATCGGCAGTTTACGCCGAGAGTGCTTTGATCACATCATCGTGCTCAACGAAGAACACCTGCAACAGCGGCTTGGGGAGTATGTGGATTATTACCAACTAGCGGACCCATTTAGGACTGTCCAAAGATTCCCCAGTCCATCGGGCAGTCCAGCCAGAAGAGTCTAGCAACATCGTTGCCCTCCCAGTTCTCGGCGGTCTGCACCATCGGTACCAACGTATCGCTGCCTGACATCTGTCAGCTATCGGTTTCTGATTTTCAAAGAGCGCATTGGCTTGACGTTCCAATCCTCCGTACCTGAAATCCTATTTTTAGAAGAATCCAGCCACACCAAGCATCTATTCCGCCCCTGATTCTCCCAAATTTCACCTCATCCGACCAGAAAAATCGCTACGCTGCTCTCCAACTCAGGGCCAGTTTTGGTGCAGATGAGGTTTACGAGACCGGACTTTCTGTTTAAAAAATGTATAATACATTGATATCAAGCTGTAATTTACTTGAACACGGTGCGCGTCACTGGACACATTAAGGCGAGATGCTGAGTAGCCGGAAAGCCTCCTGCTGTAGAGGGGTGATGTTAGATACTGTCGACACGAGATAAGCTGATGTAGAATAGGAGTCAAAGCAAGGAGGCTTTGACATGACTGCATCTTACCGTAGGCACGATATTTCAGACCAACTATGGTCACGCCTTGAGCCCCATTTGCCTGGAAGGGCTGGAAGCTGGGGAGGAGTAGCCAAGGACAACCGCCTTTTTATCAATGCGGTGTTTTGGATCTTGCGTACAGGTGCGCCATGGCGCGATCTTCCACCAGATTATGGCGATTGGAACAACACTCAACGCCGTTTCTGCCGGTGGCGCGACAAAGGGATCTGGGAGAAGCTGCTTGACCAGATGATTGAAGACCCTGATTACGAGTAGTTGATGATCGATTGGAGGGTTCGGCTCCCGAAACGAACCGTCTCTGGAGACTTGGCACACAATAACATGATGTTTTCAAAGGAACTCAAACACCCTCATTTCACACTATGTTTGCGTATTATTTGTGATATTTGGAGGCCCACACTGGCATATGGTGCCTTGGGGGACTTACAAGAGGTCCGAACTTGAGGGGAAAAAGCCCGAATGTAGAGACTGGAAGTCCGAACTTTAGGGGGCAGGAATCTGTAATCTGGTGGGAAAAATATTCAAAAATCATCTGGCCCAATTCCCGGCCATTTTGAGCGGGGTGCCAATTTGTAGGATCTGGGTATATCATTGCACCGCCATCTTTTTTTGAAAAAACCTGATCCGGTCGTTTTGGTGCACATGAACTCACTATCACTCCTTATCTGGGGGCTGATCTCCCAGTTTTTCAGCCCTCGTCATAACGCGCAGATCCGGCTGCTCAAAGCCCAGGTCAGAATACTCCAGGAACGACTTCCCAGCCAGCGTGTTATCGCCTCACCTGAGGAAAAATCTGAACTGTTGCGACTGGGGGCTGACTTTGATCACCAGATCAACGATCTGATCATGATCGTCAAGCCCAACACCTATCGTCGCTGGCTCAACCAATCCTCATCAGGAAAGCCTTTCGGCAGGCCACGACTGACTCAGGAGTTGAGGGACACAGTGATCTGCATGGCCAAGGAGAATCTCCAATGGGGCTATCGACGGATCGTCGGAGAGCTCAAAAAGCTTGGCCTCTATGCTGGAGCCAACTCGGTCAAACGCATTCTTAATGAGGCAGGCATTCACCCAGAACCAGAGAAGAGTAAACCGACACCACCTCTACCCTGGGACACCTTCATCAAGGCCCACCTTGAAACTACTCTGGCATGCGACTTTTTCTCCAAAGTGCGACCTTAAGTCGTTGTATAAACAGTTGAACAGGAAAGGACAATTGATTCAACCCGATATTCTGCTATCGGTAACCTACCTGGACATGCATGGTGAGCAATCACATGTGTGAAGCTCCAGGGACAACGGTACTGTCACCTGCCACCAAGCCGTGAGGTAAGGTGGTTACTGCCAGCATCAGGCGGTTAAGTATCAAGGTTCGGGTGGTACGATCAACACATGTGAATCGCTGATAAATGTCGTTAAGAAAGAACAAGCTAAAGATGCTGACAAGCTTGGACCAAAACGGTACGGGAGAGAGATGGGTGATTTTGGTACGCCCATCGCAGATCAATTCTCCCCGGCAGACAGGCGGGATCTACCCCACCCAGTTTCTACAACGGAAAAGGGTAAACCCTCATACCTCCTGGATGACAGGAAAGTGAGCTGCGAAGCAAACTGACAGGTATCAGGGCAGAGGATGTCCGAAAAAGCGAATGCCCCTTCTGTAATCGGGGGGATAGGGTTATACCCGACCCGAGAGGGTGCAGACTTCGGACGGGTCTTCATTCACGAATCACCTGAGGAACGGTATGAACGAGGCAATGCAGATTAAGGAAGCCCGAGGGGACAATTCTCCTCGGAGCTTGTGCAGCCCCGGTTTTAAGAACTGGAACTCCATCGAATGGAAATAGGTTCACCGAAATGTGTCCCGACTTCAAGCAAGAATCGTGAAGGCTGAAAAGGAAGGGAGAATCGGCAAAGTCAAAGCTTTGCAGATCATTCTGACCAAATCATTGGCTGCCAGGGCACTGGCCGTCAAGCGCGTCACGGAAAACCGGGGGAAGAATACTCCTGGTGTGGATGGCAGTCTCTGGAAAACCCCGGGGAGCAAAGCCAAAGCTGTTCAACATTTGAGGCGTAAAGGCTACAAGGCCAGCGCCTTGAAAAGAGTGTACATTCCAAAGGCCAACGGTAAGAAACGACCACTCGGGATTCCCACCATGAGAGATAGAGCCATGCAGGCACTGTATCAAATGGCTCTTGACCCTGTGGCGGAATGCCGTGCTGATGTCAACTCCTATGGATTTCGTAGACATCGCTCGACGGCAGATGCCATTGAAAAATGTTTTGCCGTACTATCCAGGAAATTGGCTGGTCGGTGGGTCCTTGAAGGGGACATCAAAGGCTGTTTCGACAACATCAACCATCAATGGCTGTTGGATAACATCCCAACAGACAAAAAGATGTTGAACGCCTGGCTCAAAGCCGGAGTTGTACACAAAGGAGCCTTCCACGCAACAGAGGCCGGAACACCACAAGGTGGCATCATTTCACCTGTTTTGGCGAATATGGCACTCGATGGGCTCGAAGATGCCCTTCAGGCTCGATTCGGAAGCAAAATTTCTCCCCGAAGAAAAGCCTGCCGTATTAATCTGGTGCGGTATGCGGATGATTTCATCATCACCGGAAGTTCACCAGAGCTGCTGGAAAATGAGGTCAAACCACTGGTGCAGAACTTTTTATCGGAAAGATGATTGGCTCTTTCCGCTGAAAAAACCAGTATCACATACATAACGGACGGCTTTGATTTCCTTGGCCAAAACATCAGGAAGTACAGAGATAAACTCCTGATCAAACCTTCCAGGAAGAGCATTTCGAATCTCTTGGAAAAGGTCAGGGAAATCATCAAAAGTCACAAAAGCTCTACAGCCGGTGGATTGATTCTCCTTCTGAATCCAATCATCAGGGGGTGGGCGAATTATCACCGGCATGTAGTGAGTGGAAGGGTTTTTGCCCGCGTTGACCATGCAATATGGCAAGCTATCTGGGCCTGGGCAGTCCGAAGACATCCCAAGAAATCGAAAAAGTGGGTCCGCTCAAAATATTTCACCACGGAAGGGGGAAATAACTGGGCATTCTTCGGGGAGACCTATGCTGGCGTGAGAGTGTTGCTCTTCAAAGCAACATCACTCGGCATCATTCGTCACATCAAGGTCAGACAGGATCTCAATCCCTATGATCCAGCCTGGAAGGATTACCTTGTGAAACGGGTAGCCAAATCCACCCCTGGCTCGGGCTGGGTGCCGCAAGGTGCCTTTTGAAGGCTTGAGCCGTGTGCGGTGAAAGTCGCACGCACGGTTCTTAGGGGGGGATGTGGGGGTAACCCCATGTCCCTACCCGACGTGCGACCTTAAGTCGTTGTATAAACAGTTGAACAGGAAAGGACAATTGATTCAACCCGATATTCTGCTATCGGTAACCTACCTGGACATGCATGGTGAGCAATCACATGTGTGAAGCTCCAGGGACAACGGTACTGTCACCTGCCACCAAGCCGTGAGGTAAGGTGGTTACTGCCAGCATCAGGCGGTTAAGTATCAAGGTTCGGGTGGTACGATCAACACATGTGAATCGCTGATAAATGTCGTTAAGAAAGAACAAGCTAAAGATGCTGACAAGCTTGGACCAAAACGGTACGGGAGAGAGATGGGTGATTTTGGTACGCCCATCGCAGATCAATTCTCCCCGGCAGACAGGCGGGATCTACCCCACCCAGTTTCTACAACGGAAAAGGGTAAACCCTCATACCTCCTGGATGACAGGAAAGTGAGCTGCGAAGCAAACTGACAGGTATCAGGGCAGATGATGTCCGAAAAAGCGAATGCCCCTTCTGTAATCGGGGGGATAGGGTTATACCCGACCCGAGAGGGTGCAGACTTCGGACGGGTCTTCATTCACGAATCACCTGAGGAACGGTATGAACGAGGCAATGCAGATTAAGGAAGCCCGAGGGGACAATTCTCCTCGGAGCTTGTGCAGCCCCGGTTTTAAGAACTGGAACTCCATCGAATGGAAACAGGTTCACCGAAATGTGTCCCGACTTCAAGCAAGAATCGTGAAGGCTGAAAAGGAAGGGAGAATCGGCAAAGTCAAAGCTTTGCAGATCATTCTGACCAAATCATTGGCTGCCAGGGCACTGGCCGTCAAGCGCGTCACGGAAAACCGGGGGAAGAATACTCCTGGTGTGGATGGCAGTCTCTGGAAAACCCCGGGGAGCAAAGCCAAAGCTGTTCAACATTTGAGGCGTAAAGGCTACAAGGCCAGCGCCTTGAAAAGAGTGTACATTCCAAAGGCCAACGGTAAGAAACGACCACTCGGGATTCCCACCATGAGAGATAGAGCCATGCAGGCACTGTATCAAATGGCTCTTGACCCTGTGGCGGAATGCCGTGCTGATGTCAACTCCTATGGATTTCGTAGACATCGCTCGACGGCAGATGCCATTGAAAAATGTTTTGCCGTACTATCCAGGAAATTGGCTGGTCGGTGGGTCCTTGAAGGGGACATCAAAGGCTGTTTCGACAACATCAACCATCAATGGCTGTTGGATAACATCCCAACAGACAAAAAGATGTTGAACGCCTGGCTCAAAGCCGGAGTTGTACACAAAGGAGCCTTCCACGCAACAGAGGCCGGAACACCACAAGGTGGCATCATTTCACCTGTTTTGGCGAATATGGCACTCGATGGGCTCGAAGATGCCCTTCAGGCTCGATTCGGAAGCAAAATTTCTCCCCGAAGAAAAGCCTGCCGTATTAATCTGGTGCGGTATGCGGATGATTTCATCATCACCGGAAGTTCACCAGAGCTGCTGGAAAATGAGGTCAAACCACTGGTGCAGAACTTTTTATCGGAAAGAGGATTGGCTCTTTCCGCTGAAAAAACCAGTATCACATACATAACGGACGGCTTTGATTTCCTTGGCCAAAACATCAGGAAGTACAGAGATAAACTCCTGATCAAACCTTCCAGGAAGAGCATTTCGAATCTCTTGGAAAAGGTCAGGGAAATCATCAAAAGTCACAAAAGCTCTACAGCCGGTGGATTGATTCTCCTTCTGAATCCAATCATCAGGGGGTGGGCGAATTATCACCGGCATGTAGTGAGTGGAAGGGTTTTTGCCCGCGTTGACCATGCAATATGGCAAGCTATCTGGGCCTGGGCAGTCCGAAGACATCCCAAGAAATCGAAAAAGTGGGTCCGCTCAAAATATTTCACCACGGAAGGGGGAAATAACTGGGCATTCTTCGGGGAGACCTATGCTGGCGTGAGAGTGTTGCTCTTCAAAGCAACATCACTCGGCATCATTCGTCACATCAAGGTCAGACAGGATCTCAATCCCTATGATCCAGCCTGGAAGGATTACCTTGTGAAACGGGTAGCCAAATCCACCCCTGGCTCGGGCTGGGTGCCGCAAGGTGCCTTTTGAAGGCTTGAGCCGTGTGCGGTGAAAGTCGCACGCACGGTTCTTAGGGGGGGATGTGGGGGTAACCCCATGTCCCTACCCGACGACATCTTCACCCTGACCGGTGTGAAGACCGCATATGTGCTATTTTTCATCCACCTGGAAAGCCGCCGGGTGTTCTGCAGTTCGCCATCCTATTCGCCGGACAGCGCCTGGGTGACGCAGCAGGCCCGGAACATGCTGATGTGGTGCGATGACGAGGGCATCAGCCCCGAATTCCTGATCCGTGACGCCGACACCAAGTTCACTGCCTCCTTCAATGAGGTATGGCAATCCGAGGGAGCTCGGGTGATCCAAATCCCGCCAAAATCACCCCAGGCGAACGCATTCGCGGAGTCCTGGATAGCCAGCTTCAAGCGGGAGTGTCTGGAGTTCTTTATCTGTGTCAGCCGCCGACAGCTGGACTACATCTGCCGCCGATGGGTGTATCATCACAACACCGATCGTCCTCACCAGGGTGTTGATATCGGCAACAACGTGCTACAGGTGAATTTCAAGCCGACTCAAACGGGTGATGTCCGGTGCCGGGAGGATCTTGGAGGGATTATCCGATCCTACTACCGGGAGGCTGCCTGATCGGCTGCCCGTTTTCATTATTTGATTTTTCAGCGAGGTGTGTGATGGCAAAGAACCCCTTTATGGGTAAGTGGCGGATCGTTCATATGGATGAATGGGGGGAAGATTATCTGGACTTGGTCGCCCCCGCTCACATCACCTTCGACAAGGAAGATATGGGAAGCTTCCAGTTTGGTGCCGTGCAGGGCTGGCTGGATTGTCGGAGGGGTGCGCTTGATGGTGAGCCCATCATTGAGTTCTCATGGCAGGGACAAAATGACAGTGATGAGGCTTGCGGTCGGGGGTGGGCTAAGTTGACGGCAGAAGGCCTGGGAGGTCATCTATTCATCCACGCAAGCGACGACTCGCCATTTCGCGCTGTGAAGATGGTTGGCAAGTGAGTCGTTTTGCCTGCTGATATCTCAGAGGGTGTACCACATGGGTGATCGTGATAAAGAAACTGAAAAAGAGATCCTCTCCCAACAGAAATTTACCATGGCTGGCGCCATCGGCCGGGCGGCTGGAAGTGGCGTAATGAAAGGCGCCTCGCCAATTTCTAGGCAGGAACAGGCCATCAATCACATTGACGCGTATATCAGGGATAACTGCCCCGACCCATCGGGCGCCCTGATATCGGTTTTGGTTCGCAGGGTAAAAAACACCACGCCCATCGTGGAGAAACATTTGGAGCAACCTTTGCTGGCATTGGCAGAGATCATCCAAACCATTTTGGGTAACGAATCGGTGTTGTTCGAGTTTGTGCGTCAAGTGGATGTCCGCTGGGGAGAGGTGTACCAGGAACGTCCGCATTTCCAGCAACCCGGGCAAACACCCCACCCTGAGGACGAATATACCCACGATTCGATAAGAGCAAGCTTACTTGATCTCCTTAAGAAAGCGGAAAACTCCAATCATGCAAAGGTGTCTTGATGGCAGATCACATAAAAAAACAGTGCCCTAAATGTGGTCAGTCGCTCAGGATCCCGAAGAATATTGGCGGAAAGTTGATGGCCTGCCCCGCATGCGGAAACAAGATGATTTCCGACTTCAAATTTGGCGGGATCAGGAAGAAGAAAGGGCTTGCCAGCACTATATTCGAGTTGCCCGGCACAATGCTTCAACGGCTCTTCAATCTGTTTCGTTGAACGTGGTAACCAGCCATGCGGCCAACTTGGCCATCAGGGGCCAGTGCCCCAACGGCCACCAACGTGGACAGCTCACGACTCGCGGTTCGGATGGAGATTCCCAGCGCCTCCGCCAACTCCTGCCGGGTGATTCGGCCATGCTCTCGCGTGAGGGCAACGGCCTGCTCCTGGCGCTGAGTGAGCTGGGGTACATCGCCTTCAACATTGGGTTCTGCCAAGGCAAAGAGCGTCTGGCCAGAGACGACAGACCGCGACACATCTCCCTCAGCCACCATGCTGGTCAGGTGTCGGTGAATCGTGGGTTTGGGAGTCTTCAGCCTGCTCTGCAGGTCGACCAAAGCCAAACTGCCCGATTCCTGGAGCGCTGAAATGATCCGCTCCCTCACTGACATGCTTGGATCTTCGACGTCGATGGCATCCGGCAGGTGTTCAGCCAGGTGCTCAGCGAAAATATTCCTACGGGCATCCACCGCTGCGGCCAGGATGATGTTCTGCAGCTCCCGCACATTGCCCGGCCAATGATAGGCCATCAGGAGCGTTTGGGCATCACGGCTCAAGCCGATCCCGGCGAAATCCTCTCGGGATTTTAGGAATGCCCGGGCCAGCTTGACGATGTCATGCCCACGCTCTCCGAGGGCGGGGAGTTGGATCGCATATCCCTTGAGACGGAAGATCAGATCCTCGCGGAATTTCCTGTCCGCCGCCATTTGGGTCAGGTCACGGTGGGTGGCGGAGAGGATCCGAACATCCAACTTCTGTACGGCCTTGGCTCCGACGGGCCGGACTTCTCCTTCCTGCAACACCCGAAGGATCTTTGCCTGGAGTGGCAGTGGCATATCCCCGATTTCATCCAGAAACAGGGTTCCGGTGCTGGCCTGGACAAACAGGCCGTCTTTGTCGCTGGTTGCCCCACTGAACGCGCCTTTCTTGTACCCAAACAGCTCCGCTTCCAGCAATTCCGCAGGTATGGCGGCGCAATTGACGGCGACGAACGGTTTCTGAGCTCTGCGGCTCTGGTCATGGATGAATTGGGCAAACAGCTCCTTGCCGGTACCACTCTCACCGGTGATCAGCACGGGCAGCACCGTCTTGGCGACCTTCTTGGCTTTGGCCAAGGTCGCTTTCAGAGCGGTGCTGTTGCCGATGATCTGGTGCGGTTTGCTGGACACGGTACCCTCTCACGTTGATTTGACGTGTTCAGGGTAGTGGTCCGGTGTTTGTTCATGCCACGGCGGAGGCATGGCGGAGGCATGAACAGCATGACGTCATGGTGTTCATGCATGACGTCCGGTCGGTCCGGCATGACGTCCGGCTAGTCTGGCATGACGTCATGGTGTTCATGCATGACGTCTGGCTGGTCCGGCATGACCTCAGCAAGACGCAAAAAAGGTCTTGCCAGATGCCCAGCAAGACCTTACCCAATGGTTCAAAATCATTTTCAAAAAATATTTGCTGTGTTGGAGAGCAGAATCTTGCCTTGGTGTTTGTTTTTATGGGGTGTTCTTCAGTTTTCTGTTCATAAAGAAAATTCGGAAGGAAACTACACCAATGATTGTTAGCAGAAGTAAAAGTAGAAACAAGCGAGTGGTTTTATGCTCCTGCTGTAAAGTCCCCTCCTGGTGAGCTTTTAATGCAGCGACGTCTTCAACTAATCGCTTGGTATCATTATGATAATTGGCTATCAAAGTCTTCATCTCTTCAATTTGTTCTTCAATTTCAGAATCTAGCTCTTCCAAGCTTGAAAGAACAACTAAAATGGCCTGCGCCCCATCTATCAGCCTCCTGTACTCAATTAACGCCTTCTGAACTCTACCCAATGTTGTTACATCAGAACGAATGGTCGTGTTTTGCGACAAGGCTAAAGAAGAAATTCTCTGTTGTTCAAGTTTCAAACTTTTTACGTAGTTAACCAGAACAATGAAAAATGTCTGATCGCTGTATTCTTCAAGAGCGGGTAGTTGCGCTATTTTCATTATTTGTTCAAAAAAAACGGCGGTCTCACCTCTATACCTTAGGCCGACGTGGGATAAATATACTGAAAAAAGAAGCGGTATTAGATCATTATCTGGCTCCGACAAAATTGAGTGCTTAAAGTAGTTTTCATTGATATCTAAGAAATCCACTGACTCTTGGTAGAGTGATGCAGTTGCAAACAAAAAGGCAGGTAACGTCCCATTCATCTGAAGCGTGTTTGCATACTTGATGGCGTGATCGGCGTATTCAGCAGCCTCGTGATATTGATGGGTAACAAAATAAAGGTAGGCCAACAATGTACGCACCTGCACTGCTTCTTTTCCCTCTAACCCCTCAATGTTTTCCCTCACTTTTATTATGGCATCATGAAAAACAGCCTGATTTTGTTCACCAAATATAGGATTTTCCTCGTCAAAATGCTTCAGAGCTTTCATTGCTTTTTGGTAAGAGTCCGGGCCTTTACTTCGTCTGGGAGGTGGTAATGTTGGCAAATGCTGGCTTTGCTCAACAAGCCTACTGTAACTGTAAGATTCAAAAACTTGAGAGAGAGTAAAGTCTATCACAACCTCAGTACTGAAGGTTAAAGCAGCCGTCAGAAGTGCTACTCCTCCAGCCATCCCCAAACCGCCAGAAGCAATGGCTCCACCACCAAGCAAGGCTAGCCCATAATTGGTTGCTGCAATGCCTGATAACCCTGCCATATTTCCGATGCTTGTTCCAATGGATAAAACAATTGGAGAGGCTGTGCCTCCGGTAAAATAAATTACGAGACCGGCTATTACCGCCAACACTCCAGCAACGATCCAGCCAATTAAATTTGGATCGGTATAAAAGTGCTTGAACGTGCCAACTTCAGCTGAAAATGTAACAGCTGGAATGAGTAGCGTCGCAAACAATGCTACCACTGAAAATGATCTTGTTATCACCTTCACAATTCACCTCTTTTATTCAAAAACATCTCAATTCAACCGTTGCCCTCTATGTGCACGATCACAGGATATCCATTAGATGCTGCAACTGCATTGTTTGCTCTTGGGCAGAGCCGTAGATGACATGGATACCACGTTTTTTAGTTTCCTTATCAATTGCCCTGAGTACATTAGAATTCGAGGGTCTATTCGTAAAACTAAAAATGGGATGAATAGCCCCAGGGAAGTCAGATGATCCTCTGAAAGCCACCAGTGAGTTCATATCGCCACGGATGGTAGCTAAACTGGAAAAAACTATGTCATCGTATGCTTTAGCTTCAATGGGAATAAGCTTATCGCCCCTGGAAAGAAGGATATCGATATCAGTTGCCCCCCCTTTAATCCCGTCATCAAAACGACCGCCAATCCGAACTACATTGAAACCATTGTCAACCGCAGCACTCGCAATCCTTATCTCGTTGAGATGCCCCTTGGTTTTGGCAGCGCTGACCCCTAGTGTTTTGGCAAGAGTACTTCGAAAGCCTGGCACGTCCCCCAAATTTCTCAAGAGAGTTTCTGCCTCCTTCCGAGGGATTTTCCCTTGTCTAACAGCAATTCGAATAAACGTATCCAGCACTGCTTTTTGTGGAAGATTCATCCGGCCTACATTTCTACGCACACTAGCGATATCTCCAGCTTTTTGAATCATCTCAGTTAAATGGATAATCTGATCTTCAGATAATGCCCCTTTGACATAACCTAATCGAACTGTTTCTGAGGCAACTTGCGATCCTTTGAGTAAGTTACCCCAAAAAGGAAAGGCTTCATTGATCCAAGGGCCACCCATAAAAAGAATCAGCGCTATGCTGCTTAGGATAATTTTCAATGGTTTATTTCTATCCATTGCTGTATGCCTTCCTTCTTGGCTCTTATGGGGTGTTCTAAGCTGGTGACACAGCTATGAGATTTTCCCAGGGAAAAAATCAAACGTGGCTTAGTCATTCAACTGCAACCAGATTGGGGGACAGATTCTTTCTAAAAAATCGTAGAGATCATTTTGTCGCATATCGGAAAATCTCACGCACAACAAGAAAAAGCAGAAGATATGGCAGGATGGCCGTGTATAAGATCCCCATGACTATCATTGTTGATAAAGTTATATCCTCAAGTTTCGCAGTTCGTTGACCGATCAATTGGGCTGATATTTGCCAACCAAATCAAGGGCAAAGCTGCCTCGTGTATGCTATAATTCTGATGTAGAATCAGTCAGATAGCTCAGGGACGAGGCCAGCTTCATGAATCAGCATAACAGGGAACAGGCTACTGTGCCTACCCCCATGATTGACGAGATCAAAACCCAATCCTTTGGAGTATTCGGCGTAGATAATGCTATCGTCGATTTTCTCCAGGAAATTGGCTTCCAGGCGATATTCAATCGGCGCGGATGGAGCAAACGAACGGGGAAGGATCTTCCGACGCTGATCATGTTACTGATCCTGCATCCTCTGCTGAAGGTGCCGTCCATTCACCTTTTTTGCCGCGATCACTTTCTGTCGGTCTTCGCGGTAGGCAAGGATACCTTCTACCGGTTGCTCCAACGCCAATTTCCATGGCGGAATGCGCATTGGGCGCTAATCAAAAAGTTACTACCCCAGTGGCGAACGCTGGATCTCGGCCCCGGCTACCTTGTTGCCGATACCACCGTCAAAGAGAAGCGTGGTGATCGTATTGAAGGTGTTTGCTGGCATCATGACCACAATACCGGCCGCTCGGTTGCAGGTTTTGAAGCAGCCCACTTGGTCTGGGTTAACAAGCAGGGAACCTTGCCACTGGATGCCGCTTTGCGTTTTTCAAAGCGGCCTCTGATCAGCAATCTGCTCCACATCCTCAGTTACCGGTTCGATTGTCGCTCACATCTTGGACGGCGTTACCGTGAGGCGGCCAAGATGTCTAAGCTTGATCAGACTGTGGACATGGTTGCCAGAGCCATTCAAGCCGGGATTCCGGCCCAGTATTTTCTCGCCGATGCTTGGTACTCATCGGTTAAGTTCGTCAAGAAAATCCTGGATCTGGGCGTGATCCCCCTGATCCGATGGAAGCGCAACAACACCAAGTTCCTATTCCAGGGCGAGAGACTGACCAGCGCCGAACTTTACACCCGGTTTGCCAAGGGCAAGATCAGGAAAGCTAAGGGGTCCAAGCGCTTCAAAGGAACCTTCCTAGATGCAGAGCACCCCGAAATCGGCCTTATACGTCTGTTCTTCGTCCGGCTGATCGATCCGAAAACCGGCTCGAAGGAGTGGGCCGTCTTTCTGACCACAGACCGGTCAATGGGGCTGTCAAATATGATCGAGCACTACGCCAACCGCTGGGGGATCGAAGTTTTCTACAAGGAATCCAAACAGCACCTCGGTTTCCTTAATGAGTCCGTCCGATCCTTCGAAGCAGTCATCGCCTGCCTACACCTAGCTGCCATGCGCCATGCTGTCCTCTCCAGCATGGTAGCGATCAAAGGCAGCCAGCGGGATCAACTCTCCCACAATCTGGCCGCTTTGACCTATGCCCGAAAGCTCTGGCATACCTTCCGCGCCATCTTCAATGATGCCCTTGGCCGAACATCCATTCTTGAAAATCACCAAAAAAACGAGGTAATTGAACTCCTTGAACAGGAGGTTGAGGCTTGGCTCAGCAAGGCATTGATGCTCGATCCCCTTGGTTCACAACGTCAAATTCTGGCCGAAACGAACTGCGAAACTTGAGTTATATCGCTTGTGTTCATTATTCATCTCCACAGTGAGGCTTCTGATTTGATTCAAAAAGACAAAATATTATGCCGCCAACCTCATCTTCTGAATTATAGCTGATAGCTGCCGGATCTCCCGCTGACTATGCAAAGCAAGCTGGGTATGGTCAATCTCACCAATGATAATCTCGGGCTTGATCCGATAACTGCCCATCTTGTCGTTCTCATAAAAGGACATTCCACCAGGGAGCAGCGGCTTCAGAGAGCTGTTGAGGTTGGACATCCCCTTAAAGCCATCGGCATCTCTGGAGCCCAGATCCTGCTTGTGAACCCAGCCTGAGTCATCCTGTGCTCTACCAGCCACCATGCGCATGAGTAAAAGGAGCTGGGCATCAGGCAAGTGCTGTGAAACACCGTTAATAGCGACCTCTGTCCGTTTGCCCTCGATTTGGCCAGGGATCGTTAGGCTGATATCAGAGCGTTCTGTTTTTCGCTTGGGTGCGACAGGCCGGGAATTACTCCGGCTTGGCTTGCCTCTGGCCAGCTCCATGATGTGAGCACAATCCGCATGGTTTTCCCGACCACTTTTGACCAAACACTCCTGGATCTTGATGTGAAGTGGTGGATTGTTTTCTCCAAGCGGTTTGAGAATGAAGTCATCCGCCCCGTTCTGCAGCATTCCAATCACGTTGAACATCTCCTTGGCGTGACCACTCATGGCCAGGATCTGGAGATGGTGTTGATCATTGTCATTCCGATGAGGGTAGCGATCTCGAATCTGGCGCTGAAGCTGAGCACCCGCCTCAACCATAGGGTAGATGGCATCGGCATCCACTTTGATCTGAAGATCAAGGATGGCGAAGCAAAACTGCCCTTCCTCCATCAACCGCAGCCCCTCTTCCTGGGTCTCGGCATGGATGAAGTCATGGCCAAGGGATTTGAGGAGATCGCCCAACGCTTCTGCCAGATTCAGGTCATCCTCAACAATCAGCGCCACATGCTTGTTTTTCGCTCTGTTACTCACCATTTCAGATCCTCCTGTTTAACTGGCAGAGAGATGGTTACCGTGGTGCCTTTCCCTTTTTGGCTAGAGAGCTGAATGAGGCCTGCATGGTCAGATTCAATGATCTTCTTGGCGATGGTGAGACCAAACCCTGTGCCATCCGGCTTGGTGGTGGCAAAGAGCCGAAAAGCGCTCCTGACATCCTGCTCTGACATACCTGTCCCTTGGTCAGTAATGGAGAGCATCACCCTCGACCTGTTCACCACAGTAGCATGGACCTTGATGGCCGGTGCGCGGTCACAAGCAATGCATGCATCAATGCTGTTCTGAAGGATATTGGATAGCGCCTGCAGAAGTAGATAACGATTGATATCCAGCATGATGCATTTAGGGACAGAGAGCTCAACGTGAAGCGCACTGTTTTCAGGCTTGCGATCCCTTATCAGATGAATCGCCTCATCAACGACTGAGATCAGGTTCTCATTTTGAAACTCCAGCTCAGTCGTCTGGGTAAGGGTTCGAAAGGAGTTCAAGATGGCCATCATGAACTCAAGGCGCTCTTTGGCCATTGTCGTATGCTTTTGGATCAATGCCCGGTTGAGCCGCTTCTGCTCCAGGGCTGTTTTCAACAAGGTAAGGCTCACATCCATGGGCGAGATGACTTTGACCATTTCGTGGTTGAACTCCCTCACAAACTGGTTCTGGAGCTTTTCCGCGACCCGTTTGGCGGCTCCCCGAGCATGGGCCCCATGCTTTTCCTCAAGATCTGAAAGCCACTCCAGCATAAGATCCCCATGCTCATCCTTGAGCAGGTCGGTTTTGGAGATCTCCTGGCGCCGATCCATGGTCCGTTTCGCAGCGCTCTTCACCCAGGCATTGTCATCCTCCTCCAATACAGCAATGATCCTGTCAAAGGTCTCATGACGGAGAAAGAGGATGGCATGGGCCAGGGCTTTGCGGACCTCCCACTTCTCATGTCGGGCTAAACTAAACATCTGCTCGCCCAGCCTGGCGTGTACGAATGGCTCCATGGCGGCGTAGCGGAGTAGACCGCCCCCTTGATCCACAGCATCCCTTACGGTGGGCCAATTGGAGGAGCAAAATGCTTGTAGAAGCCCATCCAAGCCTGTCTCCGGTTTAATGGTATCCATCATGATCAGTGACCGTACCTTTCCTTGCGCTGCAGGAACGCCTCGCGGCCACCTTCAAGCAGTGTCTCAATCTCACCCTTTACCTCATCAACGCTACCAGCGCATTGGATGCGTCCCCGCCTACCATCTGATGAGAGTACAAAGACCCGCTCCGCCTCTCCCAGAACCGGTATGTTGGGGTTATGAGTCACAAAGATAAGCTGGCGCGTAGCTTTGGCTTTTTTGATGGATTTGACGATGGTATCGAAGATAAAGGCGTTATCCAGATTGTCCTCTGGCTGATCAATCAGTAGGGGGCGATCGCTCTCTAGCAACAAAATGGGCAAGATCGTGGTGCAGCGCTGGCCAGTTGAAAGCGCGGTGGCATCTTTGTACTTTTCCCCATCCTGCAGTTCAATCCGTGGCAAATCATCCAACTCCACTACTTCAAGCCGATTGGCAAAGCCATTATCAGAAAGCAGGTCGATCACACGGGCGGAGCGGATCTCATCCAGACCTGCTACATCTGATAGCCTCTTTACATCCCGTCGGTGGATGATGGTGCTAACCTCTTCAGGGGAAAGATTCTGAACCACCTTGTCCACAATGGATGCGTATCTCAGCCCCGAGCCTTTGAGCCCTTCGGAGAGGAGGTCCGCGAACGCCTGCCGATTGCCAGACTGGGTTATGGTGACCCGTATCATGGGGTCAAGCTGGTTGGTCAGACGGTCAGCCACCTTTCGGCGTAGCAAAAACCGCTCATCCCGCAGATCCGAAAGCTTCGAAGTCATAGTGCGGTGCGTCTCTGACAGCTCAGCCTGTTGCTTTTTGAGCTCCTCAAACTGGCGTCTGGCCTCTGTCACCTCCAGATGGCGCTTTTGGATCTGGTTGCGCTCAGCAGCACGCCCTTGCTCTTCCTGAGATCGCTCTACCATATCCCGGTATTCCTGCTCCTGCTTTCCATGGCGAAGCTTTAGCTCCTCATCAAGCTGAGAAAGCTCGGTGCCCGCGATTTGGCAGAGCTCCTCAATGATGGGGAGGTTTTTAATCATCTCATCGAGCATATACTGCACATGGCTTGAGGCTGCTTCAAAAACCGCCTCGTTGGGCCCTTCCAGGTATTCCGGATTGAAATGCGCATTGAGTTTTTGCATCAGTGCGCTCATTCCCTTCTGATAGCGGGAGGAGAAGGCATCGATTTCGGTCTGGAGTGCATTGAGCGATTGGGATTCCCGATCCCGCAGTGCCTTATGGGCATGGGCGGCATTGATGGCCTCAGCGTCAGGCCCATCTGAGAGCTGTTCAAAGCCCTTCAGCTTTTCTTCAATGGCAGCGAGCTCTGATGCGGTTTCAGCCAGATCCTGCATCTGGCGGTTGATCTGGAGCAGTTCACCTGCGCTATGGTTGATATCACGCATCAGCTTGCTGATATCGCCGTTGATGCGCCGAATACTCTCCTCTTCAAACTGATCGATCAGCTTCAGTTGAAAGCCAGTATCTGTAGCGATCTGCTCAATCTCATTCTGGCTGTAGATATCGGCTTTGAAGATGCGGTCACGATCCAGAGAGATGGTGGTGATCTCTCCTCTCTCATTGAGAACCTGGCACTCATCATTCCATGGGCGGTCAGCGGTGTAACGCATACCATGGGCTGTTTGAATTCCAAGCTTTACTCTGCCATTGGCCAGATTGTTCTGTACAACGGAGTGAGCGCGAGAGCGACTGTTGCGCTGCAGCTCAGGCATCAAGCCCAGGGTGTAACGAATAAACTCCAAAATGGTGGTCTTGCCGGTCCCGCGTCCTCCAATGACGCAGTTGAGACCTGGGAGGAATTCCAATTTCCCCCCTTCAAGAAAGCCTCCTGAAAATTCAGCTCCCAAAAGGATGTGGTTGCCATAAGCTGGAACGATCTCTTCTCTAGCATTCATGGTCTGACACCTGTCACTGAGTGCAGCTCCCAAGGGAGCCTGCTATCAAAAAAGGATAAAAGCCAATGGATACGTGCTCGTCTGCACGCCGAATATAAATGTCGCTATGGGGTGAATGAGGGTGGCGTTAAGAAACCACACCACCATCGCACCAATAAGAAAGCCAATATCTACCTCTTCCGAGCGGGCGTCCATGGGCCAGAACTGCTTGCCAGTGAATGTTTGGATCTACGCACCTAAACGCTTTTCAAGCATGACTTCGCCCCTCTTAGTCACTATAATCGATTGAGTACCATTGACGGTCTAACTTCGATGTGATAGATTATAAACTATACCATTTCTGATCGTTTGGTCAATACAGTTTCTTTACGGTTTATTGGTGACAGAGATGTCAGAAGAGAAAAAAGCGAAATCCGGGAAAGAGTTGCGCTGGGGTGTAGAGCGCAGAATGGAGTTCATTGAATTCCGGCTCTTCTGGGAGGGGCGGATCAATCGGAGAGATCTGATTGAGAAGTTCGGCGTCTCGGTGCCGCAGGCATCGGCTGACCTGGGCAAGTACCAGGAAGTCGCACCGGAAAATATCCACTACGACATCCGAGCGAAGTGCTACTACCCCGACAAGGATTTCAAGCCCAAATTCCTGAACCCGGATTCCGATCGCTACCTGGCCAACATGCTCTCGCTCTCCTCGGGAATTATGACCGAGGAGGAGTGTTGGCTGTACAGCATCCCCTCCTATGACGTGCTGCCGCAACCACGTCGTGGTATTGATCCCATGCGGTTGCGAAAGGTGGTTGGAGCGATCCGGGAGAAGTTGGCCGTTCAGGTGCGTTATCAGTCCATGAATGCGCCGGAGCCAGAGTGGCGTTGGATCACACCCCACGCCTTGGCCTTCGATGGCTACAGGTGGCATGTGCGAGCATGGTGTCATCGTGGTGAGGCGTTCAAGGATTTTGTGCTGGCACGGATTGTCAGCATTCGCCTGACTAAGGAACATGATCTGGATCCGACCGAGGATGTGGAGTGGCAAGAGTTCATTGATGTGCGGATTGGGCCGCACCCAAAACTGACTGAGACTCAGCGCATCGCTATCGAGCTGGACTATGGTATGGAGAATGGTGAGTTGGTAATTCCGGTGCGGCGTGGGTTCCTCTTCTACTTCCTCAAGCGTATGGGGCTGGATATCGACCCCAACGTTCGCCAGCCTCGGCATCAGCAGATTGTCCTGCTCAACCAAGAAGAGGTGGAAAAAGCCTATAGCCTCTCCGAGGAGGGGCATTCGTGAGACGGCACTCCGGCCATATTCTGTTTGCCGCCTCGGACCTAAACGGGTTTCTGGGATGTCGGCACAGCACGTTCTTGGATCTGATGGATCTGGACGAGCGGCTGCCCCGTGCTGAGGTGAGTGCGCAGGATAGGCTCATCCAAGAACGTGGCCACGAGCATGAGGCTGAGTATCTGGAGTCGCTGAAGCGGTCAGGGCTCAGCGTCGTTGAGATCCCCAGTGAAGGGGGCTTGACTGATCGGGTTCAGATGACTGCCGATGTGATGGCGGATGGGCCAGACATTATTTATCAAGCTGGATTTTTGGATGGCCAATGGCATGGCTATGCTGATTTTCTGCAAAAAACAGATCGTCCCTCAGGGCTGGGCCCTTTCAGCTATGAGGCAGTAGATACCAAGCTGACTAAACACCCAAAGCCAAAGTTTGTCATCCAGCTCTGCCTCTATTCTGATTTCATCGCAAAGATGCAAGGAACGCGGCCTCAGGGTATGTCGCTGGTGCTGGGAGATCTCTCCCAGGTCCATCTGCGCTTTGACGACTTCGCCTACTACCACGGCATCATTCGGCGGCGGTTCGAGGAGTACGTCTCCGAACCCCCGGAAAGATCCAGGTCCGAGCCCTGCGGGTTCTGTGAGCTGTGCAAGTGGCGCGACCTCTGCGGAGAGCAGTGGGAGCGTGAAGACCACTTGAGCCAGGTGGCCAATATCCGGCGCAGCCAGATCCTGAAGCTGGAGTCCGCCGGAATCGCCACGGTTCAGGCCCTGGCCCACATGGACGATGATGCCACCGTACCCAGCTTGGCCCAGGAAACGCTGGAGAAGCTGCGCGCCCAGGCCCGGCTTCAGGTTGCCAAGCGGGAGACCGGGGAGAACCGGGTGGAAACCCTTCCATCCGTCCCGGGCCGGGGATTCGCCCGCATGCCGAGGCCTGCCGAGGGAGACCTGTTCTTCGACATGGAGGGGGACCCCCTCTACCCGGATGGGCTGGAGTATCTGTTCGGCTTCTACTTCGTCAGCGAGGGCAGGCCCGTCTTCAAGCCCTTCTGGGCCCATGACCATGAGGAAGAGAAGCGGACCTTCCAGGCGGTGATGGATTTTCTCGTGGCGCATCTTCGGGAACATCCCAGCGCGCACGTCTACCATTACAACCACTACGAGGAGACCGCCCTCAAGCGGTTGGCCTCCCGGTACGGCGCCCGCGAGGGTGAGGTGGATGACCTGCTGCGTGGCCGGAAGCTGGTGGACCTGTACAAGGTGGTGCGGGAGGCAATCCGGGTTTCCGAGCCCAGCTACTCCATCAAGAACCTGGAAACGTTCTACATGGAGAAGCGCAGCGCTGAGGTGGCCACCGCTGGCGACAGCATCGTGGTGTACGAGACCTGGCGGAAAACCCGAGCCGCCGGCCTCCTGCAGCAGATCAGCGACTACAACGAGGACGATTGCCGCTCCACCCTGCTGCTTCGGGACTTGCTGGCCGGATTGCGGCCGGACGACCTGCCATGGTTCGACCTGACGGCAGAGGTCCCACCCGAGGAGAAGCTGGCGGCCCAACTGGAAGCGGAGGAGACGCGCCAGCGCTACGAGCAGAGCCTGACCGGCGGCGAGAAGCGTCCCGACCATGAATTCCGGGAACTGGTGGCGCAACTGCTGGAGTTTCACCGCCGGGAGGCCAAGCCCCAGTGGTGGGCCATGTTCGACCGCCAGGACCGGGCCGACGAGGATCTGGTGGATGACGCCGAGTGCCTGGGAAGTCTGAGGGCGGATCGAAAACAGCCCCCCTACAAGGACAAGCGATCCACGGTCTTCACCTACCGGTTCCCGCCCCAGGAAACCAAGCTGCGGGCCGGGGATTCCTGCCTTCGCGCCGATACCCTGGAGCGCGCCGGGGAGATCGTGGAGCTGGATATGCGGTCCCAACGGGTGCGGATCAAGAAGGGTGCGAAAGGAGGACCGCTGCCGGAGGCGCTCTCCATCACCCCCACCGGTCCCATCGACAACAAGGTGCTGCGCAATGCGGTGTACCGGTTTGCCGACGCCATCATCGCAGAGAATGGACGGTTCCAGGCACTGACGGCTTTCCTTCGGCGGGAGATGCCCTCCATTGCCAATCATGTGGCAGGCAGCCCCATCGTCCCGGAAGACGACAACCTGCTGACCGCCACGATCCGGGCGGTCTCCGGCCTGCAGGAGAGCTACCTGTTCATCCAGGGGCCGCCCGGAGCCGGGAAGACCTACACATCCTCCCATGTGATCGTGGAGCTGCTGAGGAGTGGGAAAAAGATCGGCATCTCCTCCAACTCCCACAAGGCGATCAACAACCTGCTCTCGGGAATCGAGAAGGCGGCCATCCAGGAAGGGCTGACTTTCCGGGGCCAGAAGAAATCGACGGCCCAGAATGCCGACTCCCTGTTCCAGGGGGAGATGGTCGAGAATGTTTACGACAGCAAGAACATCAACCTGGACTCGGACCTGATCGCCGGGACCGCCTGGCTGTTTGCCCGGGATGAGATCGACGAGGCCCTGGATTACCTCTTCATCGACGAAGCCGGGCAGGTCTCCCTGGCCAATCTGGTGGCCATGGGACTCAGCGCCAAAAACATCGTCCTGGTGGGTGACCAGATGCAACTGGGACAGCCCATCCAGGGCGTCCACCCCGGGCTTTCCGGCATGTCCATTCTGGACTACCTGTTGGAAGGCGAGTCCACCATTCCGGCGGACCGGGGGATCTTCCTGGGCACGACGTGGCGGATGCACGAGAACGTCTGCCGGTTCATCTCCGATGCGGTCTACGACGGACGGCTGCACCCCGAGCCGGGCACCCGGAACCAGGCGCTCATTCTCTCCGAATCCGCACACCCGGCGCTCCAGCCCAACGGCATCCGGTTCATCGAGGCCCGGCATGTGGGGTGCTCCCAGAAAAGTGAGATGGAAGGCGAAATCGTCCGGGATTTGATCGCCAGCCTGACCGCCCAGCGATACAGGGACCGCGATGGGCAGGAACGTCCCCTCGGACTCGACAACATCCTGGTGGTCACCCCCTACAACGTTCAGGTGAACCATCTCCGGGAGGTGCTCCCCGAGGGCGCGCAGGTGGGGACCGTGGACGAGTTCCAGGGCCAGGAGGCAGAGGTGGTCATCATCTCCATGGTGACCTCCGGCGCGGAGGACCTGCCCCGGGACATCGAGTTCCTCTACAGCAAGAACCGGCTCAACGTGGCCATCTCCCGGGCGCGGACGCTGGCCTTGATCGTGGCCAACCCGAACCTGCTGGAGATTCCCTGCAAAACGGTGGAACAGATGCGGTTGGTGAACACGCTGTGCTGGGCGCGGCAATACTCTGAACGGCCAATGGCGGAAACGGAACGGGCCACATGCTGAAACTTGAAGACATCAAAAAGAACTGCCAGATCCGTGGCATCGAAAGCAACGAGATCGTCCGGGTGGTCAGCATTGAACCCGTTGGTCACGATGCCCTTACGGTCTACTACAAAAACAGCCAGGGCCGACTCGGGGAACAGATGCTGTTCCGCTCTGATGAAGGGCGGTTGGAACTGGCGCAGGAAGGACGGCCTTGGGGTTTCGATGCGCCGGGTCCCGACTTCAAGCTTGGGGTGGAAGCGTTCCGGATCCAATTGGCCCACCTGTTCGATCCCATGATGGCGGTTCACACCTCCAACGTGGAGCCCCTGCCACACCAGATTTCCGCTGTCTACGAGTCAATGCTGCCCCGGCAGCCGCTTCGGTACGTGCTGGCGGATGATCCAGGGGCCGGCAAGACCATCATGGCGGGCCTGCTGATCCGGGAACTGCTCATGAGGTCTGACGCCAAGCGGATCCTGATCGTTGCCCCGGGCAGTCTGGTGGAGCAGTGGCAGGACGAGATGTATGAGAAGTTCGGCGTGGAATTCACCGTCTTCAGCCGGGAACTGGATCAGGTCTCGCTCTCCGGCAATGCCTTTGATGAACACGACCGGCTTATCGCCCGGCTGGATCAGCTCTCCCGCAATGACGAGTTCCAGGAAAAGCTGGCCCACTCCGAATGGGACCTGATCATCGTCGACGAGGCGCACAAGATGTCGGCCAGCTATTATGGTCAGAAGGTCAAGGAGACCAAGCGCTTCAAACTGGGCAAGCTGCTTGGCTCCGTTTCCCGGCACTTCCTGCTGATGACGGCCACCCCGCACAACGGCAAGGAGACCGATTTTCAACTCTTCCTCTCCCTGTTGGATGGGGATCGCTTCTACGGCAAATTCCGGGAAGGCGCGCACCGGGTGGACGTATCCGACCTGATGCGCCGCATGGTGAAAGAGGAGTTGCTCAAGTTTGACGGCACGCCACTTTTCCCGGAGCGGCGCGCTTACACGGTCATGTACGAGCTTTCAGACCTGGAAGCCAGGCTCTACGCCGATGTCACGGATTATGTCCGCAACGAGATGAACCGGGCGGACAATCTAGATGGCAAGCGTAAGGGCACCGTCGGCTTCGCCCTGACCCAATTGCAACGCCGCCTAGCCTCCAGCCCCGAAGCCATCTACCAGTCCATCAAACGCCGCCGCAAACGGCTCGAAAGCCGCCTGGATGATGAGCGGCTGGTGGCGCGCGGGCATAAGGTGGCGGAGACCCTGGCCGAGTACCATGTGGACATTCCGGAGGATCTGGACGAAGCCCAGGAAGAGCTGAGCGGTGGTGAATACGAGGATTGGGCGGAAAAGGTTGTGGATCAGGCCACCGCCGCCCAGACCATCCAGGAATTGGAAGCAGAAATCGAAACGCTCAGGCTTCTGGAGATGCAGGCCAAGCTGGTGGTCCATTCCGGCAAGGATCGTAAGTGGGAGGAACTCTCCTCGCTGTTGCAGGAAAAGCCGGAGATGTTTTCCGCTTCCGGCCACCGCCGCAAGATGATCATCTTCACCGAACACAAGGATACCCTCAACTACCTGCGGGAGCGGATCGGCAGCCTGCTGGGAGCCCCGGGCGCCGTGGTGGTGATCCACGGCGGCGTCAACCGGGATGATCGCCGTAAGATTCAGGAGGAGTTCCGTAACAATCCGGATGTCCTGATCCTGTTGGCCACCGACGCCGCCGGCGAAGGTGTGAACCTCCAGAACGCCAACCTGATGGTCAATTACGATCTACCCTGGAACCCGAACCGCCTGGAGCAGAGATTCGGGCGGATTCACCGCATCGGCCAGACGGAGGTCTGCCATCTCTGGAATATCGTCGCTCATGGAACCCGTGAAGGTGAGGTCTTTACAAAACTGCTCGAAAAGCTGGAGATAGAGCGCGCCGCCTTGGGTGGCCGGGTGTTTGACATCCTTGGTGAAGCCTTCGAGAACACCTCCCTGAAAGAGCTGCTCATCGAGGCCATCCGCTACGGGGAAAGGCCCGATGTGAAAGCCCGGCTCAGCCAGGTCATCGATGGCGCGCTGGATACCGATCACCTGAAGGGGATCATGGCGCGCAATGCCCTGTGCGAGGAACACATGTCCCTGGAGCAGCTCTATGCGGTGAAGGAAGAAATGGAGAAGGCCGAAGCCCGCAAGCTCCAGCCATTCTTTATCCGCACCTTCTTCACCGAAGCCTTCCAGATCCTGGGCGGAGAGATGCGACCACGTGAGAGCGGTCGATTCGAGATCCGCCACGTCCCGGCGACTATCCGGGAGCGGGATCGCGTCATCGGGGAGACCCGTACACCTGTGCTGCGGAAGTATGAACGCATCTGCTTCGAGAAACAGCAGGTGCGCCATCCCGGCAAGCCCATGGCGGATCTGGTTCATCCAGCCCATCCCCTGATGTCCTCGGTAACGGACTTGGTTCTGGAGGCGCACCGCCCCAAGTTGAAGCAGGGAACGATGCTCATCGATCCCAACGACGAGGGAACGGAACCCCGGGTGCTGTTCCTGGTGGACCACAACGTGCGGGAGAGCGCGGGAGATCAGCCTCGGGTGGTTTCACGTAGGCTTCAGTTTGTTGGGGTGTACGAGGATGGCCGCGCCGTCAACGCGGGATGGGCTCCCCACCTGGATTTCCAACCGCTCGATTCCTCCGAACAGGAGTTGATTCTCGATGTTCTGACCGCCCCATGGATCAACGCCAATCTGGAAGCCTTGGCGCTGGACCACGCTTCACGCAAGCTGGTCCCGGATCACTACGAAGAGGTTCGTTCCCGGCGGGAGCGGCAGGCGGATCGGATTTTGGCCGCCGTCAATGAGCGGTTGGTCAAGGAGATCAACCACTGGTCGGACCGCTACATCAAGCTGAGCGATGACGTGGCCGCCGGAAAGCAACCCCGCATGCAGCCGGATCATGCCAAAAAGCGGGTGGACGAGCTGACCGCTCGCCTGGAACAGCGAAAGAAAGAGCTAGCCACCATGCGCCACGTGGTTTCCAGCACGCCGGTGGTGGTGGGTGGCATGCTGGTGATCCCCCAGGGCCTGTTGGCTCAGCGTCGCGGGGAACCCGGTTTCACCGCGGACGCCATTGCCCGCAGCCGGGTGGAAAAGATCGCCATGGATGCGGTGACGGCAGCCGAGCGGTCCATGGGCCATCAGATTATTGATGTATCCGCTGAGAACTGCGGCTGGGATATTACCGCTCGCCCGCCAACGGTGGATGGGAAGATGGTTCAGGACCGGCACATCGAGGTTAAAGGTCGTGCCAAAGGCCAAAGCACCATCACGGTAACCCGCAATGAGATCATCATGGGCATGAACCAGCAGGAGAAGTTCTGGCTGGCCATTGTGATCGTGGATGGCGACACCCATGAAGGCCCCTATTACGTTCGCAACCCGTTCCATCAGGAGCCAGAGTTTGGGGTGGCGAGCATCAACTATCAATTGACGGATTTGCTCTCCCGGGCCACCCCGGCGAGCCAGACGGTATAAGGACGAAGGCCATGAGCCAGAACATCAAAGCCCCCAAGAAACTGATCGAAGTTGCCCTGCCATTGGACGACATCAACGCGGCAGCAGCGCGGGAGAAGTCCATCCGGCATGGGCATCCTTCCACATTGCATCTGTGGTGGGCGCGGCGGCCGTTGGCGGCGGCAAGGGCGGTTCTGTTCGCGCAGATGGTCAACGATCCGGGTGGAGAACGAGGCTATTACGCCGGCAAGACCAAGGCCCAGGCGGATGCCGAACGGGAGGAGCTGTTCAAGATCATTCGTGAACTGGTGCTGTGGGAAAACACCAACAATGAGGAGGTGCTGAATAAGGCGCGGGCCGCTATTCGGAAATCATGGCGGGAGACCTGTGAGCTGAACAAGGGCAAGTCAGGATTCGATCCGGACAAGCTTCCCGCTTTCCACGATCCATTTGCCGGTGGTGGGGCCATACCCCTGGAGGCGCAGAGGTTGGGAATGGAGTCTCACGCCTCCGACCTCAACCCGGTGGCTGTGCTCATCAATAAGGCGATGATCGAGATTCCGCCCAAATTTGCCGGGCGCAAACCAGTGGGGCCGATTCCAGAAGGCGAGAAGCAGGGCCGCATGGAGAGCGACTGGCCTGGAGCCACTGGACTGGCCGAGGATGTGCGTCGTTATGGCCACTGGATGCGGGAGGAGGCCTTCAAACGCATTGGTCACCTCTACCCGCAGGTGGAGATCACCGCCGAGATGGCCAAGGAACGGCCAGACCTGAAGGGGATAGTTGGACAGAAACTCACCGTCATTGCCTGGTTGTGGGCGCGGACGGTAAGAAGTCCGAACCCTGCCTTTTCTCATATTGCAGTACCGCTGGTTTCAAGCTTTTTGCTCTCAACCAAGAAAGGCAAGGAAGCCTATATTGAACCTGTTGTAGATGCTAATAGCTATTATTTTTCAGTAAAAAAAGGGACTCCGTCGAAAGATTCTGCTAGGGGGACTTCGGCTGGTAAACGAGGAGGTTTCCGTTGCATTTTTTCTGACGCGCCAATTGATTACAATTATATCCGTGATGAAGGTTCTGCAGGAAGGATTGGCACCAGGCTAATGGCTATTGTTGCTGAAGGTGTCCGTGGTCGGATCTATCTGTCCGCTACACCTGAACTCGAGATAATTGCGAATAGTGCAAAGCCTGAGTGGAGTCCAGATGTCAAGCTACATGGTAAATGCCGAGTCAACGTTTCTAATTATGGTTTGGATGTGTATAGCGATCTCTTTACCCCCCGTCAGTTAGTTGCTCTGACGACGTTTTCCAATCTAGTGCAAGAGGCACGCGTGAAGGCCGTCAATGATGCAAAAATTACAGGAATGGCCGATGATGGTATGGGAATAGATGAAGGAGGTTTCGGAGCCGGGGCTTATGGAGATGCTGTGGCAGTATATTTGGGATTTATTGTCGATAAAGTTTCTGAAAGTTTATCAACAATTTGCACTTGGAGTTCATCTCCTAAAAATGAGCTTATTGTAAGTACGTTCCGAAGGCAAGCAATACCAATGACGTGGGATTTTGGGGAGGCTAACCCCTTCGCAAATTCAAGCGGGTCGCTTGAGAAAATTGTCCCTGCGGTTTCAAAAGTTATCAAGACATCATTATGTGGAAGTGTAGATGGGAATGCTATTCAATTTGACGCCCGAACGGTTAATCTAAGCGATAGGGTCGTGTCAACAGACCCGCCATACTATGACAATATTGGCTATGCAGATTTATCTGATTTTTTCTATGTGTGGTCCCGCAGGGCACTTAAATCAATATTTCCATCTTTATACTCTACATTGGCAGTCCCAAAAGCAGAGGAGTTAGTGGCAACGCCTTACCGTCATGGATCTAAAGAGGAAGCAGAAGCTTTTTTCATGAATGGTATGATTTGCGCAATCAATAATTTCGCAAATCAGGCTCATCCAAGTTTTCCAGTCACAATCTACTACGCTTTCAAACAGTCAGAAACAAAGGAAACAGGTACAACTTCTACTGGTTGGGAAACATTTTTGGAAGCAGTGATTCAGGCTGGGTTCGGTATTACTGGCACTTGGCCGATGCGGACAGAACGAGGTGCACGTTCAATTGGGATTGGAGCAAACGCTTTAGCTTCCTCTATTATTTTAGTTTGCCGCAAAAGAGATAATAGTGCCGAATCTATCTCCCGCCGTCAGTTTCAACGGGAGTTGCGCGAAATCTTGCCGGAAGCCTTAGAAACCATGATCGGAGGCAAGGAAGGGGCTTCTCCTGTGGCTCCGGTCGATCTGGCTCAGGCATCCATCGGCCCTGGTATGGCTGTGTACTCCAAATACGCGGCTGTACTCAACCAGGACGGCAATCCCATGTCCGTGCATGACGCCCTGATCCTTATCAACCGAGAGATAACTGACTTCCTGACACCAGACTCAGGCAGCTTCGACAACGACACTCTGTTCTGCTCTACCTGGTTTGACCAGTATGGCTGGAAGGCTGGCCCCTTCGGCGAGGCGGACACACTCTCCCGTGCAAAAGGCACCAGTGTCGATGGGGTTCAGGAAGCCGGTGTTGTCCAATCTGGTGGCGGGAAAGTGCGCCTGTTCAAATGGGATGAGTACCCGGACGATTGGGATCCCAAGAAGGACAACCGCACCCCGGTATGGGAGGCGCTCCATCATTTGATCCGCGCCTTGAACAAGGATGGTGAATCCGTCTCCGGCGGTCTTCTAGCCCGCATGCCCGAACGCGCCGAGGCCATCCGCCAACTGGCCTACCACCTCTACACCCTGTGCGAGCGGAAGAAATGGGCTGATGACGCCCGGGCCTACAATGAGTTGATCACCTCTTGGCACGGCATCGCCGCCGCTTCCCACGAGGTTGGCCATCTCGGAACCCAATGCACCCTGGACCTGGGAGATTGAGGAGAGGAACATGACGATTACCCCTTGGCGTGAAATTGCCGTTCCCCATCAGGATGTCCTCAAAGGCACCTTCCAGGAGTCTGAGTTCGCAGCGGATATCTCCCAGGTCCACCAGGGCAAGGCATCAAAAGAGTACCAGGACCCGGCGCAGTTCTTCTCCCGAACCTTCATCACCGAGGGTATGGCGCTGCTGCTGGACAGCGTGGTACGCCGCTTGGCCGGCCAGGGAGGCGACCCCGTCATCCAACTGCAAACGGCCTTCGGTGGTGGCAAGACCCACACCATGCTGGCGGTCTATCACCTAGCCCAGGGGAAGAGTTCCGCCAGCGACCTGCATGGCATCCCCCCCTTGCTGGACAAGATCGGCGTCACAGCTCTACAACCTGCCCGAGTGGCCGTGATCGATGGCATCAACCTGAGCGTGTCCGAACCGAAGACCCATGGCGGCATCTCCTGCCGAACCATCTGGGGGGAACTGGCCCTGCAGTTGGGCGGAGAGTCAGCCTATGCCCTGGTGCGCAGCGCCGATGAGTCCGGCACCTCGCCAGACAAGGACACCGTGGTCGAACTGCTATCCCGGGCGGCTCCTTGCGTCATCCTTATGGACGAGCTGGTGGCCTTCTACCGGCAGTTCCAGGAAGGGAAGACCTATCCCGCCGGTTCATTCGAAACCAACATGACCTTCATCCAGGCCCTGACCGAAGGCATCAAGTCGGTGCCCAAGGCGGTGATGCTCGCCTCCCTTCCTGACTCCACCAATGCCGGAGAAGGTCGGGGCCAGGTCGTTCTGGCGCAGCTGGAGAGCTACTTCCGCCGTTTGCACAAGATCTGGAAGCCGGTTTCCAAGGATGAGGCGTTCAGCATCGTCCGCCGCCGCCTGTTTGACCACATCGAGAACCAGTCCGGCATGGAAAGCACCTGCCGCGCCTTTGGCGAGTTCTACGTGGCCAACAAGGAAGACCTCCCCAATGAGACCCAGGAATCCCAGTACCTGGAGCGCATGCGGCAGGCCTATCCCATCCACCCGGAGATTTTCGACCGCCTTTACGAAGATTGGTCCACACTCCAGGGATTCCAGAGAACCCGGGGCGTTCTGCAACTACTCGCCCAGGTAGTTCACCGCCTTTGGAAGGATGGCAACAGCGACCCGTTGGTGATGCCGGGAGCCTTGCCGCTCTTCGACCCCATGGTGCGCAACAAATGCCTGGATTACCTGCCTCAGGGGTGGGATCCGGTGATTGATCAGGACATCGACGGCGAGAAGTCCAAGCCCGCCTACATCGAAAGCGAAGAGGCCCGTTTTGGTCGGATCCAGGCGGCCCGGCGTGTGGCTCGTACCGTCTTTCTGGCCACTGCCCCGGGTGGGGCTGGACGTATGTCCAAGGGGGTGGAACAGGAGCGGATCCTGTTGGGTGTCGGTCGCCCTGACCAGCCTTTGGGGCATTACAAGGATGTTCTCAAGAGACTGTTGGATCGGCTCAACTACCTCAACACCGAAAACGCCCGCTTCTGGTTTGGCCTGACACCCAACTTGCGGCGCGAGATGGAATCCCGCAAACAGCGGTTCACGGATAGGGATGATGTGGTCCCTGTGCTCCGATCCCGGCTTGAGAAAGTCATTGGCAGAGGGGGTATCTTTGCGGGTGTCCACGTCTTTACGCCGAGCGCGGATATCCCTGACGATTACGGATCGGCTCCCAGGCTGGTCATCCTCCCCCCCATGGGCGCGTCCTACCATAAAGGCGAGTCCAACATGGCGTTCATGGCGGCGGAAGAGATCCTCCGTAACCGTGGGGAGCAACCAAGGCAGAAACAGAACCGCCTGCTGTTTTTGGCGGCCGACCATGACGTCGTCTCCCGGGCCTGGGACCAGGCGAAAGGCTGGTTGGCTTGGAATTCCATCGTCACGGACATCGATAACGACCGGTTGGTGCTTGATACCCTGCAGGTACGACAGGCCAAGCAGCAGCGCGATGAAGCCGAGCAATCCCTCCAGCGTCTGCTCCGGGAAGCCTACCGCTGGATCATCAACCCCCATGAAGAGTTCGTTCGTGGCAAGCCCAAACTGGAGTGGGAGGTGGTTTCCATATCGCCTGCGGCTTCCAGTTTGGTCAAAGCCATCGAGGAGAAGGCCATCGAGGAGGAATGGCTCATCACCGAGTGGTCTTCCATCCACCTGAGCAATACCTTGCGGCAATGGTACTTCAAGGAGGGCGTTGCTGAAGTCCCCGCCCTGAAGGTCTGGCAGGACACCTGCCATTACCTCTACCTGCCGCGCCTGATCAACAGCGACGTGTTCAAGAACGCCATGGCCCAGGGCGTGGAGTCGGAGGATTTCTTCGGCTTTGCCATGGGGAAGGATGGTGAGCGCTATCTTGGATTCGTCTTTGGCAAGTCCGGCCTGACCTCCTTGGACGAAGCGGCGCTTTTGATCGAACGTGGAGCAGCTGCGGCATTCCAGGAACTGGTCCGCAAGGAGCAGGAAGCCAAACGGCAAGCAGAGCCCCCGCAGCCAGTTGATGGCACGTCCACCGGGGGGGCAGCAACTCATCCCAAGGGAGGTCAAGGTCGTCCTGACCAGAATGGCGGATCATCCGGAACTCCCACACCATCGCCATCAACCCCCAAGAAACAGTTCTATGGTACCGTCAAACTGGATCCGGTGAAGGCCAAAATGGATTTTGCCACCATCGTTGACGAGGTGGTCCAGCAGTTCACCTCCCGCCTGGGTGTGGAGGTGGAAATCTCGGTGGAGATCCAGGCCAAAGGCAGGGATGGATTCGATGATGCCGTCCAGCGGGCGGTGAAGGAAAACTGCAACGTTCTTCGGTTTGGATCAGCCGAATTTGAGGATTGATCGTGTTGGAGGACGGAGTGTCAATCGGCATTGAAAATTGACCCCCTATCGGCGTTCAATTTTGACCCCCCGATAGGCGCGGAAAATCATCCGCGTTGTTTCATTCGCCAGCTCTCGTTTCCAGTCTCAATGATATCGCAGTGATGCGTCAGGCGATCCAGCAACGCCGTGGTCATCTTGGCGTCGCCGAAGACCTTGGACCACTCGCCAAATGTCAGGTTGGTGGTTACGATCAGCGAAGTCTGCTCGTAAAGACGGCTGATAAGGTGAAAGAGCAGTGCGCCGCCGTTCTTGGAGAAGGGCAGATAGCCCAACTCATCGAGCACCAATAGATCCATCTTCACCAGCTGATTGGCCAAGCGGCCCGCCAAACCGTCGGCCTGTTCTCTTTCAAGCCGGTTGACCAAGTCCACCACACTGAAATAGCGGCAGCGTTTGCCCTTACGTACGCAGTGAGAGGCTGATGGGGCAACCCTATTGTGGACGGTTTTTAAGCGGGAATCTTGCACTGCTTGTCAAACTGAGCAGGTGTCATGTAGCCGATTGATGAATGCTTCCTCTGTCGGTTGTAGAAAACCTCGATGTACTCAAAAATCGCTTGCACGGCCTCTTGGCGCGAATCGTAAACGCGATCTGCGATCAATTCGGTTTTGAGCGTGCCGAAGAAGCTCTCGGCAGGCGCATTGTCCCAGCAATCCCCAGATCGGCTCATGCTTTGAGTGAAGCCCTTCTCCCGCAACAGCTTTCTGAACAGATTGGAGGCGTATTGGCTGCCTCGGTCGCTATGAACCAGCAGGCCTGCCGCGGGCTTTCGCTTGAAGCAGGCCATCCTCAAGGCGTCGGTCACCAGCGAAGCTTTCATGTGATCGGCCATGGGCGTCGAGGTGCTGTCTGGGGTCGTGTCGCCCGACCATGTGCACATTCTCGTATCGCACCCACCGCAGATTCCTGTGAGCAAACTGGTGCAGCGGGTGAAAGGGAAGACCTCGTACAAGATGCAGCGGGAGTTTCAGGTTTTGCGCAAGCAGTACTGGGGACAGCGGATGTGGGCGCGTGGGTATTTCGCATGCACGACGGGAAACGTGACCGACGATATGATCAAGGAGTACATCGACGGCCACACGGAGGCGGACGACAATTTCAAGGTGGCCGACTTCGAGTCGGAATGAGGCGACTTCCAGGCGCCCGGCTTGAAGCCGGCTTTAGCCGGAACTCGCACTTCCAGTGCGCCTCTCAAGCCACCAGCTTCAGCTGGTGGTAACTCAAGTTTCGCAGTTCGTTTCGGCCAGAATTTGACGTTGTGAACCAAGGGGATCGAGCATCAATGCCTTGCTGAGCCAAGCCTCGACCTCCTGTTCAAAGAGTTCAATTACCTCGTTTTTTTGGTGATTTTCAAGAATGGATGTTCGGCCAAGGGCATCATTGAAGATGGCGCGGAAGGTATGCCAGAGCTTTCGGGCATAGGTCAAAGCGGCCAGATTGTGGGCGAGTTGATCCCGCTGGCTGCCTTTGATCGCCACCATGCTGGAGAGAACAGCATGGCGCATGGCAGCTAGGTGTAGGCAGGCGATGACTGCTTCGAAGGATCGGACGGATTCATTAAGGAAACCAAGGTGCTGTTTGGATTCCTTGTAGAAAACTTCGATTCCCCAGCGGTTGGCGTAGTGCTCGATCATATTTGACAGCCCCATTGACCGGTCTGTGGTCAGAAAGACGGCCCACTCCTTCGAGCCGGTTTTCGGATCGATCAGCCGGACGAAGAACAGACGTATAAGGCCGATTTCGGGGTGCTCTGCATCTAGGAAGGTTCCTTTGAAGCGCTTGGACCCCTTAGCTTTCCTGATCTTGCCCTTGGCAAACCGGGTGTAAAGTTCGGCACTGGTCAGTCTCTCGCCCTGGAATAGGAACTTGGTGTTGTTGCGCTTCCATCGGATCAGGGGGACCACGCCCAGATCCAGGATTTTCTTGACGAACTTAACCGATGAGTACCAAGCATCGGCGAGAAAATACTGGGCCGGAATCCCAGCTTGAATGGCTCTGGCAACCATGTCGACAGTCTGATCAAGCTTAGACATCTTGGCCGCCTCACGGTAACGCCGTCCAAGATGTGAGCGACAATCGAACCGGTAACTGAGGATGTGGAGCAGATTGCTGATCAGAGGCCGCTTTGAAAAACGCAAAGCGGCATCCAGTGGCAAGGTTCCCTGCTTGTTAACCCAGACCAAGTGGGCTGCTTCAAAACCTGCAACTGAGCGGCCGGTATTGTGGTCATGATGCCAGCAAACACCTTCAATACGATCACCACGCTTCTCTTTGACGGTGGTATCGGCAACAAGGTAGCCGGGGCCGAGATCCAGCGTTCGCCACTGGGGTAGTAACTTTTTGATTAGCGCCCAATGCGCATTCCGCCATGGAAATTGGCGTTGGAGCAACCGGTAGAAGGTATCCTTGCCTACCGCGAAGACCGACAGAAAGTGGTCGCGGCAAAAAAGGTGAATGGATGGCACCTTCAACAGAGGATGCAGGATCAGTAACATGATCAGCGTCGGAAGATCCTTCCCCGTTCGTTTGCTCCATCCGCGCCGATTGAATATCGCCTGGAAGCCAATTTCCTGGAGAAAATCGACGATAGCGTTATCTACGCCGAATACTCCAAAGGATTGGGTTTTGATCTCGTCAATCATGGGGGTAGGCACAGTAGCCTGTTCCCTGTTATGCTGATTCATGAAGCTGGCCTCGTCCCTGAGCTATCTGACTGATTCGACACCAGAATTATAGCATACACGAGGCAGCTTTGCCCTTGACTTGGTTGGCAAATATCAGTCCAATTGATCGGTCAACGAACTGCGAAACTTGAGGTGGTAACATTGACTTGATCTGCCTGACTTCAAACAAAATACATCGTTTGAGCAGCAGTTCCTTGGATTTTGACCGCCACACCGTTTCGCACCACGACCCGATCCCCCACAGCCAGCCCGTCCCCCGATACCTCCATCACCCCCTGCGCGGTGGCCACGCGAACCATGCCGCTTGTGACGGCCACCACCCGCCCGGAGACGGGCCGTTGGTTGGCGATGAGGCGTTGCAGGTCATGAACGGGTTGGGACACGCTGAACCTCCAGGGAAGTGGTGATGCGGGAACCGATGGCTTCATGAGTGACGCCGGTGACTTTGCCACGCCAGGAGCGGCCCATAAGGGCGTCGTGGATCTCGATGATCTGGCCGGGGCTCACCCCGGGCCGGTGAACGCAGGTAAGGGAAACCTCCTGGAGGTCCTCGCCGGCGTCGATCTCGGCCCGGCCACGGGAGAGCTTGGCCTCAGTGGTGGCCAGGAGCGGATCGGAGATGTCCTCGCCGGGAAACTCCCCGTCGCCGCGCTGGCAGACGATTTCACCGTCTCCGACTGAATCGCCGGACATGCCGGTGATGCGCACCTGCACCGGGAAGGAGTCCAGTCCGGCCACCTGGGTGGGGGCCGAGAGCCGCCAGGGTCGGGTGCGTACGCTGAAGGTGACCCGGGCGACGGCGACGCCGGAGCGGCTGGCCAGGAGCGTCATGCCGTCCGGGGCCAGGTTGAGCGCGCCCAGGTCGTTGCCCAGCCAGATCACCGATTGGATGGACTGGGCCGGCTGGGAGAGCGTGGCGGTGTTGGTCCCGTCGAGGGTGACGTCCTCGGTGACGGTGAAGGACTGGTCGGCGTTGGACAAGAGCGTGCCGGCAGATGCGGTGATGCCCTGGATGGTGGTCTCCGGACCATGATTCACCAGCAGATGGGCGGTGCCTCCGGAATGAAAGCTGGTCCGGCCCCGGTTGAGGCCGTCCTCGCGCCGGTCCACTTCCGCCGACAGGTGGCCGCCGCTGGGGAGCCACCCCCGCACGGTCACCAGGTTCACCCGATGGCGGGCGCGGTGGGATTCCCGGCAGGATAGATTGTCGGCGGCGTCGGTGAGGATGTGGTCCGGGGTGATCCGGCCCCACTGGGGCACCGCCACCGGAAAGCGGTGACGGACCCGGAGCACGCCTCCGGGCGTGGTTTCCAGCACTCCGCCGGCGGCCTCGGCAATGGTTCGGACCACGTCCAACGGCGCGGCGTCGTAGACTGCGAGTCGTCCGGCGGGGATGATCCAATCCACCAGATCCCACTGAATGGCTTCGCCCACCGCCTCCTCGGCGGCGTCCAGGGCATGGATGGCGGCGTCCCACGTCCGTTCCATGGGCGTGGCCCGAGGCGCGGCGAAGCGGGCCGTGGGGCTGATGAGGGAGACGGTCAGGCGCGGGCGGCTCACCCCGTCCCGTGACAGGGTCTTGTTATCCACCATCATCTGGAAGGTTTCCCCACCCAACTCCAAGGTCACGGGATCGTCGATACGGATGCGTTGGAAGGAGGCAGGGTCCGCCAGCTCCATGGTACCGGTCCAGGCGTAGTCACCCTCAGCGATGGCCAGAGATGCAGAGATCACGCTCATAGCGGCAACCCAAAGTGAATGGCGCGCACGCCAGAAGAGGCGAGCACGGGAGGCTGGTCCACCAGTAGATCCCACCATGCGGTCATAGCCCTATGAGCTGAGTCCCGCGCTTGAAGCTGATAGCCCGTTGTGAGAGATGCATGCACCGGCTGGGTAGCAGACCATTGGCAAGTCAAACTTTGCTGCACCGGTCCCATGAGCGCATAGCCCGCTTGTAAGGTCTTGAGGAGAGCATCCTGATAGGGGGCAGAAAGCGCGCGGTCGACAGGAGCACCGTAACGGGCCTCCACTCCTCGCCCAACCTGAATCTTCCACGAAGCGGTAAGAGAGTGCGGCCAAACAAATTCACCCAGCGCCCAGGGCATGCGACATGAGCCCGTGACCTGAATGCCCCACGGAGCTTCCAGGTGTTGTTCGATGAACGCTCCACACCGATACCCTGCGGCCAAAGGGCGCGTAACGGGAAAGTGTATGGCATAGGGTGTAATCACCTGCCTGGATTTGGGGGCAAAGGAGATGTGACCCCGCAACTGGATGGGCAGTGCCGGTGTGGCTTGCAGAGTGCTACTTTGGGCGGTAAAGAGGATAGCAGGGGATTCAACGGTGATGACGCCAGAGGCCCGGACTGTATGTCGCGCTGCCGTGATGGTGCCGCTGAGAGATAGGGGGATCTCGCCGGTGATGGAGATTTCCCGGCTACCGTGTTCAGCACGAGAAGCGAGGGAGAATCCCAACGCCGCCGAACAGCGCATGCCATAAGCATCCGCCTGAAGACGTGTGGTGCTCTCTATGGGGAGTGTGAAACTTGCACGGGCATCCTGTACCCTGGCGCTGAGGCGGCTGTTCAAGGCGAGCTTAAGCTCATGCTCAAACGTAAAACGCCTGGCCCGGTTGAGATCCGCTGTCAGGGCAATGGGCAGTTGGGTGTTGAGCGCAAACGATGGGGGTAGATACTCGAAGGTGGCTTCAAGCTGCCGGGACAGCAGTAACGGTGCCCACCCCCCTACCCCACAAGAAACCTGGATGGACCAGGATGTTGAGAGGGATCGGCCCAAGGTCAAGCTGTAGGGCGCACCAAGTACGCTTTCTTGAAGGATGGACCACGGGCACTGGATAGCAGCAGAGAGGGGCATGGATCAAGCTGGGTTGGGAATGGAGAAATCCATCTGCTTGAGGGTTACCATCTCTCCGGAGGTAAGTGTGACATTATCCAGGATGGCATCCCCACCCCCCTCTTCGGTGGATACATTCCCATCGATTTTATAGTTGCCATCCTCCAACCGAAACCAGGTAGCGGTGCCCGTCGCTTCCACCTCACTGGCTACCGGAGAGTTACTCAGAGTGATCGCGCCGTTGGCGGCGCTGTTATACTGCAGCGTAAAACGCACCAGGGGTAGCTCTGATGTGGGAAAGTCAGGATTGGGCGGGCGGGTTCCCGGATAAACAAAGCAGATCCCATCGATGTAGCTTCTCAGATTGTTCATCAGGGAGTTGCGCAGGGTATCGTTAAAACGCAGGGCCATGAGATTCTCCTTTATGCGGTCAAGACTGACATATCTTCGATGAGCTGGAGCAACCACCGCTCACCACGGTATTCACGGGTAATCACCGTCACCCCCCTGTTTTCCAGCTGGGCAATCCAAGCCGACAGGCCATCCCGGATCCGGACATCGCCAAATCCATTGGTGGAACCTGAGGCATCACAGGAGATCACCACCCGCTTAGGCGTGGGTGTCATGCTCTGTAGCAACGCCTCCCAATCCTCCAGCGTTGGCCTTTCGCGGATCAGCCGATGCACCTCGGGGGGAAATTCGGCCCCAACAGGGATCAATAGGGATGAGGGCATGAACTTTAACTCCATACACCCCACCTGGGCGTTGGAGGTTGATAGCGCATGTCTCAACAGGACCAGATCTTCGTTGAATGTTTGAGTCTGCATTCTTGCATAGAGGGAGGATTCATCAATGATGGTGATGCAGATATTGGCGCTGACCCATCGGAAGGCCGACAGCTCATCCAGAAAGCCCAGATCAAGGGGAATTGGTTGAAGAGGCATGATTGAGAAACCTGATTTTGAGGGCCTTGCCGGTCACCGTATCCCGCGCTTCCAGATAGAGGGTCTTTTTCACCTCAATAAACTGCTCGGGATCATCCGGGTGATAGATCTTCTCCAGCACCGTTTGACGGGTCCCTGGAACCTCCTGATAGAACCCCTCGCTGGTGGGCTCCTCTTCCTCTGCGGGGGCGTCCTCATCGCTACTACCTGAGGGGGAAGCTTGGCGCAGGCTGACGCTGGGGGCTCCCGAGGGCCAAAACTTGCGCGGGAAGGAGGCTTGGGTGGCATGCCAGTCGGACAGGGCTATGATGCGTACAGGGGGGACCTCTGCTGATTCCACGTTGCCGGATTGCCAGGCATTCTGCATCTCCACGAACTGAGCGGCTGAAACGCTCTCCTCTCCATTGCCATAGGTGATTTCGTAGAGGGAGAAGCCTACGGTGTAGCGCACCACCAGGGCCCCGATCACCTCTTGGGAGGCATGGAACTCCCCTCTTTGACGGTCATAACGGGGTGGTGTGACCAGATCCCCCTGCTTGTTGCGAAAGAAGGTCTGCTCGATGATCTCCAACACCGGGTGGTCATAGAGCCAGCGCAGCTGCTTGGTATGCTCTTTGGACCAGGTGATGGTTTCCACCACCGTTTCAGAACGACGTCCGATCAGGCGCGCCTCACCCCCGCTGATGATGAGCCGGGCGGATGCCGCCACGCGCTTGGAGCAGTAGAGCTTTACGCGCTTTTTGCCGGGCTCTATCACCTCAAGGGGCGTGATCTGACTCATGCTATAGCAGATGCGCCCCCAGCCACAGACGCCTGAGGTTAGGCGGCTGAAAGCCACCTGCACCGGCGCAGAGCCCCCTTGGTCATCATCGTTGACCACCAGTTCAAAGGGCTCATCCAGTTCAGGCGCTGAAAAGTGGATGGTCAGGCTGGTTGAAATCTCGCTCATCAAGCACTCTCACCTGTAATGGCGACGACGACCTTGTCCGCTGAGAGACTATTGGCCCCAGCGGGAACAATACGTTTCCACCAGATGGGCACGGCTGCGGGATGGGTTTTGAAGGTGATGGTTTCCCCACTGGACCAAGCCCCGCCCCATCCCGCCACAGGCAGGGTGAAATAGGGACGGCTGAAATCAGGGTTATTGGGGGCAAAATCACCCCCAGAGAGGGAGCCGCTGCCCACACTACCCAGCATATCCCCCACGCAGCTAAAGCTGTTGGCATCGCTGAAGGTCAGGGTCCAGGTCTGTTCAATGCTGCCGATTGAATCGAGAATCGGTATAATATTGGTGGGCGCTATCGTTGGACCGGATCCGTCGTATGTACCCGCAACGGTGGATCCGGTCCAGCTACCCCAGGTTGCCTCGATATCCTCGGGCTCAATGACTGAAGCAACGCGGGTATTGCTGGAGGCATAGGCGCTCTGCAAGCTCTGTCCGGCCTCAAAGGTCAGCGTGGCTTTATCCCCATTCCAGGTCACCCCACCACTGCTGGCCAGACGGATAAACTCGACGTTACCGGAGGCATCATCCACATGGTCCTGATCGGAGATGCGGATCAAGTCCCCGTTCTGGAAGATGGCATCGGTGGCCGACTCGGTGTTGACATCGATGCTGGTGGCCCCGATGGAGGCGTTGGCATCCAGCGTTCCTGCCCCATAGAGCCGCTCTGATCCGGTGAGCATCCCCTGGGTATCGGTTTGGGTACCAGGAAAGATCAGAATGCGGTCATCCCCTGGGGTTGCGGTCTCCACATAGATACGCGGGTCAATCAGCTTGATATCCGCATCATTGGCGACTTTGAAGAACACCTTGCGGTATTTGGTGGATCCGGCCAGTCGTTCCCCTTGTGGCACGTCGGGCCAGACGTTGTTCTTCACCCCATCGGCGATCTCATTAGCGGAGATGCGGCCCCCATTGCTGGTGGTATCGCTGACGGTGGTGGATTTGTAGAAGCGTAGTTCTGATGTTTGGATGGGCAATTTCAAATCTCCATTAACTTGATGGTACCTGTGTAGAGATCATGGTGCGGCCAGAGGGGTTGAAACTGGATAGCCGGTGGTTCGTGATGGCGAAACATGACCTGATAGCTCTCTGCTCCCCAGATAAGCGGGAAAACCGCTCCGGATTGGGCGGCCATGGCCTCAATGGCCATCACGGTGGCTTGATCCAGCCAGGTCACCCCATCTGCGGCCTCCAGGGTGATGGGTCTGCCTTTGATCAGGGGTTGGGACCAGAGCACAGGGGTGCCGCCCAGGGTGCGGGCTGTCTCCATGGCCACAGAAGACCATGCCCGCCGGTCGGTCCACTGAATCGACTCAGGTAGTGTTAAATCACCAAGTTGTTTCATCGGGATATCAGAAGGTACCGCGCTGCAGTTCCTTGAGGGCATCTACCAGTTGCCGCACCTGTTGCCGGGGGCTGGTGATGGAGGCGGCTGGTCTGCCGTTCATGGTCAGATCAAGCTGAACGATCCCCTCTACTGGGGGCTGTTGATTTCCACCGGCTCCAGCAAAAGAGAGTTGCGGAAGTGCTGGAATCTTCGGCAATCCCACCATCCCCCCGGTTTGAAACCTGGGAAGGTTGGGCAGGATGCGCCGGACCGTATCCATGGGGGCGGAGTTGATGGTCAACAGCAGATCCTTGAAGATGCGTGAACGCTCTTTGCGGATGACAATTTCACCGGCTTCCAACAGGGCATGGATGCGATCCCCACCCCCATAGCCGGGGAGACGACCACCCCGGTTCAGACCGATCATACCACCTGCCTGTCTGGCCTCTACCGTTTGCACGGTTACGGTGATGGTCTTGTCTTTTAACGCCGCCATCTGCTTTTCGATGGTAGAGAGTGCGGAGCGGGCCTGCTCAACCTGGGCTTGCAACTCAACTGATTTGGTGACCCGGTCAGGAAGGGCTTCCATAGCCTGTTTGAGCAGATCCACCTGGCCACGTGCTGTTTCCAACTGCTCGGTGAGGGAGGCAGTCTGATCCTTCTGAGTAGAGAGTGCTTTTCGTGCACTCTCCTCCTGGCGCTGATAGAGCTTATCCAGCACATCCCCGGCATCCTGCACACCCCGGATGGCGGTGGAGGTATTATTCAGACTGGAAAAAGCATCCTGGGCCCCTAGGGCCAGGGATTCGGCCCATTTGATATCCCGCTCGGAAAGCGTAGTTTGGGAAAGAAGCCTCTGAGCCTCAGCCAGTTTTTGGGAAGCGGCTGCAGCGCGGGAAGTCTCTTTCTCCCGGTCGGACATGTTGCGTTCGAGCAGCGAGCGCACTTTGTCCTCGGTGGAGATACGAGCGTTGCGCTTTTTCTCTTCGATGCCCTGGATCTGATCGGCCAGTCGTTTCTCGGCAGTCAGGCTCTGTTGCAGGGCGCGTTCCGTGGCCTGAACGGACTGTTCAGCAGTACGGATCTTCTCGGTGAGTACCTCACGGGCCTGGCGCTTCTGCTCTTCGGCCAGTTGTCGTTCAAGATCCGCCAGTTTGCGCTGGGCAGATGTCCGCTGGCGGGTAAGATTTGAAAGCTGGTTGGCGGCTTCTTGGGCCGCGCGACGTTGAGTCTGAATGGCATCGGAAGCGGCCTTTGCGGCCAGTCGCCAACCCCCGGTGCTTTTGTCGGCAATGATGGTGCCTTCCCGCTGTAGACGGTTGAAGGTCTCCAGGTCGGGAATGTTGATCCCCAGTTGCTGCCCGGTCTGCTTCAGGCGGGCAGCCAACTGCTCTTGGGTCTCAACCGCTGCCTTGCCGGATTCCGCCGCCTCATCCTGGGCATCCTTGGTTTTCAACCAGGAGTAAGCCATGTAGCCTAGTGCGCCCACAGCCGCCGTCGCCCCAGCTATAAGCCCAACAGGGCCTGTGAGCACGGCGAGCAGGCTTCCAACAGCGGCAGCACCCCGGATAAAGAACCCGGCCAGATTGATTGAGATAAGAGAAAGCAGACGGGTGCGGACCAGCGCCAATGCGCCAACCAATCCCTGAGCGCCTACCACGGCTACCAAGCCAGAGGCAGCACGGGTAACGGTTAGAAACCACTGAGCGGTCTGAAGTGCTGTGAGTGCTGCCATGGCCACACGCAGGGTTTTGATGGCCAGATACGCCCCACCCAGCACGCCGATGACCTCTTTCCACGCCAGGATGAACTCACCCACCATCAGAGCCACACGGCCCAACATGGCAGCCAGATCCACACCAGCCAGAGCCAACTCGACGATGGCATCCTTGTTTTCATTGATGGCGGCGGTGAGCTCTTGAAAATTAAGGCTGCTGTGCTTGTCGATGGCCTCACCAACCGCAATCTTCACCCCCTCCCAGGCGGACTCCAGGGAACGGATGGATCCGCCCATGCCCGCTTCCATCTCTGTGGCCACACGCCCGGCGACACCGCCCACCTGTTCAAACTTGGATACCAACGCCTCAAAGGCCTGGGAGGACATGCCTACGGCAGCGGTTAACGCAGGCGCAGCTTCCACCCCAAAGATCTGGATCATGTCGGCGGCATCGGCCCCGCTTGCCCTCAGGTTGCGCAGCACTTGCGTCATGGGCAGCAGTTGGCCAGTGGCATCACGGGTCTGAAGGCCCATACGGTTGATGGCCTCTTGGGCTTTATCCACCGGGGCCAGCAGACGGGCATAGGCGCTACGCAGCGCGGTACCCGCCTTTTCCCCAGAGAAGCCGTTCTTGGCCAGCAAGGCCAGCACGGTGGCGGTCTCTTCAAAGCTGTTTCCAGCGGCCTTCGCCACAGGTCCTGCGTACTGTAGAGCAAGACCTAGATCCTGAATGTTGGTGGCGGAGTTGGTGAAGGCGGTGACCAGGATGTCGTTTACATTGCCCAGATCACGGGCCTGCAACCCAAACTGGGCCATAGAGGCGGTGGCGATGCCTGCTGCGGTTTCCAGATCCACCGAACCGGCTGCAGCCAACTCCAGAACTTTTGGTAGGGCTTGCAGCTGTTGGGATGCCGAGAGCCCCGCCAGGGACATGGCTTTGAGACCACCCGCTGCCTGAGTGGCGCTGAATCGGGTAGAGGCTCCCATCTCCTTGGCCAACTCGGTCAGTTGGGTCAGCTCTTCTGATGTCGCGCCAGATGTAGCCGCCACCTGCCTCATGGTGTCGTCAAAGGCGGCATAGGTAAGGATGGAGTCTTTGATAAAGTTGGATGCCGCACGAATGGATTCAAACCCGGCATACGCTGCTGCCAGATTGCGCACGGTACCCACCATTCCGGTCATGGCACCATTCAACCCCTGCATCTCACCGCGCAGGGTGCGGACACGGCTCTGCATCTGCTGATGAGCTCGATTCAGATCTGCCGCAGATACACGCCCAGATCGGGCCAGTTCCCGATAGGCATTCTCTAGCCTCTGGACTTCGTCCTCTACCTCCCGCATGGATCGGACGCCGATGGTGGCAAAGGCGCGGTTCACGCGGCTCTGCGCTTGAACCTCACGGGTGGCAGTGCGCAGGTCCCGTTGAAGTCGTTCCTGGCTTTCACTAAGACGGACGGTATCCACCCCAGCCTGACGCAGATCACCCCGCAGACCATGCAGGGACTCCCGCTGGGCATCCACTTGATCCTTAAGAGCACGGGCATTACGCTTGGCCTGCTCAAAAGCGCGGGTCATGGCACGGGTGGGGGTTTCGGTCTCCCGCATCTGCACCGCGAGATGGGCCACCTCACGGGTGGCCGCCTGCCATTGATCTTCGCTCTCCTGGATCTGCCGTTTCAGATTACGAAAAGCATCGATGTCAGCCAGAGCCTTATTGATCCGCTGCGCCTGAATCTGAGCATCCGTGGCCATGGACTGCACGCCCTGACGGAAGTCGCTCTGCATACGTGAGACCGCAGAGCGCAGTTCATCATCATTGGCGCGTAAGACAAACTCCAACGCCGCCGTGGTTCTGGCCATCAGGATTCCTGTTGGTTAAAGTTATCAAATATGCTAACTCTTAGGGATGAAATGGTCGATCACTTTTTACAATGTGAACGTGCAGCAGGAGATCCGCTCCTGGCCTGTTGGTATTCACGCTGATTTTCTTCGCTTGGTCCAACTGCTGGAGGAGTTCGGCATGGACCTGCGCATGCCCCATTCCCGTGCCATGGGAAAAGGATTGTTTGAATTGCGCTGCAAAGGGTCAGAGGGCATTGGTCGAGCGTTTTACTGCACGGTCAAAGGGCAGAACATTGTGATTCTTCACTCGTTTATCAAGAAAACCCAAGAGACCCCTGCGAAAGAGCTGCGTACTGCGCAGAAACGTCTCAAGGAGGTAAAAAATGGCTGATGGCTACAACCCTCTTCCCCTCAATATTAAGGACGAGTTAACCCACGCCCGACTGAAGCCGGGCTTTAGTGAGGCCTATGATGCTTTGGAAGATGAGTTCCAGGCTTTACGAACCTTCCTGTCGGCCCGCAAGGAAGCAGGACTTACCCAGGAAGAGATTGCCAAACGAATGGGCACCACCAAAAGTGCCGTATCCCGTCTGGAATCTTCCCTGGGCGATCATAAACACTCTCCATCTATTGCCACTCTGCGTAAATATGCCAAAGCGGTTGGCTGTAAATTGGAGATCAAGCTGGTTCCTCAGTAATTACGGCTTCTCGTTAAGGCTGTTTTCGAAGGAGAGTGCATCCAGGAACATCTCCCAGGTGTAATCCATTACACCGGGGTGTCCGAGCTTGATGAGGGTAAAGATGGCCCGCTTGAACTGTCCGACCCTTCGTTGGATGTCCTCAGCACCTGATTGAGCCGTTTCCCGGCCTCCTCCAAACGCTGGCAGGCGGCGAAAAAATGGGGGTTCTCCTCCTTGATGGCCGTGATGATGGTCTCCAACACCTCCGGTTCCATCGCATGGATCTGCTCTGAGGTCAGATCGCTGAAGGTGAGGATATCTTGGATGGTGACCTCTTCAAATAGCACGTTCCCCACCCAGTCTGGCTCTGCGGTCTGTGCGTTAACTGCTTTGTTGAAGAACTCATAAATCTCACCCACGGTGAACTTGCGCACGTGGTAGGTGAGCTCTCCCGCTCTTTTGACAATCAGACGTCCCATGTTCCTTACCCCTCAATCTGCATCAGTTTGAAGAACTGGGAGACGCCCGCGCCAGTTTTGCCGTCGTCTTTCAATACGTCGAAGGTAAATTCGATGCTGCCAAAGTCGTCGGTGACCAGTCCCAGGGAGGATGGGGTGTTCTTCACTCGATAGACATCCAGCACCACCGGTTTGCCATCAAAGGCCTGGTTAAAACCATCGAACGCCATGATGTACTCCTTACCGGCATTGAGGATCGCCTCAACGCTGGCCGAGGAGGCGTGGGTATAGGTCATAAGGACCGTGTCCCCATCCACCACATTGGTGGCCCCCTCCAGAATGCGTACGCCACCCCCTTTGACCTCATAGTCAGTACCTTCCACCAGGGGGGTGCCGCCATTGGTGAGGGAAACGGCTGAGAGATCCACCCCTTCCTGGGCACGCAGATACCCACCCCGATAGGCTACATGGGATTCATCGGTGACGGTGCCTCCCGCAATGGATCCCGACTCACCAAAGGTAGCCATGGCCAGGGATTCGGTATCAAAGCCGTGGGCGGTGATTACAAGCTGCACATCGGTGATGAGGGAGACGGTGTCGGCGGTGCCTCCACCGGGAGTGGAGTAGTTTTTCAGGGTTTTTTTCTCCTCCGAAAAAGACAGCTCCACTTTGGAAGCCTCGCCCAGAAAGCGCATGCCTGCGCCGCCACCAAAGGGGCCGATGAAGCATTCCCCACCGCCGATGAGGGTATGTGTTTTTTTGCCCACAGTCTTTACTCCGTTGTTTTGAATAGAAACGATGTCTCAAACGCCAATGGGAAGTAGAAGATTCCATTGGGTGAGTAGTCCGGTGAATAAGCGGATGGCGTCCGTTGAAACGGTTTGAAGAGGGCTCTATCCGGAGTCCAACCCACCACCGCATTGATCACCCGGCTGATCAGTGCCCCGGCATCACTCTCGGCATCCCGCACCACCACCAGACAGAGCCAGGTCTGTTCAACCTTCTGCTGATTACCCTGAATGGGCCCCGGCTTGTCCTCTTCCAGAAAGATGATCACCGTAGGGGGTAATTCTGCCTCTTCATGAATCACCGGCATACCCCAGGATGAGAGCACACGGATCTCCTCAAGCTGATCCTTCAACCGCTGAACGATCAGCCCTTCAACCTGCAAATAATTTTGCACCTCAGATCCTTATCAACGGCGGTAACACAGAGATCAGCGGTGGCTTACATGGACCTATGCTGGGGATTGCCGCACCAACGCCATCGGCGCAGTCACTGGGGCCAAACCGATGGGGAAAGGCAGGGGTAATCTGGGTCAATACCTGACAGTGACTGGCCGGAGGAATGGGTACGTTGAGAAGACCAACCAGGGGGATACCTGATGGATAGGCGATGTTGGAGGTTGCCCTTGGCTCCAGATAGCCTCCCATATAGGAGATGGCCTGGTCCAGAAGCGTTGCATGGCTGCCGTATCGCTCCAGAACACCACCCACAGATGGGAGAGGCCAATAGGCACCCTCCAGGGCAAAACCGGGATCATTCAGATCAGCCATGATCAGCCCTTACGAATGATCATGGATTCGGTGGGTCCGTTGGTCTGCACCACCGAGTACTGCTTGCCATCCATGGAGAGCACATCGTGGGTTGCCGCCATATTGTCGGGGATCACCCAGATATCGCACAGCGAGGAGATCTCACCGTACATCAGTGGCATATGGCTGGCGTTGTGGCCCATCAAAGGCCAGGCTGGGATGGTGGAACCACCGGCACCATCCGGTACCTTCTGGTCACTGCCCGAAGGCATGGCCAATGTTGAGAAACAGACCGTTCCAGCGGTTAGGGACGCTGATGTGCCTGTGACAGGGGTCTCGTCTTTCTGCATGTGTCGGGGTGAATAACCCAAAGTGCCATACATGGCATATCCGAGGTTGCACCACAGAAACGGCGGCCACCCGGCGGCCGGGGTATCCCAGGGCAAGTATCGGGTTCGTTCCACAATACCGGATGGACCAGGTTTGATGGTACTGGCCCACCCTGCTGCCGTCTGGCTGGCAAACATGACAAACCGCGCTGAGGCCCAGATATAAAGCGACCCCCCATTGCTCGTATCGATGCGTTGGTTGTAGCTGGTGCTGTCACTGGTGCTCGCCATATTGGTCCCAGCGTGACCCGTTGCATCCCATACTTCATACACCTTGGGAAACAGATAGCCGGTGGTGTTCAGATCCACACACAGATATTTGAAGGCGCTGGCATCATCCGCCAGCGGGGCCTTCAGACACTGCATGTTGGTTCCGGCGCTGGCATCATGCAGGGTCCATCCGGCGGCCACCTGAGAGATAATCTGGGTAGAGGCCTGATTGCAGGATGCCGACAACGTCGCCTTATCGGTGGTGCCGGTCAGCAGCGAGACAATATCCGACAGCATGTTGCTGATGCTGGCTCCAGCGTTGTAATCATAACGTGCGTACACGACGGTTGCTCCTATCGATAGTCATAGGATCCACGCAGATCCCAGCGCTTGTTAAACTTGGTGGAGCCTTCGGCAAACAGGATGGAGACCGGATTGCCCCCCTCATAGGCGATGCGCCGGACAAACCATGCTTCATCGGTATCCAGGGCCCCTGGATTGGCCTGCCCGATGTATTCAGGGTTGCCATCCAGGTTATAGGCGATACGGCGGATAAGCAGGCTCTCCGCCTCATGCACCAATTCGGGAAACACCTTCTTAAACAGGGACACCATTACCTCCGAAGAATCAGCGCCAACCAACCATCCCCACGGGGTTGCACATCCATGACGCGGTAGTTGATCCCACCGACCGCCACCCCATCACCCACCGCAGGACGTGTGGCAAAGTCGGCTTCTCGCCCCTCAATGACCGGTCGATAGCTCTGCACCGGCACCCCAACGGCATCGATGGTAGTGATCTCACGGCTGCAATCAAAAATGGCGGAGAGCTCGGAAAGCTCCCCGCCAGCGGGGGTGTGGGTGATGGCTTGGCCAAAGACCTCGATACAGGCTGCATTGAGACCAATCAGCCCGTCATCCCAGGCAGCCATGATCAGCTGGCGGTCAGTTTGACCAGTACGCCAGGGCGGTGGCACATGGGCAGCGGGTTGGACTGGGTGTGCAGGTCGGTGCCCCGTTCAAACTTACGGGGCTCCTGCTTGGCATAGAGCGGCTGCCCCAGGGTGTTGACGCTCTCATTGAAATCGCCAGGGGCAAAGTAGGTGCAGAAGGTTTGGGCGGTTCCTACGGGGAAGGCATGCCCCTCCCCTGCAGCGATAAAGCGCCGCACGGCACCACCGGGATCCGTCGCTTGGCCCCGATACTCTTCGAATATAACGCCTCCAAACTCAAACCCATGGCGCATGTCACTACGCAACATCAGCCCCTGCTGCCAAAGCTGATAGGCGCTTTCGACGCGGGCATGGCCGGTCAGGGCATCCATAAACTCTGGAGAAACCAGCACATGGATCCCGGTCATGAATTCCCCCCGGAGGTTATCCTCCAGATAGCGTTTCAGCTCCAGGCATTTGGCCTTCACATCGGTGGTAGCGTCATCCAATTCAAAGTTGATGGTTTTAGGGCTGATTTGGAACTCATCAAAGAGGTTGTAGATTACCGAGCCATCGGCATCGAGTATCTCTCCCTTCAAAGCCCCCATACGCAGGTGCTCAAGAGTGATGGCATGTTTATCCCGCATGGATTGCAGATGCATGGCCAGCACATCGGAGACCGCCTCAAGCTCCCCTTCACTGCCGAAGGCACGCACCCCGGCAATCTCTTCAGGGAGCACCACATCATCATGGGGGATATGGGGAATAACAAAGGAGCGGATACGCCGTTTTCCGCGCTTACCGGTACTTCCAGGGGATCCTACCGCTGCGGTAGGCAGCAGGGAGAGCACTCCATTGCGCTCTTCAATGGCAATCTGACGCAGGCGCACAGGACGGGCGGGCATGATGCCCATGCCATCCAGTTTGCCATAGCGATTGGGTAGGATGTTGATGGCTGCCGTCAGGGCGACGGTACCGAACGCATCATTATTGAATGGATTTGCGGCAAGAGCCATGATCATACTCCCTGACGGATAAGGATGCCCCGGGCCTCAAGGGCTGCGATAGCTTCCAGTTTCTGGGTTTCGTTGATGGTGTCGGGCCAGACCACAGCGTGGTCAGCCAGGATGGCGTGACGAAGGATCGCCACCTCTGGGGTATCCTGGCCTACAGGGGCCACTACCCGCTGAGCGATGATGCCGATGGGATCAGCAGAGCCATCCACCGCTGTGGGGTCCATGGCCACCACGTTGCCATCCCCGGTGGTCAGCACGGTGAAGTGATCTCCCAACACAAAGTCAGTGTTTCCATCATCTATGGTGAATTTCAGGTGAGAGGTGTCATAGGCCATCCCCACCGTCACATCGGGAAGGCGGTGACCATTGGGATCCACTACCTGGAAGGTGCCGCTGTCAGGGCTGGCGATGATGCAGGTGAGGCTGTAGACACCGGGTACGGCCTGGGATCCCAGGGTAACGGTCCCGATGGTACCATCCCCGGAGTTACCCGCATCGGCCGCAGCGGCTACCTCGGATTTGGTACGGCGACCAATCACGGTACCTACAGGCAGTACCCGTTCGGTCCCCACCCCACCCAGCACGGTGACGGTCTCTCGGGAATAAAGGTTGGGGGCTTCAAACTTGAGCACATCCCCAAGATTGTTGGCTTGTTGAATCGCAGGCATGGTTGATTACCTCCTTATTGACCGGCGAGTTTGCGGCAGGAGGCCACCACCGGGTTGGTTTCAAGACTCTGTCTGGGCTGCATACGGGTGCCATCACCAGGCATCACCTCGGAATGGATCTCCTCAGCATCCGCCCGCTTGGCCAATAGCTCTTTGCGTACCGCCTCAGCAGCAGTACCTTCGGCGATATAGCCGCCTGCCAAGTGAGGCATGCCAGCCAGGGCACAGAGATCGACAATAGCCTGAGCCTCACTGCGCATCTGTTTGCCATGCTCGGCACGGACCTGATCCAGGTCGACGACGTTGGATGGGGGTTTAGGTGGGGTGGTGGTAGCCATGGGCAGATCCAACACAGGGGTATCATCGGTGGGCATAGTGGCCTCCAATTTGTGCATGAATGTTCGTTTGGGAGATTCAATAAGGGTGGTGAGCCCCGCTAGGGCATCGCGGATGGTGCCGACATGGTCAGCCAAGCCAGCTTTAACGGCATTGTCGCCAAAGAAGAGCCCTGCCTCAGTGGCCCTAACCGCTGTCTCACTGATGTTGCGGCCAGATGCCACCATGCCGGTGAACATGCCGTAGAGGCGGTCGACCTCCTGTTGCAGGTTGAAGCGAGCTGCATCCGACAGCGGGGCATGGCTGGAGAAGTCATTCTTGTGGGCTCCAGCAAACACGGTGGTGTAGCTGCGCCCCTCTTTGGCATCCTTCTCCGACTCATCCACATGAGCAGCTATGACGCCGATGGAGCCCACCCCCGCAGTTTGGGGCACAATAATGCGATGAGCCTGGGAGGCGATGAGATAGGCTGCGGAAAAAGCATCATCGGCCAGCGCCCAGATGGGCTTGCCCTGCCCCGCCTCCTGGATCATGGCCGCCAGATCGAACACGCCCCCAACCTCACCACCAGGGGAGTCGATATCCATTAGGATTGCTCGCACGGCTGGATCGGTGGCGGCATCCAGCAGTTTTTCTTCAATGGATGCGTAGGACATGAGCCCCGAAGCAGCCTCGACGGCCCCCACCCGTTTCACCAGGGTGCCGTGGATGGGCACGATGGCGATTCCATTAGGCGTGACCATCAAATCAGAGCTATGGTCTTTGGGCTCAAAGCCGCTGGGCATGGCCGTTGGCTCCAAGCCGACGCGGGGACCAATGACCGAGAGGATGGTCTCCAAACGGGCGCGGTCGACCATAAGCGGCGTCCCGAGAATCCGGGATGCCAGATGGGGCAACATGTTTTGTGTCATGGTAATTCCTTCAGACATGCCATATCGAGATTGCTGCGCATCTGAAATACGCGCATAATCTCAATGATCTATCAATTGAGGAGATGTGCTGATGCTTCAGGATTTAAAAGCTATTGAATATCGTTGGGGGCTTCTGAAACCAGGGATGAAACCTTCTGATTTACCACTAAAAACATGGAAGTCTTCAAACATCCCGTCTGAGTTTATTAAGCAGATGCACGAGGTAAATCTTCTTAATCTCGGTGGTTCTTATGGCAAAAAACACCTGGGAGATCCTCTTGAATACGATCACCTCAGAATTATTCTCACCGACGATGTTGTAGAGATTGAGGTATACAATCGTGGAATTTGTATCATGATGAACCTTGATGAAAACGTCCTAAGCATTCACAAAGCAGTGAGCCATCTTCAAAACGCTTAATTTATGCATTCAGATCCACAAGCTCTGTATCACTCTGCTTGCTGTCCCGCGAAACTCCCGACCGGGAAGTACGCCGTGAGTCAGAGTCAAACACAAGCCCCAGTTCATCGGCACGCTTGTTATCGGCTACGATCTCCCGGTCGATCTCTTCGATGTCATAGCCGTAGGTAGAGACTGCTTCAGCCCGACTGAGCAGACCAGCCCGGATCGCCCAGATGATGGAGTTCATCTCTTTTTGTGGATCCACCCAGGTCCACCCTTGAGGTATCCACTTCACCGCCAGATATTCACGGCGGCGTTTGCTGTACTCGGGAAGCTGCAAAGCACCCGACAAAACAGCCTGATCCATCCACCGTTCCCATACAGGGCGGCAAAGCTGATGGATCAAGACCATGCGCTGGATCTGTTCCATGCGGCGGCGAAACTCCACCATGCCAGCACGGATGGAGGAGTAGTTCACCCCAGTGAGGTCGCCGGTGAGTTGCTCATAAGTCAGCCCAAGCCCTACAGCCACAGCGCGGAGTTGGGTGCGCATGAACTCCCCGTATTGACCGCCCACGTCTGCCGGATCGGAAAACTTTACATCCTCACCGGGTAGCAGGACCTGCATGGTGCCGGGAGCCCAGGTGACGGGGACGGCCCCCTGTTCATCCGGGTCCTGTCCATCCTCACCGCCAACGCCCAACTCGGGGTCAGGTTTGGTGATGAAGCCGGCGATGAGCGCGGCGGTCTTTTTCCGCACCAGCTCCGCATCGTCGTACTGATCCAACTCATGGAGGCGGACCAACGCCTGAGCCATCCAGGGTTCTCCTCTTAGCTGACCGGGGCGCAGAGGTTTGAAAATGTGACACACTTCTGAGCCTGGCACCCGGACTACATCCCCCGCTTTGAACAGCATGGGCTGTTCACCGGGGTGTTCCCGAAACAGATGGTAGGCGACCCGGCGACCGATCTTGTCAAACTCAATCCCAGCCCTTACCCGATGCCCGTTGGGTAGATCCCGGCTGTCACTGGCAGGGAGATGTTCGGGCTCCAATACCTGGAGTTGAAGGGGGACTAACAAGCCATCACGGGCATCCCGATTGCGCAGCCGTACCAGCACCTCGCCCCCCTCGATCATAGCGCGGGCAATCAAAGCCTGAAGGCCATAGAAGCCCAGCATGCCGTGGGCATCGGCCTCTTTTGTCCAGGCCAGCCATAAAGACTGAATCTGGGCTTTGATCTGGGGGTCTTTTACCGTGGATTGGGGCTTGATACCGGTACCCACAAGGTTCCCAACCAGAGAGTCTACAGCGTTGGATGCCCAGGCATTACGGCGCACCAAGTCTCGTGAGCGTGCACGCATAAGGGTGGCATCGCGAAACAGCAGGGCATTGATCCCGGCCTCTTCCGGCTGCCAGTTACCCAGACGCCGACCAGATGCTGCACCCTCATATCCTGCCCGGCGTTTGGGAGGACCACCAAACAGACGCTTAAACAGCTTCATTAGAGATCCTTATTGCTGCGCACGCGCAGGTGTCGGGCGACACGACGGCTACCACCATTACGGGCAATCTCTCGGTCCAGCAGATCCAACGCTTCACGGGCTTGGCTGAGGTCATATTGAACGGTTTTGTCCCCATGGCTGACACGGGTCTGGAGAGATTCTAGCCGTTCCAAAAGCTTGTCCCGGCGGATCTGTAGTTCTGAGAGTGTCGCCATGGTTTACATCCATCCAGATTGAATAACCCGCCGTTTGGGTTTGATCTTCTTTTGCTGCACTTTGCCGGGCTCAGGCATCGCATTTTTAAGAGGGTGTTCAGCGATCTTCTCAACCGCCATGTTGAGCCGAAACCCCATGGCAATCAGCCCCTGTAGTGCCGCCATGGCATAGACACGGCAATCCAGGGCCTCGTTGCGATCGGAATCCCGCTTCTTCCACTCCCTAATGGGGCGGCCCTTGTGATAACGGGTCACCACCGATTCGGCAGTAAGCTGTTTGAAGTAGTCCCCATCCCGTTGCATGGGAAAGTGCAGATAGCCGGGACCTGGCTCTTCAATGCGTAGACGGGAGAGGATCGCCTCTTTGCAGGCATCTACACCCACGATGAAAAGGGGTACTTTGCCCTTATTCTTGGTGGAGGGCTTGCGGGGCCAGATGGGTACTCCCTGACCACCACGCCCCTTGATGGCCCAGATCCTTCGGCCCTGCCTGGATCGGCAGAAGGCATAGGACTTCAGGGTATGGTGACCACCGGTATCAATGGCAGCGGCCCGGATGGTCATATCTGGCAACTGCCGACTGTGACCAAGGGGGTGACGGAGCAGGTTGTCCAGATCTTCCCATACAGCTGGGGATGAGGGATCACCCCACAATACCCGATAGTCAATGGACCAGGACTCTTCATCCCGGCCCCAGCCTACGATTTCAACTTCAAGACGATCATCCTGAACATCAACGCCAGCTGTGAGTACAGCCACATCAGCAGGGAGCAGTTCGCCCCAGACCTCTCGGCGCTCCATGAGCCCTTCGCCATCGATACGGTCACCTTGCTCCTCCCAACACTGCCCCATTTTAGTGTTGACCCAGGTCTTTAATCGAGATGGATCCTTGTGCACCAGACCATGCTCCACCGCAATGTCCCCCCATGAGGTCCAACCATGAGGGCTGTAGAGGGAGGAGAGGTGAAAGCCTGCTGTTTTACCATCCCCTGCTGCCGCCGCTCGCCAGACGCCGTTTTCCAGCATCCAGCCCTTTTGATGATCAGCCAGTTCTGCTTCACAGTGGGGGCAGAGGTAAAACGCCGCTTTTCGCTCACCATGAGGCCATTTCACCTGGGCCCATGTCAGAACCTGGAATTCGCCACACTCTGGGCAGGGTACCCAGAACTGGCGCTGGTCACTCTCAGCATAAGCTGCTTCAATCCGACTGAAGCCCTTGATGGTGGGTGTGCTGGTGAGCAGTACCTTGCGGTTAGAGAAGTTCGCTGTGCGCTGAATCGCCAGCGCCACAGGATCCCCCTCGCCATCAGCGTCACCTGGAAAACGGTCCACCTCATCCATGAAGAGATACCGAATCGGCGCGGAGGAGAGCCCCACCGCGCTGTTGGCTCCGGTCATCAACAGGATCCCACCGGGGAACTCCTTGGAAAGCACTGTGTTACCGGAATCCCTGGATCGAGCCGGTTTCACCCGCTCCCGGATCTCAGAACTTGATTCGATGAGCGGTCCCACCCGCTGTTTAGAGTAGCGTTTGGCCATCTCCACCGTGGGCTGAACCATCAACATGGGCCCTGGTGCGTGGTGAATCACATACCCCACCCAGTTCAACCCGCACTCGGTTTTGCCCAGCTGACTACCAAACATCGCCACCACCCGCTCGATAGGTGAGCTGGGTGAAAGAGAGTCCATCACCTCCTGCAGATAGGGGGTGCGATCGGTACGCCATGGCCCCGGTTCACCCGAGGCCACCGAAGAGAGCATGCGGTGTTCATCAGCCCATTCAGAGACCGTCAGATGCGGATCGGGCATCAACCCCTGAAGGAATGCATCCTCGTAGATCCTTGCCGCTGAGATAGCCATCTTAGTTTATTGAAATTGCATCGTTTTATGCTGGATAGAGGCTTTGGATCTATGGCTATATAGATCCTACGAAAGCGAACATCTAGGAGCTTGAAAATGAACGAGAAACTGAATCATGAGCAACGCCTTGAAGCCTTTGCCAAAGAGCTGGCAGAACTCACCCGCAAGTACGGAGTAGCCGTCAGCGTCACCGGCGGAGTGATCATCGACCAACCAGAGGCTTTCGAGGAGATCGAATACTTCACAGCAAACGAGGGGGACCTACTTCCCCACATTGGCGACAACTGGCTTTGAGACCAACCTCACAACGGAGAACGAACATGACCATCCAACTGAGCCCGACCCAACGGACCATCCTTGAAACGGCAGCCAACCGGGACAATCTCCAGATCATGCCTCTACCTACCAACAATCCAAACTGGGGATTCTGGGGGACATCCAGACATAACGGCTATGACCAAGAGATGACTTGGCTGGCCGCCAGCCACTTCTTTGCAAACAGCTACAATCTCGATGCACAGGATACCAGAGACCTTCTGGACAGCGTTTTCGGACGCCACCTTGCCGATGACCTAAGCTTCATTGAGGGCGGGCCAACTACCCCTGAAGCCATTACCGACCATCTGGCCAAGAGAATGGCAAACAGAAGCTATAAAAGCTGGATTGACGACGCCGTGCATGCGATCCAGCACCCCACTCGATGAAGAGAAGTGGTCTTCAGCGACAAACCAGGCCAAAACAAACAGGAGAAGAGAGATGATTAACCTCACTCATACTCAACAGACCATTCTTAAAGCCGCTGCCCAGCGCCCAGACGGGTCGATCAATCCTTTACCAGAACGGATCAAAGGGGGCGCATCGGTAAAGGTGATCAACGCCTTGGAAGCCAAAGGCTTGATCGAGAACGTAAGCATCAACCCACCCTACCCCAACTGGGTTCTTACCAGCGCTGCATACCAGGCTATTGGCCAGGAGCCTCCTGCTCTACCTCCCGTCGAGAACCAGATCATCGACGCCATGACTGAGGAAACAGATACCCCGGAAGATCTCAAGCCTGGAATCTTCAGCAAGATCGCCCAGGATCACCTTTTTATTGACACGCTCGAGACCAGAAACTCTGACAGCCTCGACTTCCATAACGTCAGCGTCTGGGGCGTCCAGAGCGCTTTGGAAGCCGCCTTCCAGGCTGGGGTTGAAGCAGCACAACGCAAAACGCCCCGATCTAGAGGAACCAGGGTGAATTCCAAACAGGCCACCATGATCGAGATGATGAAGCACCCCCAAGGAGCTACCTTGGATCAAATCACTGAAGAGACTGGATGGGGTTCCAACACAATTAGGGGCGCGATCTCCGGCACTCTGAAGAAAAAGCTGGGGCTCAACGTCACCCGCGCAAAGGTCGATGGAATCACCACCTACCGCATCACGGAATAACGACGATTAACCGACTGATTTTGCTCTGTTTAAGTTGATGATAGCTGCGATTAGAGCGATAGTGTAATCCAAGAGAAAACAACAGCTTGGAGAAGCACCATGACTAAGATTGACACCATCCACGCCAAAGTGAACGCCACCATGCGAGAGGTTGAAGACAACTCAGAGATTCCTGAGAAGCTGGCCGCCCTGACCAAGCAGATCTTGGAGATCCACCGCCGCAACGGAGACCTTGGCTGGCTCAGCGACATGCTTCAAGAGATTGAAGTAGAAGACGCTCAAGCCTAAATCACGATCACCACCAACCAGAGCCAACCCGGATCAGCCGGGCGGTTCTGCTTCCAGATCAATACCCCGTTCCAAGGCTACATCCTCAAAACTTTTCCCGCCGGAACCATCCAAATAGACAATCTTCCCCGTGGCTTGAATGAACCGCTTTACCGCCACATCCACATAGACCGGTGAGATCTCCATGGCATGCACCCTCCGCCCAGTCATCTCCCCGGCCATGATCTGAGAGCCGGAGCCGCTGAAGGGCTCATAGCAGAGGCCACCTCGTTCCACATGCTGACGCATGGGAATGGCGAAACAGTCCAGTGGTTTGGGCGTGGGATGGTCAGGTCGCTCCTCACCGGAGAGCCCACGAATGTCCCAGACGGTGGAAAGGAACTCGGCGCCGTTGATCTTGGGCGGCATGTTGCCCTTGATCCAGCCCATCAAGCAGGGCTCGTGCTTCCACAGGTACTTGGAGCGGGTGAGGACACCTTTCTCCTTGTTCCAGATGATCTGCTGGTGCTGAAAGGCACCCATCTTTTCCCATACCGCTTCCAGCATTGCCTGCCGTTTAGATGCATGCCAGCAGTACCAAGCCGCGTTGGGCTCAATGGCGTGGTCGATGGCGGCGCGGATAAACCCCTCATAGAGCTCAGGCCCTTGGGAGGAGTCATCCCAAGTCACGCCGTAGCTATCCGACCAGTCCTTATTGAGGGATTCCCGCTTACGGCTCTCTTTGGAACCGGGATGATTGGTACCATCGTAATCCACCAGATAGGGAGGATCCGTGGCGAAGAGGATGGCCCGCTCACCGTTCATCAACCGAATCACATCCTCGGGATTGAGGCTGCTACCGCATAGGAGGCGATGCTCCCCAAGGATCCACAGATCCCCGGTTTTGGAAACCGGGTTGGCTGGAGGCTCAGGAACTACCTCATCGGCCCCCGCAGCAGTCCCACTGCCATCACCATCCATATCATCTGCAAAGCCGTCCAGCAGGTCCCGCATCTCTTCATCGGTGAATCCCACCAGGGAGAGATTGAATTCATCCTCCTGAAGCCGAGCAAGCTCTGCCGCCAGGATCGACTCATCCCAGCCACCATCCAGCGCCAGCCTATTGTCCGCCAGGATATAGGCACGGCGCTGAGCATCAGAGAGATGATCCAACACCACAACTGGCACCTGTGCTAGGCCAATGCGCTGGGCGGCAGAGAGACGGCAGTGACCGGCAATGATGCCATCCTTACCGTCCACCAGGATGGGGTTGGTAAAGCCAAACTCCACCATGCTGGCCGCCACCTTGGCGACCTGCTCATCACTGTGGGTACGGGCGTTGCCCGCATAGGGCAACAGCCGATCCGTTGGCCACAGTTCAATCCGTTCGGCCATGGCAGGGATCTCATTCATGCTTCAATTCCTCAAGGGCTTTTCTCAGTTCCTGATCCAACCTCTCCTCAATCGCTCCGGCATCATTTTCGGATGCCAGCACTGAGGAGAGCCGGTGGGGGATGGTAAAGAGCCGATCCCGTACCCGGCGGGCCAGATTGAATGCGGATACCTTCACCTCGTCACTGCTGACCAGTTGTTCCGAGCGCTCCTCAAAATCCAGTTTGACCAAGCGGGCGCTGTAGGCCTCCCGAATGGCCCGGCTGGTCTGGTAGTCCGGTGCGCCCTGTTTCAGGGGTGGTGACGGTGGTGTTTGGGATGCGAACCTCTGGGGCGGGTTCGCAGGGGGTGCGTACCCAGGGTTCGCAGTCTGGTTTGCACTGGGGTTCGCCCCCCCATTTGCAGAAATTTCGCGCTGCTGAGCGGGATTGGTATTTCGTTCCCAGGCCGCGTCTGCTTTGGCCGGATCTACCGTGCCATCCGGCTCCTTGCTAATGCGCCCGGCCTTGATCGCCTTACGTACAGCGGCATCGGAGACGCCGCGCAGCTTGGCATACTGCCGAATGGAAACGCCCATTGCGCTCTCATCTATTCCTCAGTGCTGTGGTGGATGGGTGCGAACCTAAGTGCGAACCGCGAACCCGTTTTTATTACTGTCGCTAGGCAACTCAAGCGCTCACGCGGAACCCATTGATTTTACAGCGTTCCAGGTCCCGTGCGATTTTTCCAGGGGCCAACAATTGCTTCTGCCAATAGGTCATCAAGGCATTATCTCGATAGGGTTGTGAAAGCGTCTCGACCCAATCCATAAAGGGTGTGGATCCTTTTGATCTATTGCACTGGTCACATGCCACAACCAAGTTACTCACACCATGGATACCACCACTTGCAATGGGATCCATATGGTCAAGCGTGCTATTTGAAGCTATTAAATCCTCACCGCAGTATGGACACTCATCAAACTCTTTCAGCAATGCCATGGCAGACCCTTTCTCCATGGTACCGTCATGTTGATCCATCACACGGCTTTGACCACCGCTCCACTGCGATACTCTCTCTGGGTTGTCATGCTTGTAAGCCTGACTACGTACACGTTCATTGGTTTTGAACTCAGGATCTCTTTGATAGCGAATCCGATATCGATCTGCGACAGATAAACGATGATCCGACCAGGGAGTACCTTTCGACGCATAGAAGGCGTTCAACCACCAATCTGGAGCTGTCTGATATACCCAGCGGTTCCAAGCTTCAGTTGCATCCCGTTTGGCATGTCTGGCTTCTTGCCGCTCTAATGCTTCTGCCTGGACCTCGTCAATAGTACGATATTGTCGGCCTTTGTTCTCATTGATCCGGCGCCGTTCTGCCTGCCGTTGCACCTTTGTGCGCTTTCTACTCTTAAGCCTGCACCTTTCGAGTTCACACTCAGCACAATGCCCACTGATATAAAGGTTCTGCTTGTCTTTGTAGAAACGCGACGGGAAGTCAGCAATGGGCTTATCTTTGCCACACTTTTTACAGACCTTGCGTGCTGGTTTCTCTTCGTTCATGAGCTTCCCCCAATACAAAAATGCCCCGTAAATTTCTCTACGAGGCCTGGATCAGGTTGAACTTGAATGAATCTGGATATTGGAGACTGTTTCTTGTACCCTAGTGTCAAACTTTGACATAGGAGGTGTTCATGGCCACCAACGTTAGTTTGACCCCCGAACTGGAATCCTTCGCCCGCTCTTGTGTCGAGAGCGGGCGTTTCAATAGCGTCAGCGAGGTAGTACGCCAAGCCCTACGTCGCCTTAAAGAGGATGAGGAACGCCGCACCAAGTTTGATGCCATGCTTGATGCCGTTAAAGAAGAGGCCCAACGTGAAGGGACCTATACGGCAGATCAGGTTCTGGAAGAAATGGATGAAATTATTGATCGTGTTTCAAAATGAAGCCTGCCGTTTTTACTCCTCAAGGACGGCGAGATCTTCAAGGGGCCGCCAAAGATCTTGGAAATGAAAACCCCATGGCTGCTCGAGCGCTACGAGAGGCTATTAAAAAGGCAACCCGGCTACTTGGTGAATATCCATTCGCGGGTCAAGAGCGTACCGATATCACTTCCCGCGATGTGAGGTTTTTAGTCGTCCATGGGTTTGAATATGTGATCGTTTATGACCCCTACCCTTCACCAGCAGAAATTCAACGTGTGCTGCATACCAAACGGGATCTGAATGCCATTTTGGATGAGGATCACTAAGTTAATGGGCTGAAGCCATGGCCTCGGTGATGGCTTCGTTGAAGTTCTTTTGAAAACGCGACTCAACCACACCCTTGACCGTATCCATGAATCCAAAGCGGGGCTTGATCTCAACTCGATCCACAAAGCGGTACATCATCTTCAGCTTACGCCCCTTACGACCACTACGACGCCACACAGCGTGGGTAGAGGGATCATCATGCAAGGGCGCGATAAAGTGATTGGGCTTCTTCAGCAGAGCACCAGGAAACTTCCCTGGTCGAGTCACTGACTTGGGGTCGGGACGGGCTCCCACAGGAACGCCCAGAGCATCCCCGGTTTGGGAGCGCTTGGCCCCACCGGTCTCCTGCAGGGCCATGAAAGGATCCAGCACCCGTACCGACGCTTGCAGATCATTCTTCTTCGCCGGTTTCACCCGGATGCCTTTGGCAACCCATCCGGTTCGGATGGTGAAGCGCTCTGGCAGACGGCGGCGCACTTCAGCCTGGGCATCCTGAGCCGTGCGGGTCAGCGCCAGGGCGGTGGCATATCTGACCTGCTTGGCAAGGTTGTCTGCGGCTTGCGCAACACGCCTTGTGTCGGCCTCGACACGGATCATTTGTGGCAGACCTCTTCCACCAGATCTACCCGCCCTTCAAGAGCTTTGATAGCTTGGTCACGCAGAGCAAAGTCACGGTGCGCATCAGTGGCCCGATAGCGTTCAAAGGACGCCTCGTCCACCCGCGCAGCCAGGGCATCCACCCGGCCACTGAGGATGGCGAGTTCAACACGCATCTGCTCGATCGTGCTCAACTGCCATGCCATCAGTGCAGCTACACCCATGGTCAACACAGTCTGGACATGCCGTTCCAGGCCACGACGGCGTTCAACCGTCACTTCTTGTGGGCTCACGAACGATCCCCTTTTTCCGCGATGAATACCGAAGCCAGAGCCGCCCCAGCTGCCAGCAACTCGGTTATGGCTCCCGTCTGCTCATGGCTTAGTCCAAACATGGCCAGAAGAACGGCCACGCCACTCCAGGACGAGGGCTCTTTCACACGACCAAGAACGGTTTTTACCAGCAGGGAAATGGGCATCTCTTCTACCTCCAAGACAGAATCTATTGCAAACCGGCAGATGCTTCGATATACATCTGAAGGCACTGTATTCGTTAATCAATCCAACAAACTGGATCAATCATGACTAAATCTGAACTCATTTTGGCAGTAGCTGAGCAAAACACTTTGCACAAGCAATCCGCAGTTATGGTCGTCGACATGGTTTTCAATGAACTTGGTAAGGCATTAGCCAAAGGGGAAAGAGTTGAGCTTCGAGGCTTTGGCGTATTTGAGCCAAGAGCCAGAAAGCCCCGCACTGCTAAAAACCCAAAGACAGGTGAAAAAGTGAATGTAGAGCCCAAAACAGCCGTGCACTTCAAGCCTGGGCTGGATATGCGCAAGCGCGTTGACTACTGAGGTCAGTACGACCAAATTGTTGGCCGAGGCTGACCAGGTGCTGCATCCAGGGTGTCCAGGTGGATGAAACGGGACTTGTGCTGGCCTCTCTGGCTAACCCCGATGCCGGTAAACCCATGGTGCATGGCCAACGCCATCAGGGTATGGGCATCTTCACCGGAGACCTGTACGTCTACAGCCCTGCCGGTGGTGTGAGGTCCATTGGATCCGGTTGTGGATACAGATGCGTTGTGGTTGGGGCAGCGGTATGCGCTGTTGACGATAATGGGTTTGCCATAGGCCATGCGGAGTTCTTCAAGCCGAGCCATGAAACGCTCGTCCATCACCGACCGGCCACAGCCACAATGGCATTGCAGTTCAGCATGGGAGAAATGTGGCCAATGCTGTTCAGACATGCTCTTCACCCCCTCCGAGCAGGATGCGTAACAGCACGCCCGTCATGGCCACGGCAAAAAGCCCGATGATCAGCGACCCAGCCACCGTAGCCACCATCAGCAGTGAAGTTCCCATCTCTACCCCCATAAACGGCTAAACCCACCGCCAGGTTGCCCCGGGGTGGGTTTCTCGTGTTTCGTGCGATGCGGGTCTTCTGCCCGACTATAGCGCTAATACTACCAAAATCTGCCGATCGTGTCTGGAACTAAAACGTCCGGACACGTTTTCCTTGGTTAAGCACAGCCACGACTTGGAAAATGGCTGACTTCCAATGTGCTGCAAGCGTTGATCTGGCGCGACCAAATCGCCGCATGAGCAATTTCCAAGGCACCCTTTCGGCACGGTACCAAACCAAGCGCCGATGATCCGGCTCAAGCCATTCCAACCACCCCATCACCTCATCAAGGCGGTCGATGGCAGATGGGGAAGGTGGTCCCAGCCTAGCCTCTGCCGTACCCCAGCCGTAGGCATCGTAAAATTCATGGATCACCTCCGGCCAAGCAGAACGAACCTCCTCAGGCTTGAGTCCCTTCACAGGCAACCGCTTCATCGTGAACGCTGCCTCTTCTAACCGTTTTGCTACAGCTGGAGCATCCCATTTCTGCTCACGCATGACACATCCCCTTGCGACGATTTTGGCCATAAAGCCGATCCCCCAGTTGCTTGACCAACTCCCGCTCTGGCCAGCTGAGGCGATTGTCATCGTGCGACACCACCAGGATGCCGTGGCGATTCCAACCATTTCGCTTCTGCTCATCCACATCAACTTGGCTGCCCTGAAACCGGGCCAAGGGGCTGCGGGGTTGGTTGGGTCCGCCGTTCATCGCGCGCCTCCCTGCCCTAGCACGCAGTGCAGCAGGGCAAGTGCGTCACTCTCGTTGTCATCGGCTGGATTGTGCCCCAGACGCTTCATGGCGTGAATCACCTGCTCCTTGCTGGCGTTGCCTTTACCGGCAGCTGATTTTTTGATGCTGCCCACGGGCACCCCCATGTAGGGCACCTCGTGGTGCTCTGCCCAGGCGGTGAGGTGGGCCAGGAACCCGCCATACACATGGGCTGCTGTCGTTCCGATATGCCTGCGTACTTCCTCAAACAGGATCTGTCCTACATCGCTGGTGAAGTGCATCTCATCCAGCCAGGCTTTGAACCTGACCCACTGCATACCACCCCCTTCAAACCGGCCCAGCTTGAACGACACCGTGCCGCTGGTGATGGTCCCATCTGGGTGGCGCAGTGCCCATCCCATCTGGGTACCAAGATCCAGGGCCAACACTGCCCTGTTTTCATCTGCGCCCCGATGGGGCAAACTCTGAGTAGCCATATCTTCCTCCGTTGGCTGATGTGGTCAGGACGGTGGTGCAGGTCTTGGCGGAGCTCACCACCGTCCGTCTGAAACAGACCCCTTTTTTTCGGGTACCGGGTTGTACATATCTGTTCATCATGGGGGTGGGTCTTGGGGACCACCCCATGTATGTATATACATAGGAATTCCTAGGAACGTTTTTCTTTATTAAAATCAACACGATAAATGTTCCTAGGAACGTTTCCGGAACGACTTTTCCCGGAACGTTTTTTATTTAAATAATTCATATACATAAATGTTCCGGATGGACATCCGGAACGATTCGTTCCTGGCCGTTCCGGATGTTTTCCCGGAACGTTTTTATGCACTGCAAAATCCACTATTCACCCCCCTGTATGCTGTGACTCTGGGAGCCCGCACCGACCTGAAATTGGCCGACGCCAACAGCAAATTCACCATCGGGAACATCCAGGTATTTTTTCAATTTGCTGTCCCCAGCAACGCAGAGAACAATTTTCCCCAGCTGTAGTAGCAGGTCAGTCATATGCACCAACCTGTCTCTTCCGACGCTGCGCAGATCATCTGGCAACTCTGAGCGCCGTTCGTAGAGCCCGTTGCCCCCTGTTTTGGTATATGGCTGCCCACCAGATGCAGCGTTTCCCACGGCTGTAACCAATAGATCCATCAGCTCAGGCTGCTTTGATCCCAGTCGCTCAAGATCCATCGTCCGGTCAGACAAGAGCCCACTGTTGGGATTACGGGCATAGATCCGTACCGTCTTGTCTGTAGGCCAGTTGCTCTTTACAACAGCGCCTCGGTAGACACTCTCTCTCTGAAAGCGCTGGCCAATCAGTTTACAAACCTTTTTGGCTTCAGAATCCTCAACCTCCCAGAGGGCATAGGACCACCGACCGCTATCGACAAGCGCCGTGGTGCCACGAATGGCCTCTCGCGCCTCTGCAGCAGTTCCGATGGTCTTACCACTGTTTTTCTTGAAATGGTGTGTTGCCAGTACGGTAGCACCGGTCTCGGCAGCGATACGTCCCAAACCAGAAAAGAAGAGCGCCCCAGCGGCGGGGTCACTGTTAACATCACCCCCTGCAAAGTTCTGCAGCGGATCAATGACCACCAGCCGGAGGTTGGGGATCTCCAAAAGCTCCTCCCTAATGTCATGAAACTCTTCCGACAGGATTGGTCCCTCACGACTCATGCTTATCAGCGGCAACGTACCGCCCGCATTGGGCATGGGCACAATAATCAGCCGTTTGGGATTGGGCCGTCCTGGTAACACCTCAAAGAGACGTCTATGCACCTCTGCGTGATCATCCTCTGCGGTTAGCATGACAGCGGTGCCGGTTGCAGGCACTATCGGACCACCAAGCGCTTCCAGCGGGATGGGGTTTCCACTTTCGGAAAGCGCCACTTTGGCAGCCAGATCCATTAACAGCATGCTTTTCCCTGCGCCACCAATGGCTGCAAACATACCGGGCACCCCCAGTGGCAGAACGCCTTCTATCAGCCATTCACGATGAGGGGGTGGCCCCTCATAGCGATCCAGCGTCCAATCCATCAATCGGATGCGACGTTTTCTACCTTTTGGCTCCTGTCGAAGTGCGTGGTGTATAAACGCACGCACATCCATCCCCTCAGCCACGGCATCAGCAGCATCCCATTTTTCAGATTTTCCCTCTGGCGGTGTGAGAATGGACACTTCCCGAACGCCCGCGTTTCTGGCTGCCTGTGATGCCAATTGGGCGTACTCCCATCCTGCCTTGTCTCGGTCGGGCCAGATGATTACCCGTTTACCCTGGAGAATGCTCCAATCAGCGCGGTTGATCTGCCCTTTGGAGCCTAGAGATGTGGTCGCCGGGATTCCCGCATCGATGAGCGCCTGGGCGCTCTTTTCCCCTTCGACCAGCACCACCTCAGCGGCTTGCATGATTCCAGGTAGGTTGTAGAGGGGCGTCACCGCTGGCGACTGCCACTTGCCGGTGCGCACATCCAGGGGCCGAAACTCCTTTCGGCGGCCCGGAGGATCGTAACGGTAGACACAGACCAGTAGTTGGCCATTGGTATCGAAATAGTCCCACTTACCGGTATGGGGCCCCAACTCATCCATGGGGGGTTCACGCCGTTGAGTGGGTTGCATCGATACAGGTGGTAATCTCACGGACTCTCCCAGCCAGCCGCGCACATCATCCATGACGTCACGGAACTGGGTGCGGGTGTCCATGCCTCGTGACCGGGCCCACAGGTCCAGGATGTCGCCACCCGAACCCGCAGCATGGTCATACCAGACCCCGGCCTTTTCTCCCGTCAGCTCAACCTTCATGCTCTCACCGGGGTTGCCCTCCACATCTCCGATGAAGAACTGCCCATGACGAACCTTCCCGGCAGGCAAAAGGTGATACAGCACCGACTCAATCTGGCTCTGCAAACGTGCTTTTATCTCCTCCTTTTCATGATGCTGTTCTGCAACAGAGGAAAACTCCTGCTGTCCACCCGCATCATTGAAATCGAGATATGGAGTCCAATTATTCATGCTGATAGACTCCAGCAGCGATCTGCCCAGCTACACATACGGCACTGGAAATGTGTCGACTCCCGGCTAATCCGGGGTAGTAGCTCATGGGCCTCTGTAGCTTTGATGATCCGCACCGCCCGGTCGGACATCCTTTGGGCCAGGGAAGCGTCAAATGGGACCAGTTCGTGATGGATTTCGGACGTATCCTTGTTGATGGCGGTGAACAGCGCCGGGTTGGCCGAGATGCCCCCTACCTGGGGCTCCATATATGCCTGATAGATGGCGACCTGGGCTGCGTATACCGGCTTGGAGAGGGCCACCCCGCGCTTTACGGTGTCATTCCAGGATTTATTGTTGAGGGACTTGCACTCCCATAGACAGGGGTAACCCATGCTGATGCTGTTTGGGCCAGATACGATGATCCCATCTACATGGCCCTGAATCCGACCGCCAGCAGCTTCGAAGCCGAACTGCTCGCCATTAGGGCGATTACCCTTGGTGGTGAAGAGCTCGAATCCAGCCATGCGCAGCCAGCGAATCGCCATATCCTCAAACAGGTGTCCAGCGGCGAAAATGCGCAGGAGCTGCCCATCAAAATCCTTCCCCGTATCCTTGGGAGCATGGGCGTACTCAAACTGCAGCGCCCGTTCACAAGCCACTCCTAAACGGGATGCGCCCAGGTAGGTGCGAGGCGTCTGTTGGCGGTTTTCCTCTTCCAGAGCGACATCGATCAGGTGATTGATGGAAGAGGCGAACTCTCCTCCATTGTGGTTATAATCCAACATGGTCATGCCCCTTTCATACCCTGGTGGCATTCACGGAGGATCTCTATGGGATAACTATTGACCGACCCCCAGCGCTCATCGGGGACCTGTCCCATACGAATGGCGAGGTTTCGACACATCTCAGATGCCTTTATGCCCAGTTGCTTGGCATAAGCGAGAGGTGCAGGGATACTCTCTTTGCGGCAATAGGCCAATGCGGTCATATACCCGGTATCGCCGTCCATGTCTGATTGGCGTTGGGCAATGGCATCCAACTGCTGTTGTTGGTTGTGCTGAAACTGGGCTAGTTGGTTTACCCTCTGTTCCTGTTCCCAGTTGGCCTTGGCCATCAGATAAAGCTGATGGGCCGTGGAGGTGGGTGCAGTTCGGAAGTAGCGATTGACCAGCTCTCTCTGAACCTTCCAGGCCAGATCGTCGGTGAAGGATTTCACCAACATGAGATAGCCAGACTCGGTCAAGAGGGTCAGCCCCCGTGTGGGGATCTCAATATCAAAGGAACGAAATTCGTCTTTTTTAGAGAAATCAACAAGGTAGAAGTCTTCTCTGTCTAGGAAGCGTTCTCGATTTGCGCCGAAGTTTCTGGACGCGGTCCCCACTGGGCGCTGGTGAATCTGATCTACCATAGCTAGGGTGATGACCCGCCTTCCTTGATACTCAACGATGGGAAACTCACTATTTCCGATGCTGATCATCGCGTTGTGGTTATGCGTGTTCATTAGGGCTCTCCTAAAACGGAATCTCATCCGGCTTGGCGCTGGCCATGTACTCCTGATAGGCAGTGATAATCACCTCCACCATCGTGAGCACTTCCTCTTTGCTGTACTCCGCCAAAGGGCGTTGCATACCAATGCTGGCCACATACTCCCCAAGAGAGGGGAGTGCGGCGGCCATGGCAGCTTTTTCCAGCTCAGTGGCATCCACCATGTTGTGAACCTCCAAAATCAGATCCTCTGGCACGGCCCTGACTTTGCGTAACAGCCAGATCAGAACGTGTGAGGAGTGACGTTTTAAATGACGCTGAAAGAGTGACCGCTCCTTACGGTTCAAGGCTGCCAGCCCAACCCGGCGGGTGCGCAACCCAGGCGGCAACTTGATCCATCCCCAATCCGGGTCGTGCCAAGTGCTCTTCCGGCGTGTCCATGCTGTGGCCATCACGCCACCTCCGCCAGCGCCTGCCGGTCAGCTTCAAAGATCAAACTGCGAATAGCAGCTTTATTGAAGCGGAAGGTCAGCAGCGCTGATGCGTGGTAACGGGTCAGCCCCATATCCATACGCATTGCCTGCGGCAGATATTGAAGCTGCTTATCCGTTGGGGGTTGGTTGAGCCAGGATTTGGTTTTATGTGCCGACTCATCGGTTTCGCTCTCATTGAGCCAGTCATCGGCTGCAGCAAGACAGATGGTACGTTCACCTATGGAGAGCAGCTTAGTCGGCTGGCCCTTGGCTCCACCCACAGCGTGCCAGTTGCCATTGAGGAAGAAGATCCCACCCCAGGCGTGGAAGCCGTTGGCCACCATGGCGGCGTCATCTCCGAACAGGTCAACCCAGCGGAAACTGGAGCGTTTGAGCAGGTCCACCTCGGACATGATGAAGTCGGTGATGGATTCCGGCCCTTCTCCAGTAACTTCCGATTCCCACACATACCCACAAAGAGAGCACTCCCTGACTGCCAAAGGCACGATGGCCTGGCACTCGGGGCACTCCTTGGTGGGAGCCGCTCCCAGGATCTCCTTTCCATCCAGGTTAACGTCCTGCTCCAAGGAGCCGTGGAGGATGGATGAAGTGCCGAAATCCAGAACAATACAGTCGGTCTTAACCAGCCCAGGAAACAGGGCAGGATCTACGGTGCGCAGCCCGCGTCCCACCATCTGGATCATGGTGGATTTGTACGAACTTGGCCGAAGTAGAACTACACAGGATGTAGGTGGATGATCGTAGCCCTCAGTCAACACAGCCACGTTGACCACTACCATGGCTGAGCCCTTTTCAAACCGAGCCAAGGCAGCTTTGCGCTCTCCTGTGGAGAGTTCTCCATGGACCATCACCGCTTCCACATCCGCATTGTTGAAAGCATCTGTAACGTTCTGGGCATGATCCACGGTGGAGCAGAAGACGATGGTCTTTCTGGTGCCCGCTTTCTCTTTCCAATGTTTGATGACAGCCTCGGTGACCGGGGCTTTGTTCATGATCTGGGACACCTCGGCCATATCAAAGTCGTCTGCTGTCTTCCGTACGCTTTTCAACGCATCCTGAGTGCCTACATCAACAACGAATGTACGGGGTTTAACCAGATGGCCAGACTGGATCAATTCGCCAAGCCGCACTTGGTCCGCGACATTGCTGAAGATGGGGCGTAGCGCCTTTTTATCACCACGATTGGGGGTGGCAGTTAGACCGTAAATGCAGCAATCCGGATTACGATCCAGAGCGGTATCAATGATGCGCCGGTAGCTGTTGGCGGCGGCGTGGTGCGCCTCGTCAATGACCAACAAGCCAAGCTCAGGCATGGCATCCAGATTCTTCTGCCGCGCAAGAGTGGGCACCATGGCAAAGGTGGCGCGACCGCGCCACGATTTGCCACGGGCATCTACCACAGAGGTAGAGAGCCCAGGATTAACCTTGGTGAACTTCATCACATTCTGTCGGGTTAGCTCATCCCGATGCGCAAGAACACATGCCTTCTCCCCAGAGTCGGATATCATGTTGCCCACTACAGCGGAGAGCATTACCGTCTTGCCTGCGCCGGTAGGAGCAACCCCCAGAGTGTTCCCATGTTCGTGGAGAGCGGCCACTGACCGCTCCACGAACTGTTTCTGCCTTGGTCGTAAACGCATGGTTTACCCCCTTACTGCGCCCAACTGGGCGTTTGGGTAGGGGGTGTGGAAGTAGCCTGCTGCTGTGGCTGTTGAGGTGCTTGTTGTTGAGCAGGTTGTTGCCACCCCTGGTTAGCTGGGGGTGCTGCTGGTGCTGGAGTACCACCACCACTGTAGCCCTGATACTCCTTTTGGTCCGGGGTGATGGCGAACTTGATGGTGTTCTTATCCGAATCGTCCCTCTGATCCTTTTCCACATCGATTTTGGCCAAGAACTCAAGCCCATCCAGGTCAGCCAGTCCATTAATGCGCCGGGCCTGTTGGGCTTGAGGGGTGTTGTCCTTATCCTTGAGGCCACGGGAAGAGTTGAGGATCGCGCGAATAAAAGAGCGCCCCATATTGCCCCATTCCGGGCCCTTCTGACTGAATAAGCCGATGTTACTCCACACCTTCCGTTTGGCGTATTTGCCCTCAGTGATGACATATTCTACCTTGAGGAAAACAGCCCCAGTGTCGGCATTACGCGTAGCATACCCACCTGTCCAACCCCGGTTGGGGTCATCATAACCGCCTGGCTTGATGGTCATGCGCACCGGCGCAATGGTCCCTTTGGGAATCAGGTCAAAACTTTGCTGACTCTCAGCGTTGTTGAAATCGTTCCAGTTGTTATCCATGATGGTCATGCTCCTGTGTTCATTGCCATGTCGACGGGGGCGCCGGTGGCGGGGGCGGCTTCGGTCACTTTCTCAGGGCGTTCGAAGCTAAGCCTTTCCGCTGCCGGTTTGCCGGGTTGATGTATTTTCTCCATGAGGCGACCCAGATGGGGCTCCTCCACCATGGTGAGGCGACCACTTCTGTCTTTAGCCGGGTATCCCCATGGATTGAGTGTCTGGCAGATGAAGGCTCGATAAGACGGACCCTCCTCGGGTTTGACCTCCACCATGCTGATCACCTGATCTACAATACCGGGCAGTTCCAGACCGGTTTTTGATCCTTCAATCTGCGGGGTGTAGTAACGCCGATTGAAGTCGTCGGTCTTCTCATCAAGGATGCCGACGAACCAGACGTTCTTGCCCCGGGTATGCTGGAGGTGGGTGATCCAGGCGATCATCTCCTGGCCGTGCAGCCCGTAAGCGCCCCGCAAATCTGGTTTTCCGGTTTTCTCCGAGAACGCCTGGGGCTGTCCCTTGCACCATTGGAAGCAGAGCCGCCCAGCCACGGTGATGCTGTCCACGAAAATGCTCTGGTACTTGGCCATGACCCCGGGGTCGCCATACTTCTGTAAAACAGCGTTGTAGTGCGCCTGACTGTAGTGCTGATCATCCCTCAGCGCAGGGTTGGGGCCGCCAATGAACACTGCAAAGTTGCGGCACTCGTCCCAGGTGCGTGGGCGGATGGTATCCCCGGGCCACCCCTCCACGGCCAGGTCTCCGGCCTCCAGGTCGAAGAACAGGGTGGAATTAGGGTCGACGGACCACAGCAGCGATGTCTTGCCGATGCCGCTGGGGCCCAGAATTACCCCCTTGATGCCCCGTTGCTCCGCCATGCGCTGGTCGGCGCTAATGATGGGGAGGCCGCTCATGCCGCGATCTCCTGCTCATCCTTCACCGACAGTTTGAAGGTGGGCTTGCCAGCCTTGACGGTGCGTGCCCCTTCAAAAGCACTCCGGATCTGGGAGGGCCAAGCCTTGAACTTGGATTCCGGCACTTTGTAGTCAACATCCATATACTCGTTGGGGTCTTCACCGGCTTTGCGGATCCGGTCGAACAGATCCGAGAGTCGCTTTTGATCCCAATGCGGGCGCTTTGGAAGCTCTGCCGTTACCTGCACATCGCCGTCGATAAAGCGCACCGTGCCAAAGTCCTTACCAGCCTCTTTGCGCAGAAGATCAGCTTTATCTGCGTAACGACGTGAGATGACGCCTTCTAGAAACTCCTTGGTCAACTTGGCCGACTCCACAGCTTTTGCCGCCTGTTGTTGCAGATTGGCCAACTGTTCAGGAGAGAGTTCTGCCAGTTCGCCTATGGGCATGCTGCGTAACTCACTCAAAGTGGGATTCATCTCTGTTTTCATGACTGTTTTCTCCTTCTTTTCTTCTTTGGGTTCGGGCTTCCACCGTGGAAGCACCATGTGCTGTAAAAAGTGAACTTCAACTCTGTTCAGCGCCTGTTCTGGATCGAGCTCCACCACCTCGCAGATGAACCTGAAACTGCCAGGATGCCTCGATCGACTTCTAAACCACCTGCACAGATGGATGACATCCTGTCGAAACAGCTGCTCATTCCAGTGCTTGGGGTTGTGCTCAACCTTCTTCAGAAGCCTCTTTGCGTCTCTAAGGGCCATGGCTAGTACGGCACGCCAGAGGTCAGTTTCACCTGACGGGATGGTTTGCTGATGGGTGATCGCGACAATGGTCATCATGCACTTGCGCCAAACGCCGAGCTGTGGCCTTGAACATTGACCGCACGGGACTGTATGAACTGCTCAACGTCCTGCAGGCGGTACATAATCTTGCGACCGATACGAACATATGAGAGAGGGTAGCGTTTGGAGACGCGCCAGTTGGAAAGTGTGGTCACCTCAATACCCAGCATCGAGGCAGCCTGTTTGGGTGAGATCAATTGAATGGGCTGGTTTTGGTTACAGGGTATGTACATTTGTATTCCTCCAGTGCTTGTTCATTGCTGTTGGAGAGAACCTTACACCACCTTTTCGTGAAAAGATAACGGACACTCGCGAGAGTCCGGTCTCTCACTTTTTTAGTGAGAGACCGCGAAATACACATACCTCTTCATATTGTTTTTATGCATATTTTTTAATACGCGCTTTCACAACTTCACGAAAAAGTTACAGTTCGCGGTCTCTCAAACGCCTTCTGAGAGACCGCAGAGAGGGTGAGAGACCGCGGACAAAAAACCACTTCTTTATATTTTCTAGTATTTACAAATTTGGACTATCTCAACTCGGCTGATTTTCGCGGACACACCCCAAAAATCTGAGAGACCGCGACAGGCACAAGACGCAAAAAAGCTCCTGGCAGTCTACCAGGAGCTTTCAATACAGCATCTTAGATCCTCTATACGCGCTTCAGATAGCAACCCCCTCAGGGGCAACATCGCTTAGCCAGCGCCTCAGTGTTCGATCCGAGTAACCGACCCCCTCACACGCCACGGCCTTCACACCATCATTTCGGTAGATCTCATGGGAAGGTTTCTGCGGGTTTTCACGCCAAATGTAGGCCGCCAAGGCACGGATGCGTTCTCTATGACGCGTTGATTGCCCATGCCGCCCAGAAAACGGATCCTTTGCCTCCTGAGGATGGCTTGGTAAAGAGGGCTCATCATTCACTTCCTGGGGAATGCCTTCTGATACCTGTTCCTGCATGTAAACCGCCTCAAAACGATGCACTGCAACACCAGAAAGCTTTATATCATCTCTGTTAACAGGAAAAGGGGTGTCTACCTCACACTCCATCCCTGGCACAGAGAAGTGCTTAATCCTGCGTGAATAACCATCATCTGTATCTGGCAGATAGGTCACTCCAGCCTCTCCATAGGACCAAATGATACCAATATCTCTGGGCAATAGAGGCAGCAAGCCAGATACAAAGCGTGTTTCTATGGGATATGAAAATCGTTCACCATTGGCACCCTCTTCCGAATCCATGATGTCCACATGGCAATAGGGCACCCAAAATGACAGTTCAAGGATCCCTTCCATACCATAAGAAAGCAGATCGTTTTCCGAACAGTCCCATCTTTCTACCACTTCCTTGATGGTATAATACTGTTTGGGAGGCAGAGCCATCCAGACCACCCGTCCTTTCTAATTTGTTTATTTTCCAATCGTACAGCAGATGGCCTTCAAGCTATCACCATCGATAAATAGTTGTCAAATACGTTTCACTTTGACTCATCCTCAAAACTCTGGCACACTGCTGCTCATGGATACCTTAGGACACAGACTGAAAGATGCTCGGCTCGCGTTAGGCCTGTCCCAGAAAAAACTGGCGGATAAGGCAGGCGTGAGCCAGGGCCTCATTCATAAACTTGAGACCGGCTTCTATGAAGGCACCGGCCAGATTGTGCCTATTGCCGGGGCTCTTGATGTGCGCCCTGAGTGGCTTCACAGCGGCGAGCAACCCCGTCGTTGGGGCAACCCCCAATATAAAGATCTCAGGGAAAACAGTAGCCACTCAAGCGCAGATGGCAGCGCGCCCTCAGGACACACCACATCCGAGGGGTATGCCCTCATCCCGATCTACTCCGTGCATGCCAGTGCAGGACTGGGCGAAGAGGTGATTCAGGAAGATGTACTGGACCACCTGGCGTTCCAAACCTCCTGGTTAAGCCAGAAGGGGCTTGATCCCTGTAAGCTGGGTGTTATCCAAACCCAAGGAGATAGCATGTACCCCACCTTTGATGATGGGGATGTGCTTCTACTGGATATGGGACAGCGTGAGGTGGTAGATGGCAAGGTATTCGTCCTACGCTCTGAAGAGTATCTGTACGTCAAACGCCTTCAAATCCTACCAGGACGCATTCTGATCGTTAGTGACAACCCCAAATACCAATCCGTCCAGGTTACCCGTGAAGAGCGGGAACTTTGGAAGATTGTCGGCAGAGTCGTTTGGGTCGGGCGGGAAATCTGATTTTAAGAAACCTCATTCCACTTTGTTTCACCTCCACAACATCCCTTCTCATTCACCTCTCGCAGGTGTTTGTTTTCCGTTTTATTCCCGTGATAGCCTCAGCTTACGAACTCAATACTGGGGTATTCATATATGCGTACAGATTGCCACACATCTCACCCTGATAATTCGCTTCTATATGTTGCGGAGCTGCTGGCTGCTGGCATCATCCGACACTATCAAGCAACCCGAGCAGACATCAGAAACAGAGAGCGTTTTAGACTGGATAAGCAGGGCCAACAGAGCGTTCATGAAGAGAACAAAAACTCTGGGAAAGCAGGAGGCTGTTCATGAATGTATTGGCTGAAATCGTAGCCTTGCCCAAAAAGCCCACCAAAGAGCTCAATGCCATGTGGCGGAGCTACTTTAATACGGATCCTCCCCAGGCTGGCAAATCCTACCTGGTTCGCCGGTTGGCCTATCGGATCCAGGAGCTTGCGTATGGAAGCATTCCAGAAGCGACCAACCAATTGCTTGATACCCTGGCATCTGCGACGGCAGAACAAGCCACAAAAAACAGGTCTGACACCACTTCGCTCACTCCAGGCACGCGCCTTATACGGGAGTGGAAGGGCATGGAACATTTCGTCACGGTTCTAGACAGGGGGTTTGAGTATCAGGGGCGCAAATACCGCAGCCTTTCAGCCGTAGCCAAGGCCATTACCGGCACACACTGGAGTGGACCTGCCTTTTTCGGGATCAATGGAGGTAAATAACAATGACGGCAAAACATCAAAAAATACGCTGCGCCATCTATACTCGCAAATCTACGGAAGAGGGGCTAGATAAGGATTTTAATACGATGGAGAACCAGCGTGAATCCTGTTCCTCCTATATAACCAGCCAGAAAGCTGAGGGCTGGATTGAGCTTGCGGATGCCTATGACGACCCTGGTTTCAGCGGCGGAACGATGAAGCGCCCTGCCCTGACTCGCCTGCTACAAGACATTGAAAACGGCAAAGTGGACTGTATTTGCGTGTACAAAATTGATAGGCTTTCCCGCTCCCTGGTCGACTTCACCAAGATGATCGACCTATTCGACAAACACGGGGTCACCTTCATCAGCATCACCCAGTCCTTCAATACCACCACCTCTATGGGTAGACTGACCCTAAATATCCTCTTGAGCTTTGCGCAGTTTGAGCGTGAGATCGCGGCAGAGCGCATCCAGGATAAGTTTGCAGCCTCAAGGCGCAAGGGCATGTGGATGGGGGGACACCCTATTCTCGGATATGATATCCAAAACCGCGCTCTGGTGATCAACCAACAGGAGGCCGACCAGGTCCGCTTCATCTTCCAACGCTACAGTGAATGCGGCTCCCCTACCATTACTCTCAAGGGTATGGCGGATAAGGGCATCACCAACAAGACCTGGACCAACGGGTCTGGCAAGCTTCGGATTGGGACTCCCTTTAACAAGAGCACCCTCAACCGACTCCTGAAAAACCGGGTTTACATCGGTGAAGTCGTTCACAAAGGCAACATTTATCCGGGGCAGCATGAGGCCATCATTAGTCAGGAGCTCTGGAACAAGGTCCAGCAGACCATCAAGTTGAACAACCGGCCCAACAGCATTATCCCAAAAGGGCAAACACCTTTCCCACTCCGGGGTCTGGTACACTGCAAACACTGCGGCATGGCCATGACGCCAACCCAGACCAAGAAAAACGGCCAGGTTCAATATCGCTACTACAGTTGCAGCGGTGCTCGAAAAGGGGTCACTGAAAACTGCCCATTGCCCAACGTACCCGCTGGCGATATCGAGCGCTTGGTGCTTGCACAGGTTCAAAACTTGGTCAACAGCCCGGAGGTACTGGCCAAGACCATCTCCATGGTCAAAGCCCAGGAGCCTGCCATTCCAGAGCATGAGATCATCGGACTTCTGGCCTCCCTCTCTCCTGTGTGGGATGAGCTCTTTCCCCTGGAACAGAACCGATTGCTTAAGCTCTTGGTCAAGTCCATCGACCTCTCAGAACAGGGGGCCGATCTGTTTCTTAACGTCGAGGGCATTCACACTCTCGTTCATGAATTGGAGGCCGCATAATGGATATGACTTTATCACAGGATGGAACCACCCTGCACATTCATATCCCCATGCGGTTGCGCCGCCACGGCGGAAGAAAAATGATCGTCACCTCCGACGGAGAGCATATCGCGCCTTCCCCTGCCCCGCTGCCTAGTGCACAGCTGGATGACCCGTTGGTGAGGGCACTGATCAAAGCGCGGCGCTGGCAGAAACAGTTGGAAGAGGGCGAGATTGGGACCATCAAAGAGTTGGCCGAAAAGGAAGGGGTCGACAGCTCCTTGCTCTCTCGGACCCTTCGACTCAACGCTCTGGCTCCGGATATCGTGAATGCCATAATGACAGGAACAGCACCGAATCAGGTCAGTCTTGAATCCCTGCGTCAGACCATACCCCACGCTTGGGAGGAGCAGAGGATTCTGTTCGGTATGCATACGTAAAAATATCCCTTTTACGAAAAAACTTTACCGCACGCTCTGTTGCCTACTGTTGACCCTCTTCCTCGATTGTTTCAACATAGTTCCCTCATAACGATCATAAAGAATCGGAGGGAGCTATGCAGACCAATCCAGCCATGATGGACAATGCCTTAGATGCCATCAACCAGCAGATCACATCCGACCAATTTCCTGAAGCCCGCAGCGCTTTGGCCCGACTCATCCGGTCAGGGTTTGAGGTTATTGAGGCTCGACGTTTGATGGCGCAAATCTTCATGCATGAGCTCTTCATGGTGAAGAATCACCGGCAGCCTTTTGATCGGCGGCGGTATGGAGCCATGCTCATGCAGTTGCCCAAACTGCCCATTAATGCGTCTTGCAGTGAGAATAAATAAATATGGCCTCTACAGGAAAAAGCAGAATCGGCTCTTACACTTCGCCTGTTGATATTCTTCTATCCCTCGGTGAATGCCATTATCCACCCTGGAGTGACCGGAATCCATCAAAGTGGATTAATTATAGTAAGCATGGCTTGTCACAAGAACACATCTCCGAGCTTACAAGACTGGCCACCGATGAAGGCATATTATCCAGCGATCTAGACGATGCTACATCATGGGCACCTATTCATGCTTGGCGTGCTTTAGGACAATTGAAGGCTGTTGTATCCGTAAACACACTTTTTGAAAACTTCCTTGTTTGGCAGGATTTCGACTGGATCGTCAACGAGGCAAGCGATGTATTCAAAATGATGGGTCCCGATGTAATTAACATCCTTATCCCTCTTCTTCAGGATAGAAACAGATCAAGCGATCTACGTCAGCATGTCTCTGAGCACATTGCCAATGTGGCAAAAGAGCTCTCATCGGAAAGAGAAAAGGCCATCCATGCTATCGCAGAGACTCTTACTAAGTATGAAGTCAATTCCAAGCAATTCAATGGCTTTTTGATCTCAGCTCTTCTTGATCTTCAGGCCATAGAAGCTATTGAATTAATTCGCGAGGTCTACATTAAAAAACGTACCATTCTTGCGCTTCCCGGAGACCTGGAAGATGCAGAGATATCGCTTGGTTTGAGGGAAAAGCGCTCTACGCCCAAACCACATTATGGAAAGTTGGGCATCAAAGAGATGGAAGAGGAAGTGGGTCCTCGTAAGCCCTACCCGTATCCATTGGGATCCACCACGTTTAATCGAGGTTCTGCTAACGTTGGCCGTAACGATCCTTGCCCCTGTGGTAGCGGCAAGAAATTCAAGAAGTGTTGTTTAAACTGAAGGTTAAGCTTTGTTTAATTTGTTTTCCGCGCGACTTGTTTACGGTTGATAGCGAAAGGAATGTGAACCCTCAATGAAGGTCGGATTTCATATCTCTTTATATTTATGAGCATTCTCCCCGACCTTCAACGGAGGTCGGATTTTAAAAAGTCCTTGGCGACAGAGACAGAGAGAGGAAAAGACCGGGAAAAGAGATGGATGGCACCCTACCCCGACCTGCACTACGGGGCTTGGCAATTTGGACAGGTTGCTAAGCTTTGGTATTGTTGTTGAATTTGGGTACAAAAAAAGCCACTCTTGCGAGTGGCTTATAGAGAGAAATCTATAACGATTTCTTATGGTTGACCAAACGCCACCCTTTAGCAAACCTTCTCCGCCTATTTTTTTAGGCATTTTTGTTTCGCAAGAGGGTCACACGCGCTACCCAAGAACTCTAGCAAAAACAAGTCACATCGCATTGATATTTATCAATAAAACAGAAAAAACATCCTCCATCTCAACCTCTAATAGTTTGCTTTAAAGGTCCGCTCGCCCGATCACATAAATTCACGAACCCTGACCCTACTTGAATACGGCTTCCAGCGTCTCCGCATCAAAAATTTGCTCACCCCAGGTCTCCAGTTCATCAATTGTAGCATTCGCTACTTTTAACTCCGCCCAACTAGGTACTTCTCCAAATCGGCGATGAAGCTGTCTCAGAAGAAGTGAAGATTCACCCTCTTGACGGCCCTCTTGACGGCCCTCTTGACGACCCTTAGACATCATCTCACGCGCAAACTGCGATGCATAGTGCTCCGCTTCTCCTGGAAAAGCCTCTTCCGCATATGCCTGTACATCTGCCATTGTCATTCCCCTGTACGTCTGAATCAGATATCTCAACACCAGCTTGGCAAACTCGGGATCCCCTTGTGTACCCTTCCCTATCTGCGGAATGACAACCACACCATCCGCACTATGAAACGCATACTTCATCGCCATCAGAGCAGCTCGCAAATGAGTATCCTGAGACAGGTCATCATCCTCGATGCGCCCTAAATCCGTCACCGCAAAGCTGAAATCAAGCAGATGGTGTAACAAACCCTTATCTGCTTCAAGCAATGCTGAAAACTGGTTTGGGACCGTCCACTCACGAGCCCCATGATAAACCACCAGAGGCACAATCGGAGGTAGCTTCTGCTGCCCTTCTTTCAGAAAACGCTCCCAAATCCTGACCATATAGCGCAAAAGTTGAAAGGCAACCCATTCGTCTGCACAGCTCTTGTGCTCAATCAGCGCGTAAATATATGCCGCCTTCCCCTCTTGAGTCTTAACCTTGAAAAGCCGGTCCGTTAAATGCTCCCGAAACTCACCATCAATGAAGGTCCCATCCACCAAGACAGGCGGCTCAGATGACAGCAACTCTGCTACTTCCTTTGGCAAACGCTCCCGAAGCAAAGTTCCGGTTTTATCTGGATCACTCAACAATGCCTTCAGAAACCGATCGTGCGGCTGGGTAATCTTCGTCATACAGTGGTCATTCCATTCAAGGCATTTTCCCAAGGGTATAACATGCTCGGCACACTAACAGAACTCATCCACTACATCACGGGGTTATTCAAGTCTCGTGCAGACCTGAAACTGGAAATCCTCGCCCTGCGCCACCAGATTAATGTCTTACAACGCCAACGCCCCAAGCGCCCTACCCTACGCCATATGGACAGGATCTTTTGGGTTTGGCTATCTCAGATCTGGCCTAGGTGGAAACACGCGTTCGTGATTATAAAACCAGCCACCGTCATCAAATGGCACAAGCAAGGCTTCAAGCTCTATTGGAAACGGAAGTCGCGACCAATACGCCCTGGCCGTCCTCGCGTCCCGCAGGAAGTGCGGGACCTAATTCGGCAAATGTCGCGGGAAAATCCACTCTGGGGAGCACCACGCATACATGGTGAGTTACTGAAATTGGGCTACGATATAGGAGAGACATCAGTCTCAAAGTACATGCTCAAACCTAACAAGCCCCCTTCACAGACCTGGAGGACCTTCCTTGATAACCACGTAAATCAGATCGTGGCCATGGACTTCTTCACCATACCGACTATCTTTTTCAAGGTGCTGCACGTCCTCATTCTGATCGACCACGATCGCCGCCGGATTATCCATTTCAATGTTACGATCAATCCAACGTCAGCTTGGGTGGTTCAACAAATCCGCGAAGCGTTTCCCTGGGATTCAGCCCCGCGTTTCCTGCTGCATGATCGCGATCCACTCTTCATGGCCAGTCAGCACTCTCTCAGAGCCATAGGGATCGAAACGCTGACCACAGCCCCAGGATCGCCTTGGCAAAATGCCATCGCAGAACGGATGATCGGTAGTTGTCGCAGAGAGTACTTTGACCACATCATCGTGCTCAACGAAGAACACCTGCGACAGCGGCTTGGGGAGTATGTGGATTATTACCACCAGCGGACCCATCTGGGTTTGGCCAAAGATTCCCCGATACACCGTGCAGTCCAGCCAAAAGAGTCTGGCAACATCATTGCGCTCCCAGTTCTCGGTGGTCTACACCACCGGTACGAGCGCGTTGCTGCCTGACATCTGTCAGCTATCGGTTTCTGATTTTCAAAGAGCGCATTGACCTGGCGTTCCAACCCTCTGTGCCTAAAATCCAAATTCTGGCAGAATCCAAACACACCAAGCCCTTCATCACTTGTAGATTCTTCCAGATTCCACTCCATCAGACCAGAAAAATCGCTATGCCGCTGCCAGAATCAGTGCCAATTGTGGTGCGGACGACATTTTCGAGAGGCACAGGCCGGATCAGGACAACCCCGCGCACCTCCAGTCTCCACAATCGTCAAACCGCGTGGCTCAGACCGTCATCATCCGAGGGGCGGTGAGATATGCGGGCTAGCCGGTCACTTCACGCACAACCACTTGCTGGCCTCGTGCTTGCAAACAACGGTATCGCGGCCGTTCAGGCTATTAAAGATCACAACCTCGTAGCCAACTCGGTCTTTGGCTACCGTGGCTCTCGAGAGGGGATAGCCCGAAAGCTTCATCTTCGTCAGGCCCTGGCCCCAGGCTTCTAGGATGATGCTTTTATGGTCACGTCCGGCGAATGCACTTGTTGCGACCAGGCACAGTGATGCTGCCACGATGATGGCGGTGGTTGTTTTGCGCACAATGATCTCCCTTAATCTGGAACATCCCAAGTGCCACATGGCACGGCTTTAATTCTGCCAAATTGACAAGCCATTGTCCATGACGCATTCCCATTTTCCGGGTCAGCGGTTGAATTGAACTAGATAGTGTCGTCACAAGATTGCGCCCCAGATGGCAATACACCTGATTTGTACCGCCGCCAGGAATGAATCTACGTTCTTGGCGTATCTGGTGGCGATGCCTCGCCATCTTTTCAAATGCAAAAATGCATTCTCTACCAAGTGACGGATTTTATAGAGATCCACATCATACACTCGTGGAGTTTTCCTGTTTTTGCGCGGCGGGATCACTGGCTTCATTCCCTGTTCGCAAGCTTGCTCAACTATAGCGTCGCTGTCATAACCCCTGTCAGCCAGCAAGCACTCTGCTTCAAAACCCGATATCAAGGCTTGAGCTTGTGAGCAATCAGCTCGGGTACCCTTCGTGATAATCGCTCTGACCGGCATACCATGCGCATCCACGGCCAAATGTATCTTACTGTTGAGCCCCCTTTTGTGCGACTCATCTCTTGATTGCCGCCTTTGGCCCCAGCTGCATGCGGATGCACCTTGCAGTGAGATGCATCGATCATCAACCACTCGTAATCAGGGTCTTCAATCATCTGGTCAAGCAGCTTCTCCCAGATCCCTTTGTCGCGCCACCGGCAGAAACGGCGTTGAGTGTTGTTCCAATCGCCATAATCTGGTGGAAGATCGCGCCATGGCGCACCTGTACGCAAAATCCAAAACACCTGGAGGGTTCTAGGCCCGAAACGAACCGTCTCTGGAGAATTTTCGCCCACAGCAGAGAAAGTTCGACCCCTGATTTTGGTTGACAAAAATGATCGAACAATACATTTCCTCATTTAAAAACAGACTCTAACGATTCACCATCAAAAACTCTATCGGTCCATACTTCAATCTGCTCCACACCAGAATTCTGGATTTTCTCTTCCACCCAAGCAGGAAGCTCACCGAAACACCGGTGTAATTGGCGCAGAAGCAGTGCTGCTTCCCCCTCTTGACGACCCTCTTGACGACCCTTCGACATCATCTCACGGGCAAACAGGGAAGCATACTCCTCCGCTTCTCCTGGAAAAGCCTCTTCTGCATAGGCCTGTACATCTGCCATCGTCATTCCCCTATACGTCTGAATCAGATATCTCAACACCAACTTGGCAAAATCAGGATCCCCTTGGGTCCCCTTCCCTATCTGTGGAAACACAACCACACCTTCGGCACCCTGAAATGCATACTTCATTGCCATCAAGGCGGCACGCAAACGTGTGTCTTCAGATAAGGCATCATCTTCGACCCGGCCTAAATCCGTCACCGCGAAACTGAAATCAAGCAGATGAGGCAGCAAGCTTTCATCTGCTTCAATCAATGCAGAAAAATGGTTGGGAACCTTCCACTCACGCGCCCCATGGTACACCACCAGCGGCACAATCGGAGGCAGCTTCTGCATTTTCTTTTGAATCAAACGTTCCCAAATCCTGACCATATAACGCAGCAATTGAAATGCAACCCACTCGTCGTTATAGCTCTTATGCTCAACTAACGTGTAGATGTACGCTGCTTTTCCTTCCCGGCTCTTCACCCTGAAAAGACGGTCTGTTAAATGTTCCCGAAATTCGCCATCAATGAATGACCCATCCACTAACTCAGGTGGCTCTGATGACAACAACTCCGTCACTTCTTTTGGCAACTGCTCCCGAAGCAAAGTTCCAGCCTTGTCTGGATCACTCAATAGTGCTTTCAGAAACCGATCATGCGGCTGAGTTATCTTGGTCATACGGGAACAATTCCGTTCAGGGCTTTATTTCAAGGAGCTATGCATGCTCAGCACACTAACAGAACTCATCCACATCATCACGGGATTGTTCAAATCTCAGGTGGCGCTTCAGATAGAAATCCTGGCTTTGCGCCACCAACTCAACGTCCTACAGAGAAAACACCCAAAGCGTGTCAAATTGAAACCATGGGACCGCATCTTCTGGATCTGGCTGTCTCGAATCTGGCCGGGCTGGAAAGACGCGCTGGTGATCATCAAGCCGGACACAGTGATCAAGTGGCACAAGAAAGGTTTCAAGCTGTACTGGCGGTATCTGTCCAAAAGGAGACAGCCCGGCAGACCAAAGGTCCCAGCGATGATACGAAAACTGATCAGACAAATGAGCCGCGAAAATCCACTCTGGGGAGCACCACGCATGCACGGCGAGTTACTGAAATGGGGTATGATGTCGGGGAAACATCGGTCTCAAAGTACATGGTTAAACCCGACAATCCTCCGTCACAGAGCTGGAGAACCTTTCTTGATAACCACGCGAATCAGATCATTGCCATGGACTTTTTCACCGTACCGACCATCTTTTTCAAGGTGCTGCACATCCTGATTTTAATTGACGACGATCGTAGACGCATCATTCACTTCAACGTAACTACATCCAACATCAGCTTGGGGCATTCAACAAATCCGCGAAGCGTTTCCCTGGGATCCAGTTCCGCGCTTTCTTCTGCACGATCGCGACCCGCTCTTCATGGCCAGTCAGCACTCACTCAAATCAATGGGAATCAAAACTGTGGTCACTGCCCCAGGATCCCCCAGGCAAAATGCCATAGCAGAACGGATGATTGGCAGTTGCCGCAGAGAGTGTTTTGATCACATCATCGTGCTCAATGAAGAGCATCTGCGACAAAAGCTTGGTGAGTATGTGGATTATTACCACCAGCGGACCCATTTGGGTTTGGCCAAAGATTCCCCGGTTCACCGTCCGATTCAGCACAAAGAGTCAGGCGACGTTATCGTATTCCCAGTTCTCGGCGGTCTGCACCATCGGTACAAGCGCGCCGCTGCCTGACATCTGTCAGCTATCGGTTTCTGATTTTCAAAGAGCGTATTGACTTGACGTTCCGATCCACTGTGCATGAAATCCAAGACTCAGCAGGATCAAGGCATTTTCAAGCACCTTATACCCTCTCGATTCTCCCAGGTTTTGTTCCAACAGACCAGAAAAATCGCTCCGTCGATGCATCAACCAAGGCCAATTTGGGTGCAGATAACATTTACGAGAGGGACAGCAGGCTGGTGGACATGGCCAAGGCTCCCTTTGGTTGACCTGAAAAACCTTATAGAGCCTCATGTCCATGCCTCTGCCCCCCCAGGCACCCAAAAACCGCAAGAGCCTAAAAAACCAGAAACTAACGCCTACGGCGTCCTCAGCAGTCGGAAGCCCAGGAAGTTGCTGCGGTCGCCCGGGTCGTAGTTGTTGCGATTGGCGCAACGCAGGTCCCCGGCGCCGTGGAGCCAAGAACCGCCGCGACCCACGCGGTAGGAGCCGCTTCCCTCATATATCGGACTCTTGGGAGCATGCTTGTCATAGGCATGCTCGTCGTACACATCCTGCACCCATTCCCACACGTTCCCGCTCATGTCATAGAGGCCCAAACCGTTGGGCGCCTTGCCACCCACAGGGTGATATTCTTCATCATGCCAGGCCACCTTGTCCAAATCCTCACTTCCTGAATACAACCGGTCCTTGCCCCCACTCCGGCACGCATACTCCCATTCCGCCTCCGTAGGTAGCCGGTATTTGCCGCCTCCACGAGCGTTCAGCTTCCGGATGAATTCCTGTACATCATTCCAGGATACGTTCTCCACTGGATGATCATCCCCCTTGAGGGTTGACGGATCGCTCCCCATCACCGCCCGCCACTGCGCCTGGGTCACCTCGTACTTGCCCAACCAGAAACCGTCCAACGTCACGCGATGCACAGGTATCTCGTTTTGATAACCCCCTGTGTCGCCCATCTCGTATGAACCGCCGGACACCCACACGAATTCCATCCCGGTTTGGAAGTCTTCACCTACCCATTTCTGTTCAGCGTTATAGCCTTCAGCTAATTCCGCCTCGCGCTTCGCTTCCTTTTCCCGCTTCTTGCGATCCCGTTCCAACCGATCCTGTTCCGCTTGCAACCGGGCACGCTCCACTGCTGGGCGTGCCTCTATCTCCTTCAACTCTCGCTTCACTCGCAGGGCATCCTCCAAACGATCTCGCTCCGCTTCCTGCTGTGCAGCCTCCGCCGCCTCCTGCGCTTCCTTCTCCTTTAACTCTCGCTCCGTTCGGGCAATTTCAGTCATTGATGAGGTTTCCCCATCTGCTTCAGCCACTGATGGTTCAGAGATTTTCTCCAACTCACCAATTCTTGCCTCATAATGAGGGACAAGACATCCCACGAGAATCCGTTTCAATCGGGAGTCGCCTAAATCTTCTGTTAACACCGGACATGCCTTATTTCTGGTCTTAATCCACTCCCTCTGTCCATCTCTAACCTTATCAGGAGTATCTGAAGATTTTCTTGCTATCAAGTATGCGTCACCCAGTCTCCCATCATACTCAAAGAGTTTCGTGTCCGAACATATCAATTTTTCAATTGGCGCCCTTGCTTCGGAGCAATCGAAACTTGCGGCTTCTGATGCCTGAACCCCCATCATCCCAGCCGCCAGGACCATTGATATTACTACTGGTGTATTTATCATTCTGTCCATAGTGATTACTCTCCTGAATCGGTGACTTCTTTTGGGGCATGGCTTTGTTGCATGAATCGGAGAGGAAGAGGTATTTCCCCCTTTCCCCAATATTTTACTCGGTGACCGGATAGCTATCCGGCATGCCCAAAGCGGTCATTATATTCAGAGTCCGACAGCGGGCCATAGCCTCGCCCTTCTGATTCTCGAACAGGCGGCCATCAACGCGCCGCCGAAGATCCCCTTGATCCGGGCCACGGCGGTCTCTGCCAAGCTTCGTCTGTGATAGCCGCTCTCCCTTTTCCACTGAGTTCGCCCGACCTGTCTAATCCGACGCAACGCCTCATCGCGTGGAAGCGGCGGTGCATGGCGGTTGCCGTGCTGCTTTATTTTGGCGTTGCGTTGCGGTGGAATCGCCGCTCGCGCTCCCCTCGCGGCGATGGCCTCATAGCATCTCCACGTATCGTAGCCGCCATCGCCTGAAACCTGGACCAGATCATCCGCACACTGATCCAACAGGTCAGGCAACATCTCGCTATCGCCCTTATCGTTGGCGGTCAACGTCGCCGCCACCAGTTCACCGCTGGCTTCGTTCACGCCAAGATGCAGCTTGCGCCAGGTCCGCCGCTTCGACCAGCCGTGCTGGCGCACCTTCCATTCCCCTTCACCGAACACCTTCAGCCCTGTGGAATCAACCACCATGTGCAGCGGCTTCCGCTTACCCTGGCGCGGCAACGGAACATTCAGGCCCTTCTGCCGGCGGCAGAATGTGCTGTAATCCGGCGTCAGCAAGGGCAGCCCCAGCATATCAATCACGGAGCCAACCAACCCTTGCAGCGCCCGTAGCGGAAGCTTGAACAATACCCGCAGCGTCAAGCCGCACAGGATGGCGGTATCCGTGTAGACCGAAACCCCACCGCGCTTCTTGGGCGGCTCCTTTACATGCCACCCAGCGATCGCCTCTTCATCAAACCACAGAGTCAGCCGACCTCGTTTCACCAGCGCGTCGTGATAGGCTGACCAGTTCCGCACCCGATAGCGACGCTTACCGCTCCCATGCCCCTTCATCATGCCCGCTCCCTGGCCGATGTTTTTGGCATCAGGATATCACAATCCGTTCAAACGGTTGGATTCATGCAACAAAGCCCATCGCAAGCGTCAACAATCAGCGTAAGAACGCATCGTCAAGCGAACGCGCTTTTTCAAGCGCCTCCTTCTGTTTGATACGCTCCGAGTGAACCCCGTGCCTTCTGCTGGGGGCCTGGGCGCTGGATTGCGACCACCTGACAATGTAATCCTCACTGTGCTGCAGGCTTCCAGCGCTCAGCTCGAGCACTGAAAACTTGGGCTTGAGCTCCACGACAACCGCGCTGGCAATCCGCTGTTCCATCCCTCCCAGCGACTCGCCACTCTGGGGATCGATCAATGCTTCCTTAAGGGCGTAGATCGTGACTTGCTGACCCAGCTTGACGGCCCCCTCACCGCGGTTGAGCACCGCCCTATCGCCCATCACCCGCACTATCCGTGGCGGATAGATGGCACCAATCAGGTCGCTGCCAATCGAATCCGCCAGACGCGTGATACGTCCCGCAAGCAGACTGCTGGCATCGGAGATCGGCTTGTCTGTGGACGCGGAGACCTTGCCTCGTTTCCGCCACTTCATCTCACGACTGGAAAACTCCACAACCTCGATGTCGTAGTTAAAACCCGCTTCTGAGTGGTACAAGCGCTCACCGGTCGCCTGGATGTGCTTCACATCATTCAGGTGGCTGAAATACTTGCTGGTCTTGACCAGTACCAGATAGTCCGCACCCTTTCCCCGGCCCAGGCGGGCAAGCTCACCCTGCTCCGCGTCACTGCCCCGGATAAAGGCTTTTTCTGCCGCGAATGCACCAGCATCATCCCTTTTGAGCACATCGAATCGACGACTGGCCATCAATGAAGCCTCGATGGCCTCGGCCAAGGTGGCCGCACGGGTATCAGTTGCAGACACGACCAGTGTGCGCCGCTTGTCCGGATCCCCCAGCTTTTTGTATGCCTTGTAATACAATCTGACATGCGCCTCCCAACCGGTTTGGGTCTCATAGACATCCAGTACCTCATACCCGGTCACCGGCGCATTGTCCGGCGTCCGAGTCTGTCTGACCACGGACCGACTGAGACGCGACACAATCTCTTCGCTATTTCCTTCGGTACCATAGGTGGCGTTATCCTTTAGGCTGCGCACCAGTGCGCCTTCCAGGCTAAATCCAAAGGCCTTGCCAACAGCATTTTCCAAGGCCATCAACACCGCCTCCTCCTTGTTTAACCCGCTTCCCCCGGCACCAATGGAGCTAACAATCACGTCCGCCTGCGCTGAGGAGACAAATAAGCAAGCAATGATCAATAGTCTAGAAATCATCGACATTGTTTCGTACCTTGCTGCCGCCAATCATGGAATGATCCACTCCCGGTGCGGGCGTTTCCTCTTTATTCGAGATCACACGCCTGGCCCGTTTGCCTGTCGCAATATTGATCGCATCCTCGGCGTGCGGCGACCAGTAAAGGACTGAACCCACGACTCTGGCCTGTGCGCCTTTATGCGGATAAGCCAGGTCCCAGTGTATCGGGTTAGATAGACCGGCCAGTTTCACCTTTCCCTTGGTCCGAAAGCTCTCGATACTCTTGGTGACGATCTCCGACACTTCCTCTTCGGTTTTTTGCACCCCTTCAGCCGTCTCGGTGACCCGCACGAAACTGTTTGCAAATTCACTGCTCGAGGTCTCGTTGCTGAAATTCGCCTGACTGTCCAGGAACAGTGTCATCTGCTCGTAAGCGCCGGCATCCGCCTGTGTCAGGGCACTGCGCTTGCGTCGTTCATTCGCCTTTGGCATTCCCTGGTGGGGGGCATAACCCCATTGGCCATAGCTGGCCAGTACCGGGTAACCGTGGCTGTCGTAAAGCTTGCGTATCCCCCATTCGTAGACCACGGAGCCATCGTCAATTTCATTCCCGACCTGCGTCTCGAACGGAACGCCACTGGCCAGCTCTGGGGCAGCAACAATCGATTCGCTGTGCAAAATGGCATTCACGAAGTTACGGTTTTTCTCCGAATAGACCGCAACTAGCAAAACCGCCGCACGACCATTGCAATCGACAGTTTCAAATGACTTGACCGGTATCAGCCCGGTGGCAGCACCAAAAGCTCTTCTTGCCGCTGCGTGTGCCAGGGATTCCCGGAATAGATCGACCTTTTTCTCGCGCGAGGCACTGCGGATTTCCTGCTCAGACACGCCCTCCGCACGCAGGGCATTGTCTAACTTGGCTTCGACCAGTTTGACAGATTTGTCACCGATACGAATGTTTCTACTACCTGCATCATCATTGGGAAATCCGTACTCGGCACTCGCCGGCGAGGCATCGTAACGCTCGGAGACAATCTGCGCCTGAGACTCTGTTTGCTTCTTCAAGATGAATTTCGCCTGCACATTGGCCAGCGCCTTGGCGTAAGCGAAATCTCGCGACTGCGTGAACTGAGGACTGTCCACGCTTTTATCAACCGACATCACATCACTCTTGAGCAGAACTAGGCGACCGGCTTCGGCGCGTTTTATCAAGTCCGAGCCGAAAGAACTGCCGTTGAAGGCGCGGACCTGTTTGTCCAGCATCTCACTCGCATTTGCGACACTCCCATTGGACTGGCAGGTATCTGCCGTAACCACAGGGGAGATAACCATACCGGCAGAAAAGGCCATAGCAATCAGGGTTTTCATCAGACTCACCACGCAAAGTTCTTGTTGGAACCTGTTTTGTCGATCTCAACATAGCTGTCAAACAGCACGTAGCCACGCACCTTATCGACCACCTCCAGCATGAAGGCATAATTCAACTGTTGCCTGTCGCCGTCTGCTGAACGCGTGGTAGCCACGACAATTTTTCCAGTCAGGTACAGGTCGGGGGCGGCAAGAGTTCCATCCTGTGCCACTGTGCTTTGGTCGAACAATTTCGAGTCCTGCAACTTACGCTCATCCAGCACTGCACGGGTCTGGTCCGCCCCCAAGGCATTGGAGAAGCGGAAACGGTTAGATTGGCGCAACTTGCGTTTGATCTGTGCTGTCAAGCGACGGATATCAAAATTGTTCAACGTGTCATTCACCACCTGGTCGACAACGATCACATAGCGACCGCCCCCCGGCTTGATCGACTCTGGTGCTTCAAGAAATTGCTGGACAGCCTTGTTCGCGGCATACCCCAGATCGATACTGGTGATACTGAAGGACTCATAACCATCCAGGTTACCGGTGGCAGAAGGTGAGTTTGGGTTGGTTGACACGACAGCATTGGATACGCAACCGGCCAACAGAGCACCAGTTGCGAGAAAAATCAGTTTGATGTTTTGCATGATGAATCCTCAATTCTTTGGTGGTGCCCTATGACCTAATCGGCATCACAAGGCGAGAGACCCACTCCACAACGGTCCAAACGTGATCAGCCAGTCCGGCAGACATAGTCGGTGTTTTTTCCTCGTATTTACCCTCATCCACTCTCATCCTGAGGGTGCAGATAGGCCAGCAGAAATTGTAGATGTATGCTACGAAGACCATGACGGCATTGTGGACATCCCAACCTTTTGAGAAACAAAGTGTCTTTCGTCCCTTGTGGGCGTTTTGATGCCGGTCAGTCGCATTATTGCGTTCTACGAAGGCTGTTTTGATCGTCTCACTGACAGTCGAACGGTTCAGCAGGTTGATCAGCACAGCAAGAGTTCCGAACACGATCATCTTGGCTACTTTGACAACACAGCCATTTTTTCGGCATTTACTCTGTCCTTAATAACTGAAACTGGATAAATTTTTATCCCCGCAGTGTCAGTCAACGATTTTTCTATTGTATGTTTGGCAACATCAGCTTCTGCACGATCGTTGAAAGGTCCAACAAACAAACGGGTTAAGGATCTTCCTGGGATTGGCTGAACATAGAAACTAAGCCCTAAATGCTTAATGCGGCTGCCCATTTCTTTGAGCACGCTAGCCTGAGAGTATGCCCCGATATATATCGCATGGGGCACTTTGACATCCTGGCCATCCAACTCTGGGTTAGCTTCCTTCACACCATTTGGACTTTGCGGAGAATCCTCAGGAGTATTTGGCATTATCACTCCCTGAGACGCATTTACTCCGTCAGGCTTCTCGTCTTCAGAAAGTTCCACAGGCTTCGGTTTGCCAAACTGCTGTTTTGGGTTTGCAATTTTGTCTTGGATAGAAGCCGATTCTGCTGATGGTAACTCTACAATTTCATTTACTGAAGCAGCGCCTGTTATTTCAGCTGGGCTGAGTGGGTTAGCCGTATCAATCTCCACAGACAGAGAGCGGGCAGGCAATCGTTGAGAAAACACCTTCAGATCGCCACCGGAGGATTGCTGGCGCATATACACCAACTGGTCCCCAGGCAGCGAGGGCACCGACACCAGTTGCCGGCCCTGTTTGGTGCTCATGACGATGTCGGAAACACCTGCTTTTTTCAGCACCGCCATCTGTATCTGGTTCGGCAGATTTGACCAGCAGCGGGTGTCCGCCTGAGTCAGAGCGGCCTGTGCGACGGCAACTGTGGCCTTCATCAGCAGACCAGCCAATCCACTGGCCTCTTCGTCAATCTGCTTGTTCAGTACACCCTGGGCCACCGTTTTCAGGATCGCGCGGGTAATCTCCTTTCCGACCTTGGCGTCGTAAGATGAAGAGAATTCAAGCGAGGCAATCCGATTGAGATCGGTGACCTGGACAAGTTCGGCGCTGCTCTTGTCCTGCATCACCAGCAGGCCTGGGTTGACACCCTGACCCGGGACGAACTCCGGCAACGCAACGCCAGAGTACAGCACATTGCTGTTCACCAAAAATAGCGGCAAATTGACCCGAAATTCATCGATGGAAGGGCCAATCCCATACTCGTAAAGCACAAACACATGTTCGTCCTTGGTTTCCAGGAAGCTGCGTTCCAGGGTCTCGGCAAAGCGGCGGGTTTCTGTGTCCGGGGCCATTGCCTGCACGGCATTGATGGCGTCCTTGGCCTTGTCACTGTACTTATCGCTACGCGCTGAGGAGGTCTTGCGGAATACCGCGTTCATCAGGTCGCCGGAAGGTACTCGAATCTGCGCCGCCATCAGATTTTCCGGCAACTTTTCGAGACCCTTGTGGAAATTCACGTCTGATTTTTTGATCGACTTGCTGACCAACTCGCGGTCTTTTTTGTTTTCCGGCAAGGTATCTGTGTCTTTCAGAGATTTAGTATAGGCACGCAACTGGATTTCGGCATTCCCCTGGCGTTCGGCAAGGCGATTGAAATGCACCCGTGCCTGGACCTCGTCACCCAGCATCACGAAGTTGATCGCCATGTAGTAGTCCAACATGACACCTTCATAGATCTTGCCAACGTAAGCCCCAAAGGTGTCGTTGGTCAAAATGGTTCCAACGAAACGGAGTGCCTCCTCCGGTGTATCGATGGTATCCTCCTTCCACGTCAAGGCCTTCGCGGCCTGTGCCAGAACCGCATTGCTCTTGGCCCACATGCCAGCATCATGGAGCGACTTGCCTACAACCAGCAATTCATGCAGATCGACCGCATCGACTTTGACATTGCCTTTCTCATCAAGGAAGACATGGGCCGCCGCGGCATAACCGGCATGCTGGACGGTCGCGTGCTGTTCTCTTAACGCAGTGTTCGTTACACAGGCGGACAGGGATAATAGCCCCACGCCCAGGATCAGGCATCTAAGCAGAAAAAAGGTACAAGTGAGTCTTGGCTTCATCCCAGCACCCTTGGTATGTCAGCTCGTTGAAGACAGGGATAACAGCCCCACGCCCAGGATCAGGCATCTAAGTAGGAGATAAGTGCTTAACACTATTCTGACAAAAAAACAACACCTGTTATTACCAGGGCTTTCCCCAAAAACATAGCCGTTCAGGCATAACAGCATGATTTGATAGGAACAGTATACGGCCTCCAAGTGGAACAGCCATTTTTGGGTAGACTTTTTGTGGGATAGAGGGGCGCACCCCGGTGAGGTGTAACCGTTCAGAGACCCCGATATCAAGCGGCTACTGGAGCCGGTAACGGTGGTACGGGGTTTCCCTTTCTCCGTTCAGCAATCACCTTAGCAAGATAGTCCCAGGGGGACACGTTCCGCAATCGACAAGTTTCGATGACGCTAGCCAGCACACCCAATACTTGGCTCCCTTCTGCCGTACGAGTTCCGTGGCTGATCAAACGCGCGATGACCCAGTGGCGCAGCGCACGTTCAGCATCATTGTTTGTCAGTGGCAACCCCGGAGATCTCAAGGGTAGCCAGATGACATCCCAGTCATTGAGAAGCTCAACGGCAAGGCTGCGAACCTTCTCGGACGGGGGATAATCTCTGTATATTTCGCAGTATCCCTGGAAATCTTCCAAAATCGACGCGGCAGCAGGCGGATCCGATCCGTCTTTGACCTCTTCGACCATGTATTCCAGGACTTCCAATACCCTGGAGCCGAATCGTTTGGTCTCTTTATCCAGGCTTACCGACAACCCTTTGGCCTTCCGGATCAGGTGTGCCCAGCAACGCAGCCGCTTTGAAAAAGTCCGGTAGTTCATGAGTCCGTCGCTCATCAGCCAGCCCGCGAATTCCTCGGTCAGGATATCCATGACCATTTGCCGTGTCCGAGGTCCCACACAAAACAAGACTGTATTGGCCGTCGCGAAAACCCAAAGCCACAAAGCTTGACCTTTTTGCTTCCAAGGCGTTTCGTCTACATGAGCCAGAGCAGATGCACGAAGTTCAGCAATCAGTTCATCCTGAACAGGGTTGGCAGCCAGCCCGACTTCACGTATGCAATTGTCAATGGTCCCGACACTTAACTCCAGGCCGAACCAATCGATTAAAAACTCCTGGACCTTGGAGCGAGACAACCGCATCCGTTTTGCGAGCGCAACAATGAAAGCTGCCAACATGGGGCCGACAATACGCCATTCACTCAAACTGGTTGCGGTTTTGCGTCCTGCAATCTCAAGTCGATCCCCTGTGCCGGGACCGGTACATGAAATATGGCCGCATCTACAGGCAATTTCCCCAAAAAGGTGCTTGGTTCCCTCCAGCCTCAATCCAGGCTGATCCGGGCCACCCCTTATCAGATCGATGGTCACATAGCCGATTCGAGCTATAAATCGAGCATCCAAGGGAAGGGCAGCATCGCAAGCAGCACACGTTTCCGCTCGATGAACCACGGTACTCCGAATCGGAATTGTTTGGGTACGGCCGAAGCCTTTGGCGCCGATCGGCTTCCCAGCCCTACCTTTCGGCTTCTCGCTTGAAGAATCCGGCTTGGCCTTTCCTGGAGCAGGGGGAGTAGAATTACCGGAAGGCCCTGGTGAATCATCTCCACCCTCATCATTGGCCCCCTTCTTTTTATCCGGCGAAGCGTCATCTTCATCCTCATCCAGATGCGCTTCATCCTCCTCAACTGGAATTCCAAGGTACGCCGGACGACTGCTGGGCGGCTGGGAGCTGTTATTAGGTGTCCGGTTCAAACGCTCACGAGATTCCTTAAGATCCTCCAACATTTTCCGGCTGACGGCCAGCAATTCTGCAGACGATAGCGAGGAGAGATATTCCTCATCAATCTGGAGCAGGTCGTGATCCGAAAGTTTCATAGTTCGTGCGCCATATCATCGCCGGTGAATGAATCAACATGAACATGATAACACGAGTTTCCAGGAAGAGATTTTTGAGCTTCTGCGCCCCATTGGAGCCAGTGTAAAAATACGCTCGTCTCCGGGGTTGGCCTACAGCTGAAAACCCGCCACAATTCCCCCTCAAGGCTTTGATGGGCAAAACAGATCGGATCGTACTCTCCTTTTGAAATTTCACGTTTTCGACGAAAATCGTGTCAAGGATATTCTTTGCCAAGATCAAACAAAATTGGTACCAGCCCCAGCAGTCAATTCCTTCTCAGACGGTGAACATCCTCACTGAACAAGGGGTGTCCCTCCCAAAAACCTCATCACCCATGAAAACGCTTCCGTTTTTTCCAATCCGTGATAGAGTCAGGCCAGGAAACGGACACAACTCTACCGAAGGAAGTCACGTTCGTTTTCCCTTTGATCTTTGAAAATTGAGACCCTTGACGCCCAATCGAACCGCTTGAGTTCCCAACTGGTTAAACGCGCGGTCCGGGCTGGAACATTTCTATACGAAGTGGACCGGGACGGTTTGCTGGCCTTGAATCCGGGCGGCCTTCCCATCCCGCACCACGACTCGCTCTCCTACCGCCAATCCACTTCCGGACACCTCCATCACCCCCTGCGCCGTGGCCACGCGAACCATGCCGCCGGTGACGGCCACCACTCGCCCGGATACGGGCCGCTGGCTGGCGATGAGTTGTTGCAGATCATGAACGGGCTGGGACACGAGCTACCTCCAGGGACGTGGTGATGCGGGGGCCGATTGCTTCGTGGGCAACGCCCGTAACCTTGCCCCGCCAGGAGCGACCCATGAGGGCGTCGTGGATCTCGATGATCTGGCCAGGGCTCACCCCGGGGCGGTGAACACAGGTGAGCAATACCTCCTGCAGGTCCTCGCCGGCGTCGATTTCGGCCCGGCCCCGGGAGAGCTTGGCCTCAGTGGTGGCCAAGAGCGGATCGGAGATGTCCTCGCCCGGAAACTCCCCGTCGCCGCGCTGGCAGATGATCTCGCCGTCGCCCACTGGGTCGCCGGACGTACCGGTGATGCGCACCTGTACCGGGAAGGAGTCCAGCCCCGCCACCCGGCTGGGAGCTGAGAGCCGCCAGGATCGGGCGCGCACGGTGAAGGTGATGCGGGCGATGGCAATGCCGGCGCGGCTGGCCAGGAGCGTCATGCCGTCCGGGGCCAGGGTGACCGCGCCCAGGTCGTTGCCCAGCCAGATCACCGACTGGATGGCCCGGGCCGGCTGGGAGAGCGTGGCGCTGTTGGTTCCGTCGAAGGTGACATCCTCGGCGATGGTGAAGGATTGATCGGCGTTCGTCAGGAGCGTGCCGGCGGATGCGCTGATGCCCTGGATGTCGGTCTCGGATCCGTTGTTCACCAGCAGATGGGCGGTGCCGCCGGAATGAAAGCTGGTACGCCCCTGGTTTAGCCCATCCACCCGTCGATCCACTTCAGCAGAAAGGTGGCCACCGCTGGGCAGCCATCCCCGTACCGTTACCCGGTTTACCCGATAACGGGCGCGATGGGACTCTCGGCAGGAGAGGTTGTCGGCGGCGTCGGTGAGGATGTGATCCGGGGTGACCCGGCTCCACTGGGGAACCGCCGTCGGGAAACGATGCCGGACGCGGAGAATGCCCCCGGGCGTGGTCTCCACCACCCCGCCGACGGCCTCGGCAATGGTCCGGACCACATCCAACGGCGCGGCGTCATAGACCGCAAGCCGTCCGGCGGGAATGACCCAGTTCACCAGATCCCACTGAATGGCTTCGCCCACCGCCTCCTCGGCGGCCTCTCGGGCGCGGATGGCAGCGTCCCAGGCACGCTCCATGGGCGTGGCCCGGGGCGCGGCAAAGCGGGCCGTTGGGCTGATGAGAGAGACGGTCAGGCGCGGACGGCTCACCCCATCCCGGGAGAGGGTCTTGTTATCCACCATCATCTGGAAGGTTTCCCCACCCAACTCCAGGGTTACCGGATCATCAATGCGGATGCGCTGGAAAGAGGCGGGATCCGCCAGCTCCATGGTGCCAGTCCAGGCGTAGTCCCCTTCGGCGATGGCCAGGGATGCAGAGATCACGCTCATAGCGGCAACCCAAAGTGGATGGCGCGCACGCCAGAAGAGGCGAGCACGGGAGGCTGGTCCACCAGCAGATCCCACCATGCGGTCATAGCCCTATGAGCTGAGTCCCGCGCTTGAAGTTGATAGCCCGTTGTGAGAGATGCCTGCACCGGCTGGGTAGCAGACCATTGGCAAGTCAAACTTTGCTGCACCGGACCCATCAGCGCATAGCCCGCCTGTAGTGTCGTGAGGAGAGCATCCTGGTAGGGAGCCGAAAGCGCACGATCAACGGGAGCACCGTAACGGGCCTCCGCTCCTCGCCCAACCTGAATCTTCCACGAAGCGGTAAGAGAGTGCGGCCAAACAAATTCACCCAGCGCCCAGGGCATGCGACATGAGCCCGTGACCTGTATGCCCCACGAAGCTTCCAGGTGTTGTTCGATGAATGCTCCACACCGATACCCTGCGACCAAAGGGCGCGTAACGGGAAAGCGTATGGCATAGGGAGTGGTCACCTGCCTGGATTTGGGGGCAAAGGAGATATGCCCCTGCAACTGGATGGGAAGTGCCGGTGCAGCTTGCAGAGTGCTACTTTGGGCGGTAAAGAGGATAGCAGGGGATTCAACGGTGATGACGCCAGAGGCCCGGACTGTATGTCGCGCTGCCTTAATGGTGCCGCTGAGAGATAGGGGGATCTCTCCCATGACAACTATGTCCCGGCTACCGTGTTCAGCCAGGGAGGTGAGGGAAAACTCCAATGCCGCCGAACAGCGCATACCATAGGCATCCGCCTGAAGGCGTGTTGTGCTCTCAACGGGCAATACAAAGCTGGCCCGGGCATCCTGCACCCTGGCACTGAGGCGGCTGCTCAAGGCAAGCTTAAGCTCATGCTCAAGCGTAAAACGCCTGGCCCGGTTTAGATCGGCTGTCAGGGCAATGGGCAGTTGGGTGTTGAGCGCAAACGATGGAGGTAGATAATCGAAGGAGGCTTCAAGCTGCCGGGACAGCAGTAACGGTGCCCACCCCCCTACCCCACGGGAAACCTGAATGGACCAGGAGGTTGAAAGGGTTTGGTCCAAGGTCAAGCTGTAGGGCGCACCAAGGGCCTTTTCTTGAAGGATGGACCACGGGCACTGGATAGCAGCAGAGAGGGGCATGGATCAGGCAGGGTTGGGAATGGAGAAATCCATCTGCTTGAGGGTTACCATCTCCCCAGCGGTCAGCCCCACATTATCCAGGATGGCATCTCCACTGCCCCCCTCGACAGAGACATCCCCATCAATCTTATAGTTGCCATCCTCCAACCGAAACCAGGTAGCGGTGCCCGTCGCTTCCACCTCACTGGCCACCGGAGAGTTACTCAGTGTGATTGCGCCGTTGGCGGCGCTGTTATACTGCAGCGTAAAACGCACCAAGGGCAGCTCTGATGTGGGAAAGTCAGGATTGGGCGGGCGGGTGCCAGGATAGACAAAGCAGATCCCATCGATGTAGCTTCTCAGATTATTCATCAGGGAGTTGCGCAGGGTATCGTTAAAACGCAGGGCCATAAGACTCTCCTTTATGCGGTCAAGACTGACATATCTTCGATGAGCTGGAGCAACCACCGCTCACCACGGTATTCACGGGTAATCACCGTCACCCCCCTGTTTTCCAGCTGGGCCATCCATGCCGACAGGCCATCCCGGATCCGGACATCGCCAAATCCATTGGTGGAACCTGAGGCATCACAGGAGATCACCACCCGCTTAGGCGTGGGTGTCATGCTCTGTAGCAACGCCTCCCAATCCTCCAGCGTTGGCCTTTCGCGGATCAGACGATGCACCTCCTGGGGAAATTCGGCCCCAACAGGGATCAATAGGGATGAAGGCATGAACTTTAACTCCATACACCCCACCTGGGCGTTGGAGGTTGATAGCGCATGTCTCAACAGGACCAGATCTTCGTTGAATGTTTGAGTCTGCATTCTTGCATAGAGGGAGGATTCATCAATGATGGTGATGCAGATATTGGCGCTGACCCACCGAAAGGCCGACAGCTCATCCAGAAAACCCAGGTCAAGCGCTGGTGGTTGAAGAGGCATGATTGAGAAACCTGATTTTGAGGGCCTTTCCGGTAACCGTATCCCGCGCTTCCAGATAAAGGGTCTTTTTCACCTCAATAAACTGCTCGGGATCATCCGGGTGATAGATCTTCTCCAGCACCGTTTGACGGGTACCTGGAACCTCCTGATAGAACCCCTCGCTGGTGGGCTCCTCTTCCTCTGCGGGGGCGTCCTCATCGCTACTACCTGAGGGGGAAGCTTGGCGCAGGCTGACGCTGGGGGCTCCCGAGGGCCAAAACTTGCGGGGGAAGGAGGCTTGGGTGGCATGCCAGTCGGACAGGGCTATGATGCGTACAGGGGGGACCTCTGCTGATTCCACGTTGCCGGATTGCCAGGCATTCTGCATCTCCACGAACTGAGCGGCTGAAACGCTCTCCTCTCCATTGCCATAGGTGATTTCGTAGAGGGAGAAGCCTACGGTGTAGCGCACCACCAGGGCCCCGATCACCTCTTGGGAGGCATGAAACGCACCCCTTTGGCGGTCATAGCGGGGTGGTGTGACCAGATCCCCCTGCTTGTTGCGAAAGAAGGTCTGCTCGATGATCTCCAACACCGGGTGGTCATAGAGCCAGCGCAGCTGCTTGGTATGCTCTTTGGACCAGGTAATGGTTTCCACCACCGTTTCAGAACGACGCCCGATCAGGCGCGCCTCACCCCCGCTGATGATGAGCCGGGCGGTGGCCGCCACGCGCTTGGAGCAGTAGAGCTTTACGCGCTTTTTGCCGGGCTCTATCACCTCAAGGGGCGTGATCTGACTCATGCTATAGCAGATACGCCCCCAACCACAGACACCCGAGGTTAGACGACTGAAAGCCACCTGCACTGGTGCCGAGCCCCCTTGGTCATCATCGTTGACCACCAGTTCAAAGGGCTCATCCAGTTCAGGCGCTGAAAACTGAATCGTAAGCGAAGTGCTGATTTCACCCATGGCGATTACGCACTCTCGCCCGTAATGGCGACCACCACCTTGTCCGCTGATAAGCTATTGGCCCCGGCGGGGACAATACGTTTCCACCAGATGGGCACGGCTGCGGGATGGGTTTTGAAGGTGATGGTTTCTCCACTGGACCAAGCCCCGCCCCAGCCCGCCACAGGCAGGGTGAAATAGGGACGGCTGAAATCAGGGTTATTGGGGGCAAAATCACCCCCAGAGATGGAGCCACTGCCCACACTGCCCAGCGTATCCCCCACGCAGCTAAAGCTGTTGGCATCGCTGAAGGTCAGGGTCCAGGTCTGCTCAATGCTGCCGATAAAGTCGAGAATCGGTATAATATTGGTGGGCGCTATCGTTGGACCGGATCCGTCGTATGTACCCGCAACGGTGGATCCGGTCCAGCTACCCCAGGTTGCCTCGATATCCTCGGGCTCAATGACTGAAGCAACGCGGGTATTGCTGGAGGCATAGGCGCTCTGCAAGCTCTGTCCGGCCTCAAAGGTCAGCGTGGCTTTATCCCCATTCCAGGTCACCCCACCACTGCTGGCCAGACGGATAAACTCGACGTTACCGGAGACATCATCCACATGGTCCTGATCGGAGATGCGGATCAAGTCCCCGTTCTGGAAGATGGCATCGGTGGCCGACTCGGTGTTGACATCGATACTGGTGACCCCGATGGAGGTGCTAGCATCCAGCCTTCCTGACCCATAGAGCCGCTCTGATCCGGTGAGCGCCCCCTGGGTATCGGTTTGGGTGCCGGGAAAGATCAGAATGCGATCATCCCCTGGAGTTGCGGTCTCCACATAGATGCGCGGGTCAATCAGCTTGATATCCGCATCATTGGCGACTTTGAAGAACACCTTGCGGTATTTGGTGGATCCGGCCAGTCGTTCCCCTTGTGGCACGTCGGGCCAGACGTTGTTCTTTACCCCATCGGCGATCTCACTGGCGGAGATGCGGCCTCCATTGCTGGTAGTATCGCTGACGGTGGTGGATTTGTAGAAACGAAGTTCTGAAGTCTGTATGGGCATTGCGCTTACACCTCAAAGAGTTTGATGGTACCGGTGTAGAGATCATGGTGCGGCCAGATGGGTTGGAACTGGATGGCCGGTGGTTCGTGATGGCGGAACATCACCTTATAGCTCTCTGCCCTCCAGATAAGCGGGAAAACCGCCCCGGACTGGGCGGCCATGGCCTCAATGGCCATCACGGTGGCTTGATCCAACCATGTCACCCCATCTGCGGCCTCCAGGGTGATGGGTCTGCCTTTCACCAGGGGTTGGGACCAGAGCACAGGGGTGCCCCCCAGGGTGCGGGCTGTCTCCATGGCCACAGGAGACCACGCCCGACGGTCGCTCCACTGGATCGACTCAGGTAGTGTTAAATCACCAAGTTGTTTCATCGGGATATCAGAAGGTACCGCGCTGCAGTTCCTTGAGGGCATCTACCAGTTGCCGCACCTGTTGCCGGGGGCTGGTGATGGAGGCGGCTGGTCTGCCGTTCATGGTCAGATCAAGCTGAACGATCCCCTCTACTGGGGGCTGCTGATTTCCACCGGCTCCAGCAAAAGAGAGTTGCGGAAGTGCTGGAATCTTCGGCAATCCCACCATCCCCCCGGTTTGAAACCTGGGAAGGTTGGGCAGGATGCGCCGCACGGTATCCATGGGGGCGGAGTTGATGGTCAACAGCAGATCCTTGAAAATGCGTGAGCGCTCTTTGCGAATGACGATTTCACCGGCTTCCAATAGGGCATGGATGCGGTCACCACCCCCATAGCCGGGGAGTCGTCCACCCCGTTGCAGGCCGATCATACCTCCTGCCTGTCTGGCCTCTACCGTTTGCACGGTTACGGTGATGGTCTTGTCTTTTAACGCCGCCATCTGTTTTTCGATGGCTGAGAGTGCTGATTGGGCTTGCTCAACCTGGGCTTGCAACTCAACTGATTTGGTGGCCCGGTCAGGAAGGGCTTCCATAGCCTGTTTGAGCAGATCCACCTGACCACGTGCTGTTTCCAACTGCTTGGTAAGAGATGTGGTCTGATCTTTCTGGGTAGAAAGCGCCTTTCGGGCACTCTCCTCCTGGCGCTGATAGAGTTGATCCAGTACATCCCCCGCATCCTGCACACCCCGGATGGCGGTGGAGGTATCATTCAAACTGGAGAAGGCATCCTGAGCCCCTCGGGCCAGGGATTCGGCCCACTTGATGTCCTGCTCGGAGAGGGTTGTTTTGGAGAGCAGCTGTTGGGCCTCAGCCAACTTTTGGGAAGCTGCGGCGGCGCGGGAGGTCTCTTTCTCCCGGTCGGACATGTTGCGTTCCAGCAGCGAGCGCACTTTGTCCTCGGTGGAGATACGGGCGTTGCGCTTTTTCTCTTCGATGCCCTGGATCTGATCGGCCAGTCGTTTCTCAGCAGTCAGGCTCTGTTGCAGGGCGCGTTCCGTGGCCTGAACGGACTGTTCAGCAGTACGGATCTTCTCGATGAGTACCTCACGGGCCTGGCGCTTCTGCTCTTCGACCAGTTGCTGCTCCAGAGCAGCCAGTTTACGCTGGGCAGATGTCCGCTGGCGGGTCAGGTTGGATAGCTGGTTGGCCGCTTCTTGGGCTGCGCGACGTTGGGTCTGGATTGCCTCCGAGGCAGCCTGTGCCGCCAAGCGCCACCCCCCGGTGCTTTTATCGGCGATGATGATGCCTTCCCGTTGCAAACGGTTGAAGGTCTCCATATCGGGGATGTTGACCCCCAGCTGCTGACCGATCTGCTTAAGGCGTGCCGCCAACTGCTGCTGAGTTTCAACGGCTGCCTGTCCCGATGCTACGGCTTCATCCTGGGCATCCTTGGTTTTCAACCAGGAGTAAGCCATGTAGCCTAGTGCGCCCACAGCCGCCGTCGCCCCAGCTATAAGCCCAACAGGGCCTGTGAGCACGGCGAGCAGGCTTCCAACAGCGGCAGCACCCCGGATAAAGAACCCGGCCAGATTGATTGAGATAAGAGAAAGCAGACGGGTGCGGACCAGCGCCAATGCGCCAACCAATCCCTGAGCGCCTACCACGGCTACCAAGCCAGACGCGGCACGGGTGGTAGTTAGAAACCACTGAGCGGTCTGTAGTGCTGTGAGTGCTGCCATGGCCACACGCAGTGTTTTGATGGCCAGATACGCCCCACCCAGCACACCAATGACCTCTTTCCACTCCAGGATGAACTCGCCAACCATCAGGGCCACACGCCCCAGCATGACGGCCAGATCCACTCCGGCCAGGGCCAGTTCGACGATGGCATCCTTGTTTTCATTGATAGCGGAGGTGAGCTCTTGAAAATTGAGGCTGCTGTGCTTGTCGATGGCCTCACCAACGGCAATCTTCACCCCCTCCCAGGCAGACTCCAGGGAACGGATCGAGCCGCCCATGCCCGCTTCCATCTCGGTGGCCACCCGGGCAGCCACACCACCGACCTCGCTGAACTTGGCGACCAGCTCCACGAACGCCTGGGAAGACATACCCACCGCAGCAGTAAGCGCAGGAGCCGCTTCCACCCCAAAGATCTGGATCATGTCAGCCGCATCGGCACCACTTGCACGGAGGTTACGCAGTACCTGGGTCATGGGTAGAAGCAGACCAGTGGCATCACGGGTCTGCAAGCCCAAACGGTTGATCGCCTCTTGGGCTTTATCCACAGGGGCCAATAGACGGGCATAAGCGGCTCGCAACGCGGTCCCTGCTTTTTCCCCAGAGAAGCCGTTCTTGGCCAGCAGGGCCAGCACGGTGGCGGTCTCTTCAAAGCTGTTTCCAGCCGCACGGGCCACGGGACCGGCGTATTGCAGGGCCAGCCCCAGATCCTGAATATCGGTTGCCGAGTTGGTAAAGGCGGTGACCAAGATGTCGTTTACATTGCCCAGATCACGGGCCTGTAGCCCAAACTGAGCCATGGAGGCGGTGGCGATCCCCGCTGCGGTTTCCAGATCCACCGAACCGGCTGCCGCCAGCTCCAAAACTTTTGGTAGGGCTTGCAGTTGCTGAGATGCCGTCAAACCAGCCAGAGACATGGCCTTGAGACCACCGGCCGCTTGACTGGCAGAAAAGCGAGTGGAAGATCCCATATCCTTGGCCAGCTCGGTCAATAGGGTGAGCTCTTCTGCCGTTGCCCCCGACGTCGCCGCCACCTGCCTCATGGTGTCGTCAAAGGCGGCATAAGTGAGGATGGAATCTTTGATAAAGCCGGAGGCCGCTCGGATAGATTCAAACCCGGCATACGCTGCTGCCAGATTGCGCACGGTACCCACCATTCCGGTCATGGCACCTTTCAACCCCTGCATCTCACCGCGCAGGGTGCGGACACGGCTCTGCATCTGTTGGTGGGCGCGGTTCAGATCTGCCGCAGACACCCGCCCTGAACGGGAGAGCTCCCGATAGGCATTCTCCAGCCGCTGGACCTCAGACTCCACCTCCCGCATGGAGCGCACGCCAATAGCAGCAAAGGCGCGGTTCACGCGGCTTTGGGCCTGCACCTCACGGGTAGAGGCGCGCAGATCCCGCTGGAGTTGCTCCTGGCTTTCACTGAGGCGGCTGGTATCCACCCCAGCCTGACGCAGATCACCCCGCAGACCATGCAGGGATTCCCGCTGGGCATCCAGTTGATCCTTAAGAGCACGGGCATTACGCTTGGCCTGCTCAAAGGCGCGGGTCATGGCACGGGTGGGTGTTTCGGTCTCCCGCATCTGCACCGCAAGCCGGGCCACCTCACGGGTGGCGGCCTGCCATTGATCTTCACTCTCCCGGATCTGCCGTTTCAGATTGCGAAAACCATCGATGTCCGACAGTGCCCCATTGATACGCTGCGCCTGGGTCTGGGCAGCCGAGGCCATGGACTGCACACCCTGACGAAAGTCGCTCTGCATACGTGAGACCGCAGAACGCAGTTCATCATCATTAGCTCTGATGATGAATTCAAGAGCCTCCTGGGTACGCGCCATTTTTCTGACCTTAGATAGCCTTAGGAACTATTAACAGCTATAGTTAGCGGTTAGCTGTCGACTAAGAGGAGAATGCAGATATGCAAGAGGTTTATGTCAGTACAGATATTGAGGCTGATGGCCCCATTCCTGGTTCATACTCAATGCTTAGCTTTGGGTCTGCAGCATACCTTGCGGACAAAACATTAGTAGGAACCTTTTCAGCAAACTTGGAAACTCTTCCCGACGCTCAAGAACACCCTAAAACCATGGATTGGTGGAAAAGCCAGCCAAAAGCATGGGCTGCCTGCCGAACAAATTTACAGAAACCTGAAAAGGCCATGCCTGAGTATGTGGCATGGCTAAAATCGTTACCTGGCAAACCAGTTTTTGTTGCATACCCAGCTAGTTATGATTTCATGTTTGTATACTGGTACCTGGTACAGTTCACAGGAGAATGCCCCTTTTCGCATGCCGCACTGGACATTAAGACCTACACCATGGCAGTAACAAAACAGCCCTTTCGACAAATCAACAAGAAAACCATCCCACAGCAATGGTTTGATCCCATCCCTCATACCCACATCGCCCTTGATGATGCCATTGGACAAGGCGCTATGTTTTGCAACATGCTTCAAGAGAATATGAACAGTTGAATCACGCTAACTATCTGAGAGTGAGGATTCAAAGGAGAGTGCATCCAGGAACATCTCCCAGGTGTAATCCATCACACCGGGGTGTCCCAGTTTTATCAGGGTAAAGATGGCCCGTTTGAACTGACCGACTCTTCGCTTGGTGTCGTCAGCACCTGATTGAGCCGCTTCCCGGCCTCCTCCAGACGCTGGCAGGCGGCGAAAAAATGGGGGTTCTCCTCCTTGATGGCCGTGATGATGGTCTCCAGAACTTCTGGCTCCATAGCGTGGATCTGCTCTTTGGTCAGATCGGTAAAGGTGCGAATATCTTGGATGGTGACCTCTTCAAACAATACGTTGCCCACCCAGTCAGGCTCTGCAGACTGCCCATCCACCGCTTTGCTGAAGAACTCGTAGATCTCACCCACGGTAAACTTGCGCACATGGTAGGTGAGATCCCCTGCTGTCTTGGCAATCAGACGTCCCATGGTCTTCACCCTTCAATCTGCATCAGTTTGAAGAACTGGGAGACGCCTGCGCCAGTTTTGCCGTCGTCTTTCAATACGTCGAAGGTAAATTCAATGCTGCCAAAGTCGTCGGTGACCAGCCCCAGGGAGGATGGAGTGTTCTTCACCCGATAGACATCCAACACCACAGGCTTGCCATCGAAGGCTTGGTTGAATCCGTCGAACGCCATGATGTACTCTTTACCGGCATTGAGGATTGCCTCAACCGTGGCCGAGGAGGCATGGGTGTAGGTCATGAGTACCGTATCCCCATCCACCACATTTTCAGCGGCCTCTAGAATCCGAACCCCACCCCCTTTGACCTCATAGTCAGTACCCTCGACCAGGGGTGTACCGCCATTGGTGAGGGAGACGGCAGAGAGATCCACCCCCTCTTTGGCCCGGAGATACCCACCCCGATAGGCCACATGGGATTCATCCGTAACGGTACCGCCCGTAACAGACCCAGACTCACCAAAGGTGGCCATGGCCAGGGATTCGGTATCAAAGCCATGGGCCGTAATCACCAACTGCACATCGGTGATGAGGGAGACGGTGTCGGCGGTACCCCCACCGGGAGTGGAGTAGTTTTTGAGAGTTTTCTTCTCCTCACTGAAACTGAGTTCGACTTTGGAAGCTTCGCCCAAAAAGCGCATGCCTGCGCCGCCACCAAAGGGGCCGATGAAGCATTCGCCGCCGCCGATGAGTGTGTGCGTTTTTTTGCTCATTTTTCCAACCTTTGTGTATTGTGGTGGCCATAGGAGCCATTCCACATATTCATAGGAGAAAGACCATGGCCAAGACGCCAAAGCCTGAACCGCCCAAGCGGCGAAATGCCATCGCGCGGGTGGTCACCCAGATCCCGCAGCAGATGATCCCCAACAAGAAAAAGCAGCAGAAGCCCAAACATCGCCCCGATTTCCGCAAGGATTGGGGCGATGCCTTTTTTGAGCTACTGCAGCATCAGTTTTTGAAGATGAAAGAGGTTTGAAAGGCCAACGGGAAGTAGAAGATCCCGTTGGGCGAATAGTCTGGTGAATAAACCGACTGTGTCCGCTGAAACGGTTTGAACGTTGCTCTATCGGGCGTCCACCCCACCACTGTGTTGATCACCCGGCTGATCAGTGCCCCGGCATCACTCTCGGCATCCCGCACCACCACCAGACAGAGCCAGGTCTGCTCAACCTTCTGCTGATTACCCTGGACTGGCCCCGGCTTGTCCTCTTCCAGAAAGATGATCACCGTAGGGGGTAATTCTGCCTCTTCATGAATCACCGGCGTGCCCCAGGATGAGAGCACGCGGATCTCCTCAAGCTGATCCTTCAACCGCTGAACGATCAGCCCTTCAACCTGCAAATAATTTTGCACCTCAGATCCTTATCAACGGCGGTAACACAGAGATCAGCGGTGGCTTACATGGACCTATGCTGGGGATTGCCGCACCAACGCCATCGGCGCAGTCACTGGGGCCAAACCGATGGGGAAAGGCAGGGGTAATCTGGGTCAATACCTGACAGTGACTGGCCGGAGGAATGGGTACGTTGAGAAGACCAACCAGGGGGATACCTGATGGATAGGCGATGCTGGAGGTTGCCCTTGGCTCCAGATAGCCTCCCATATAGGAGACGGCCTGGTCCAGAAGTGCCGCATGGCTGCCGTATCGCTCAAGAACACCACCCACAGATGGGAGAGGCCAATAGGCACCCTCCAGGGCAAAACCGGGATCATTCAGATCAGCCATGATCAGCCCTTACGAATGATCATGGATTCGGTGGGTCCGTTGGTCTGCACCACCGAGTACTGCTTGCCATCCATGGAGAGCACATCGTGGGTTGCCGCCATATTGTCGGGGATCACCCAGATATCGCACAGCGAGGAGATCTCTCCGTACATCAGGGGCATATGGTTAACGTTGTGGCCCATCAAAGGCCAGGCTGGGATGGTGGAACCACCGGCACCATCCGGTACCTTCTGGTCACTGCCCGAAGGCATGGCCAATGTTGAGAAACAGACCGTTCCAGCGGTTAGTGACGCTGATGTGCCTGTGACAGGGGTCTCGTCTTTCTGCATCTGTCGGGGTGAATAACCCAAAGTGCCATACATGGCATATCCGAGGTTGCACCACAGAAACGGCGGCCACCCGGCGGCCGGGGTATCCCAGGGCAAGTATCGGGTTCGTTCCACAATACCGGATGGACCAGGTTTGATGGTACTGGCCCACCCTGCTGCCGTCTGGCTGGCAAACATGACAAACCGTGCTGAGGCCCAGATATAAAGCGACCCCCCATTGCTCGTATCGATGCGTTGGTTGTAGCTGGTGCTGTCACTGGTGCTCGCCATATTGGTCCCAGCGTGACCCGTTGCATCCCATGCTTCATACACCTTGGGAAACAGATAGCCGGTGGTGTTCAGATCCACACACAGATATTTGAAGGCGCTGGCATCATCCGCCAGCGGGGCCTTCAGACACTGCATGTTGGTTCCGGCGCTGGCATCATGCAGGGTCCATCCGGCTGCCACCTGAGAGATAATCTGGGTAGAGGCCTGATTGCAGGATGCCGACAAGGTCGCCTTATCGGTGGTGCCGGTCAGCAGCGAGACAATATCCGACAGCATGTTGCTGATGCTGGCTCCAGCGTTGTAATCATAACGTGCGTACACGATGGTTGCTCCTATCGATAGTCATAGGATCCACGCAGATCCCAGCGCTTATTAAACTTGGTGGAGCCTTCGGCAAACAGGATGGAGACCGGATTGCCCCCCTCATAGGCGATGCGCCGGACAAACCATGCTTCATCGGTATCCAGGGCCCCTGGATTGGCCTGCCCGATGTATTCAGGGTTGCCATCCAGGTCATAGGCGATACGGCGGATGAGCAGGCTCTCCGCCTCATGCACCAGTTCGGGAAACACCTTCTTGAACAGAGACACCATTACCTCCGAAGAATTAGCGCCAACCAACCATCCCCACGGGGTTGCACATCCATGACGCGGTAGTTGATCCCACCGACCGCTACCCCATCACCCACCGCAGGACGAGAAAGGAAGTCGGCCTCTCGCCCCTCAATGACCGGTCGATAGCTCTGCACCGGCACCCCAACGGCATCGATGGTGGTGATCTCACGGCTGGAATCAAAAATGGCGGAGAGCTCGGAAGGCTCCCCGCCAGCGGGGGTGTGGATGATGGCTTGACCAAAGACCTCGATACAGGCTGCGTTTAGATCATTCAGCCCGTCATCCCAGATGGCCATGATCAGCTGGCGGTCAGTTTGACCAGCACGCCAGGGCGGTGGCACATGGGCAGCGGGTTGGACTGGGTGTGCAGGTCGGTGCCCCGTTCAAACTTACGGGGCTCCTGCTTGGCATAGAGCGGCTGCCCCAGGGTGTTAACCGACTCATTGAAGTCAGCCGGGGCAAAATAGGTACAGAATGTCTGGCTGGTCCCTGTAGGAAACGCATGCCCTTCACTCTCAGCGATAAAGCGTCGCACAGTCCCACCGGGATCGGTAGCTTGGCCCCGATACTCTTCAAACAGGATTCCGCCAAACTCAAACCCATGACGCATATCACTACGCAACATCAGACCTTGCTGCCAAAGCTGATAGGCGCTTTCGACGCGGGCATGCCCGGTCAGGGCATCCATAAACTCTGGAGAGACCAGTACATGGATCCCGGTCATAAACTCACCCCGGAGGTTATCCTCCAGATAGCGTTTCAGCTCCAGGCACTTGGCCTTCACATCGGTGGTGGCGTCATCCAACTCAAAGTTGATGGTCTTGGGGATGATCTGGAACTCATCAAAGAGGTTGTAGATTACCGAGCCATCGGCATCGAGTATCTCTCCCTTCAAAGCCCCCATACGCAGGTGCTCCAGGGTGATGGCATGTTTATCCCGCATGGATTGCAGGTGCATGGCCAGTACGTCGGAGACCGCCTCAAGCTCCCCTTCACTGCCGAAGGCACGCACCCCGGCAATCTCTTCAGGGAGCACCACATCATCATGGGGGATATGGGGAATAACAAAGGAGCGGATACGCCGTTTTCCGCGCTTACCGGTACTTCCAGGGGATCCTACCGCTGCGGTAGGCAGCAGGGAGAGCACTCCATTGCGCTCTTCAATGGCAATCTGACGCTGGCGCACAGGACGGGCGGGCATGATGCCCATGCCATCCAGTTTGCCATAGCGATTGGGTAGGATGTTGATGGCTGCCGTCAGGGCGACGGTACCGAACGCATCATTATTGAATGGATTTGCGGCAAGAGCCATGATCATACTCCCAAACGGATAAGGATGCCCCGGGCCTCAAGGGCCGCCGTGGCTTCCAGTTTCTGTGTTTCATTGATGGATTCAGGCCAGACCACAGCATGGTCAGCCAGGATGGCGTGACGAAGGATCGCCACTTCGGGCACATCCTGACCCACTGGGGCCACTACCCGCTGGGCGATGATGCCGATGGGATCAGCGCTTCCATCCACCGCTGCGGGGTCCATGGCCACTACGTTGCCATCCCCGGTGACCAGCACGGTGAAGTAATCCCCCACCACAAAGTCGGTAGCACCATCTGTAATGGTGAATTTCAGGTGGGAGGTATCGTAGGCCACTCCGACCGTCACATCGGGCAGGCGGTGACCATTGGGATCCACTACCTGAAAGGTGCCGCTGTCAGCGCTGGCGATGATGCAGGTGAGACTGTAGACACCGGGCACGGCCTGGGATCCCAGGGTAACGGTCCCGATGGTGCCATCCCCGGAGTTACCCGCATCGGCCGCAGCGGCTACCTCGGATTTGGTACGGCGACCAATCACGGTACCTACAGGCAGCACCCGTTCGGTCCCCACCCCACCCAGCACGGTGACGGTCTCTCGGGAATAAAGGTTGGGGGCTTCAAACTTGAGCACATCCCCAAGATTGTTGGCTTGTTGAATCGCAGGCATGGTTGATTACCTCCTTATTAACCGGCGAGTTTGCGGCAGGAGGCCACAACCGGGTTGGTTTCAAGACTCTGTCTGGGCTGCATACGGGTGCCATCGCCAGGCATCACCTCGGAGTGGATCTCCTCAGCATCGGCCCGTTTGGCTAGTAGCTCTTTGCGCACCACTTCAGCAGAGGTTCCTTCGGCGATATAGCCGCCTGCCAAGTGAGGCATGCCCGCCAGGGCACAGAGATCGACAATGGCCTGAGCCTCATTGCGCATCTGTTTGCCATGCTCGGCACGGACCTTGTCTAGGTCCACAACGTTGGATACCGCAGATTGGTCAGTCAAATCCGACATTATGTCGGATTTGGCGTGAAGGTCAGGTTTGGATTGTCGTGACGTGACAACAGATGTTTCAGCCGCCGGATTTTCTTCCATGGGCATGGTTTCCTCCATATACACAGGTTCCCGCGGCAGTGCCGCTCGGTGAGAATGGGTCTTTTTGGACGCATCAATAGTTATTGACAGGCCAGCCAGGGCATCCCGGATGGTGCCGACCTGATCGGCCAGACCAGAGCTCACAGCGTTACTTCCAAAGAAGAGTCCCGCTTCAGTGGCTCTGACCGCAGCCTCTGGCATACCCCGCCCTGATGCCACCATGCCGGTGAACATGCCGTAGAGGCGGTCGACCTCCTGTTGCAGGTTGAAGCGAGCTGCATCCGACAGCGGAGCGTGGCTGGAGAAGTCATTCTTGCGGGCCCCAGCAAACACCGTGGTGTAGCTGCGCCCCTCTTTGGCATCCTTCTCCGACTCATCCACATGAGCAGCTATGACGCCGATGGAGCCCACCCCCGCAGTCTGGGGCACAATAATGCGATGAGCCTGGGAAGCGATGAGATAGGCGGCGGAAAAAGCATCATCCGCCAGCGCCCAGATGGGCTTGCCCTGCCCCGCCTCCTGGATCATGGCGGCCAGATCGAACACGCCCCCAACCTCACCACCAGGGGAGTCGATATCCATTAGGATTGCTCGCACGGCTGGGTCGGTGGCGGCATCCAGCAGTTTTTCTTCAATGGATGCGTAGGACATGAGCCCCGAAGCAGCCTCGACGGCCCCCACCCGTTTCACCAGGGTGCCGTGGATGGGCACGATGGCGATTCCATTAGGCGTGACCATCAAATCAGAGCTGTGATCCTTGGGCTCAAAGCCGCTGGGCATGGCCGTTGGCTCCAAGCCGACGCGGGGACCAATGACCGAGAGAATAGTCTCCAAGCGGGCGCGATCGACCATGAGCGGTGTCCCGAGGATTCGGGATGCCATATGGGATAGATTGGTCATGATAACCTCTACAAACAGAAAACCCCGCCAGAGCGGGGTTAAGGATTGAACATTTGTGTTGCAAACCTGCTTTCAAATACTTTACGTTCTGCTGATAAGGCATATAGAAAATCAGCTATTTAAGGATTCGATCATGGAAAAAAACATTCTTCTCATTGAGGATGACCTCATCACCCAAACGCTCCTCAAAGACATGCTTGAAGATTATGGTTTCTTCGTTTTCACCGCCTCCGATGGGAATGAAGGCACGAAAATGATGGAGCACAATCATTTTGATCTTGTACTTACAGACATCATCATGCCTGAAAAGGAAGGTCTTCAACTCATTCGAGAGACCAAGTGGCGATGGCCTCACCTTAAGGTCATTGCCATGTCAACAGGAGGCTCATTTTCAGGTGGTCCCGACTATCTGCAAACAGCCAAGGATTTTGGTGCTGTAGCTTCTATTGTAAAGCCTATTGATTCGGACAACTTGCTCAAAACCATACGATCCGTCTTAGACTCTGAAATTCAACAGGAAACCTACTGAGCTAATACTGGGCGATGATCGTTTGTGGGGCCTGGGGGCACCGCCAGTCACTTTTATTGACAGAGCTTATTCGGTAAGATCTACCAACTCCTTATCACTCTGCTTGCTGTCCCGTGATACTCCCGACCGGGAAGTACGCCGTGAGTCAGAGTCAAACACCAGCCCCAGTTCATCGGCACGCTTGTTATCGGCTACGATCTCCCGGTCGATCTCTTCGATGTCATAGCCGTAGGTAGAGACTGCTTCAGCCCGACTGAGCAGACCAGCCCGGATCGCCCAGATGATGGAGTTCATCTCTTTTTGTGGATCCACCCAGGTCCACCCTTGGGGTATCCACTTCACCGCCAGATATTCACGGCGGCGTTTGCTGTACTCGGGAAGCTGCAAAGCACCCGACAAAACAGCCTGATCCATCCACCGTTCCCATACAGGGCGGCAAAGCTGATGGATCAAGACCATGCGCTGGATCTGTTCCATACGACGGCGAAACTCCACCATGCCAGCACGGATGGAGGAGTAGTTCACCCCAGTGAGGTCGCCGGTGAGTTGTTCATAGGTCAATCCCAAGCCCACCGCCACAGCGCGGAGTTGGGTGCGCATGAACTCCCCGTATTGACCGCCCACGTCGGCAGGGTCTGAGAACTTCACATCCTCACCGGGTAAGAGTACCTGCATGGTGCCGGGAGCCCAGGTGACCGGGACAGATCCGTTCTCATCGGGATCCTGACCGTCCTCACCGCCGACGCCCAACTCGGGGTCAGGTTTGGTGATGAAGCCGGCGATGAGCGCGGCGGTCTTTTTGCGTACCAACTCCGCATCATCGTACTGATCCAGTTCGTGGAGTCGCACCAGCGCCTGAGCCATCCAGGGTTCACCCCGAAGCTGACCAGGGCGTAGCGGTTTAAAGATGTGGCACACTTCTGAGCCTGGCACCCGGACCATATCCCCCGCTTTGAACAGCATGGGCTGTTCACCGGGGTGTTCCCTAAACAGATGGTAAGCGACACGGCGACCTATTTTGTCGAACTCAATCCCAGCCCTGACTCGGTGGCCATTGGGCAGATCCCGGCTGTCACTGGCAGGGAGATGTTCGGGCTCCAACACCTGGAGTTGAAGGGGGACTAACAAGCCATCACGGGCATCCCGATTGCGCAGCCGTACCAGCACCTCGCCCCCCTCGATCATAGCGCGGGCAATCAAAGCCTGAAGGCCATAGAAGCCCAACATGCCGTGGGCATCGGCCTCTTTTGTCCAGGCCAGCCATAGAGACTGAATCTGGGCTTTGATCTGGGGGTCTTTCACCGTGGATTGAGGCTTGATGCCGGTACCCACAAGGCTCCCAACCAGAGAGTCTACAGCGTTGGATGCCCAGGCATTACGGCGCACCAAGTCTCGTGAGCGTGCACGCATAAGGGTGACATCGCGAAACAGCAGGGCATTGATCCCGGCCTCTTCCGGTTGCCAATTGCCCAGCCGCCGACCAGATGCGGCCCCTTCATATCCTGCCCGGCGTTTGGGAGGACCACCAAACAGGCGCTTAAACAGCTTCATTAGAGATCCTTATTGCTGCGCACGCGCAGGTGTCGGGCGACACGACGACCACTGCTGCGATTGATTTCCCGATCCAGAAGATCCAACGCCTCACGGGCCTGGGTCAGATCATATTGAACCGTCTTATCCCCATGACTGACGCGGGTTTGAAGGGACTCCAACCGCTCCAAGAGCCTGTCCCGGCGGATCTGTAGTTCATCTACGTCAGCCATATTTATTAGCCTTCCACAATTCTATGAACAGATTTCTTTGAAAACGCTTTTAGCTGCCGATAAGTATGAAAAACAGACTACGAGGAACACCACCATGACAAAGTCAGCCAAATCCAATCTAACTACACTGCTTAGTCAACTCCGCAAGCAGAGCGGCATTCAGCCTATTCCTCTGAACCAGCAAGAGGCCAAGTTACCTTTAGCCGCTCTGGGCGCAGCCTTTTCCAAGCCAACGACAAAACCTCCGACGGAAGAGAAAGAAAAGTCAACCACATCACCCGGACCTCTTGAGCGTGCTCTTTCGGCCTACCGGAAACATTGATTAGACCCAACTGGATTGAATAACCCGGCGTTTAGGTTTGATCTTCTTTTGCTGCACTTTGCCGGGCTCAGGCATCGCATCTTTAAGAGGGTGTTCAGCGATCTTCTCAACCGCCATGTTGAGCCGAAACCCCATGGCAATCAGCCCCTGTAGTGCCGCCATGGCGTACACTCGGCAATCCAGGGCCTCGTTGCGATCGGAATCCCGCTTCTTCCACTCCCGAATGGGGCGGCCCTTGTGATAACGGGTCACCACCGATTCGGCAGTGAGCTGTTTGAAGTAGTCCCCATCCCGTTGCATGGGAAAGTGCAGATAGCCGGGACCTGGCTCTTCAATGCGTAGACGGGAGAGGATCGCCTCTTTGCAGGCATCTACACCCACGATGAAAAGGGGTACTTTGCCCTTATTCTTGGTGGAGGGCTTGCGGGGCCAGATGGGTACTCCCTGACCACCACGCCCCTTGATGGCCCAGATCCTTCGGCCCTGCCTGGATCGGCAGAAGGCATAGGACTTCAGGGTATGGTGACCACCGGTATCAATGGCAGCGGCCCGGATCGTCATATCCGGTAGTTGCCGACTATGTGGGCGTGGATATCGGAGCAGATTATCCAGATCTTCCCACACCGCTGGGGAAGAGGGATCCCCCCACAGCACCCGGTAGTCGATGGACCAGGACTCTTCATCCCGTCCCCAACCTACGATTTCAATTTCAAGACGATCATCCTGCACATCCACACCAGCTGTGAGCACAGCCACATCAGCAGGGAGCAGTGCACCCCACGCCTCTCGACGCTCCATGAGCCCTTCGTCATCGATACGGTCACCTTGCTCCTCCCAACACTGCCCCATTTTAGTGTTGACCCAGGTCTTTAATCGAGATGGATCCTTGTGCACCAGACCATGCTCCACCGCAATATCCCCCCAGGAGGTCCAGCCATGGGGGCTATAGAGGGAGGAGAGGTGAAAGCCTGCGGTTTTCCCATCCCCAGCAGCCGCCGCTCGCCAGACGCCGTTTTCCAGCATCCAGCCCTTTTGATGGTCAGCCAGCTGTGATTCACAGTGTGGACAGAGGTAATACGCCAGCTTGCGTTCCCCATGAGGCCATTTCACCTGGGCCCATGTCAGCACTTGAAACTCACCACACTCTGGGCAGGGTACCCAGAACTGACGCTGATCGCTCTCGGCATAGGCCGCTTCAATGCGGCTGAATCCTTTGATGGTGGGTGTGCTGGTGAGCAGCACCTTGCGGTTGGAGAAGTTCGCCGTGCGCTGAATGGCCAGCGCCACCGGATCCCCTTCGCCATCGGCATCACCCGGAAAGCGATCCACCTCATCCATAAACAGGTAACGGATGGGCGCGGAAGAGAGCCCCACCGCGCTGTTGGCTCCGGTCATCAACAGGATTCCACCGGGGAACTCCTTGGAGAGCACCGTGTTGCCGGAATCCCGTGACCGAGCCGGTTTTACCCGCTCACGGATCTCAGAACTTGATTCGATCAGCGGTCCCACCCGCTGTTTGGAGTAGCGCTTAGCCATCTCTACCGTGGGCTGAACCATCAGCATGGGCCCTGGTGCATGGTGGATCACATAACCCACCCAGTTCAGGCCACACTCGGTTTTGCCCAGCTGACTGCCAAACATCGCCACCACCCGCTCAATGGGTGAGCTGGGTGAAAGAGAGTCCATCACCTCTTGCAGATAGGGGGTGCGATCGGTACGCCATGGCCCCGGTTCACCCGAGGCCACCGAAGAGAGCATGCGGTGTTCATCAGCCCATTCAGAGACCGTCAGATGCGGATCGGGCATCAACCCCTGAAGGAATGCATCCTCGTAGATCCTTGCCGCTGAGATAGCCATCTTAGTTTATTGAAATTGCATCGTTTTATGCTGGATAGAGGCTTTGGATCTATGGCTATATAGATCCTACAAAAGCGAACATCTAGGAGCTTGAAAATGAACGAGAAACTGAATCATGAGCAACGCCTTGAAGCCTTTGCCAAAGAGTTGGCAGAACTCACCCGCAAGTACGGAGTAGCCGTCAGCGTCACCGGCGGAGTGATCATCGACCAACCAGAGGCTTTCGAGGAGATCGAATACTTCACAGCAAACGAGGGGGACCTACTTCCCCACATTGGCGACAACTGGCTTTGAGACCAACCTCACAACGGAGAACGAACATGACCATCCAACTGAGCCCGACCCAACGGACCATCCTTGAAACGGCAGCCAACCGGGACAATCTCCAGATCATGCCTCTACCTACCAACAATCCAAGTTGGGGATTCTGGGGGACATCCAGACATAACGGCTATGACCAAGAGATGACTTGGCTGGCCGCCAGCCACTTCTTTGCAAACAGCTACAATCTCGACGCACAGGATACCAGAGACCTTCTGGACAGCGTTTTCGGACGCCACCTTGCCGATGACCTAAGCTTCATTGAGGGCGGGCCAGCTACCCCTGAAGCCATTACCGACCATCTGGCCAAGAGAATGGCAAACAGAAGCTATAAAAGCTGGATTGACGACGCCGTGCATGCGATCCAGCACCCCACTCGATGAAGAGAAGTGGTCTTCAGCGACAAACCAGGCCAAAACAAACAGGAGAAGAGAGATGATTAACCTCACTCATACTCAACAGACCATTCTTAAAGCCGCTGCCCAGCGCCCAGACGGGTCGATCAATCCTTTACCAGAACGGATCAAAGGGGGCGCATCGGTAAAGGTGATCAACGCCTTGGAAGCCAAAGGCTTGATCGAGAACGTAAGCATCAACCCACCCTACCCCAACTGGGTCCTTACCAGCGCTGCATACCAGGCTATTGGCCAGGAGCCTCCTGCTCTACCTCCCGTCGAGAACCAGATCATCGACGCCATGACTGAGGAAACAGCAGGAGAGAAGCCCGAGGAAACAGAGACCCCGAATGATCCTGAGGCTGGGATTTTCAGCAGGATCGCCCTGGATTACCTTTTCATCGACACGCTGGAAACCCGCAAATCCGACAGCCTCGACTTCCACAACGTCAGCGTCTGGGGCGTCCAGAGCGCTTTGGAAGCCGCCTTCCAGGCTGGGGTTGAAGCAGCACAACGCAAAACGCCCCAATCTAGAGGGACCAGGGCGAACTCGAAACAGGCCAGAATGATTGAGATGATGCAGCGGCCTGGCGGAGCCACATTGGAGCAAATCGCCGCCGAGACGGGATGGAATAAAAGTACGATCAGGGGCGCGATCTCCGGCACCCTGAAGAAGAAGTTGGGCCTTGATGTCAGCCGCGACAAGGTCGATGGGGGGACCACCTACCATATTGGCTGAACTCCAACCGAATACCACCAGAACCCACCCGGCATCGACCGGGCGGTTCTGCTACTACGCCGGTCAGCCGTTTACGGCATCTTTGAGCACCTTGCCGGCTTTGAACTTCACATTCTTCGAGGCCGCGATCTTAATCTCTTGCCCGGTTTTAGGGTTCCGACCTGTGCGAGCAGCCCGCTCATCGATTTGGAACGCGCCAAAGCCGGAAATGCTCACACCATCACCGCCCTTCAGTGCATCGGTCATAGCGGCAAAGGTGGCTTTGATCGCCTTGTCGGCATTGGCCTGGCTCAGGCCGGAGGATTCAGCAACAGCCTTCTTCAGTTCAGTCAGATTCATGGGGCTCTCCCTGGGGGAAAGAGTGGTTCGGATGGATAAACTCAATCGATCCACTTTACGTTTTCCATCATTATCTGAAAAGAGCTGTTGAATCAGGGGTCCAGATCGATACCGCGCTGGGCGGCGATCTCATCAAAACTTTCCCCGCCGGAACCATCCAGGTAGACGATCTTCCCCGTGGCTTGAATGAACCGCTTTACCGCCACATCCACATAGACCGGTGAGATCTCCATGGCATGCACCCTCCGCCCAGTCATCTCCCCGGCCATGATCTGGGAACCAGATCCGCTGAAGGGCTCGTAGCAGAGGCCGCCTCGTTCCACATGCTGACGCATGGGAATGGCGAAACAGTCCAGTGGTTTGGGCGTGGGATGGTCAGGTCGCTCCTCACCGGAGAGCCCACGAATGTCCCAGACGGTGGAAAGGAACTCGGCGCCGTTGATCTTGGGCGGCATGTTGCCCTTGATCCAGCCCATCAAGCAGGGCTCGTGCTTCCACAGGTACTTGGAGCGGGTGAGGACACCTTTCTCCTTGTTCCAGATGATCTGCTGGTGCTGAAAGGCACCCATCTTTTCCCATACCGCTTCCAGCATTGCCTGCCGTTTAGATGCATGCCAGCAGTACCAAGCCGCGTTGGGCTCAATGGCGTGGTCGATGGCGGCGCGGATAAACCCCTCATAGAGCTCAGGCCCTTGGGAGGAGTCATCCCAAGTCACGCCGTAGCTATCCGACCAGTCCTTATTGAGGGATTCCCGCTTACGGCTCTCTTTGGAACCGGGATGATTGGTACCATCGTAATCCACCAGATAGGGAGGATCCGTGGCGAAGAGGATGGCCCGCTCACCGTTCATCAACCGAATCACATCATCGGGATTGAGGCTGCTACCGCATAGGAGGCGATGCTCCCCAAGGATCCACAGATCCCCGGTTTTGGAAACCGGGTTGGCTGGAGGCTCAGGAACTACCTCATCGGCCCCCGCAGCAGTCCCACTGCCATCACCATCCATATCATCTGCAAAGCCGTCCAGCAGGTCCCGCATCTCTTCATCGGTGAATCCCACCAGGGAGAGATTGAATTCATCCTCCTGAAGCCGAGCAAGCTCTGCCGCCAGGATCGACTCATCCCAGCCACCATCCAGCGCCAGCCTATTGTCCGCCAGGATATAGGCACGGCGCTGAGCATCAGAGAGATGATCCAACACCACAACTGGCACCTGTGCTAGGCCAATGCGCTGGGCGGCAGAGAGACGGCAGTGACCGGCAATGATGCCATCCTTACCGTCCACCAGGATGGGGTTGGTAAAGCCAAACTCCACCATGCTGGCCGCCACCTTGGCGACCTGCTCATCACTGTGGGTACGGGCGTTGCCCGCATAGGGCAACAGCCGATCCGTTGGCCACAGTTCAATCCGTTCGGCCATGGCAGGGATCTCATTCATGCTTCAATTCCTCAAGGGCTTTTCTCAGTTCCTGATCCAACCTCTCCTCAATCACCCCGGCATCATTTTCGGATGCCAGCACGGAGGAGAGCCGGTGGGGGATGGTAAAGAGCCGATCCCGAACCCGGCGGGCCAGATTGAATGCGGATACCTTCACCTCGTCACTGCTGACCAGCTGTTCCGAGCGCTCCTCAAAATCCAGTTTGACCAAGCGGGCGCTGTAGGCCTCCCGAATGGCCCGGCTGGTCTGGTAGTCCGGAGCCCCCTGTTTCAGAGGTGGTGACGGTGGTGTTTGGGATGCGAACCTCTGGGGCGGGTTCGCAGGGGGTGCGTACCCCGGGTTCGCATTGGGGTTCGCAACTTGGCTCGCAGGAGGTTCGCGCTGTTGAGCGGGGTTGGTGTTCCGTTCCCAGGCCGCGTCTGCTTTGGCCGGATCTACCGTGCCATCCGGCTCCTTGCTGATGCGCCCGGCCTTGATCGCCTTACGTACAGCGGCATCAGAGACGCCGCGCAATTTGGCGTACTGCCGAATGGAAACGCCCATTGCGCTCTCATCTATTCCTCAGTGCTGTGGTGGATGGGTGCGAACCTAAGTGCGAACCGCGAACCCGTTTTTATTACTGTCGCTAGGCAACTCAAGCGCTCACACGGAACCCATCGATTTTACAGCGTTCCAGGTCCCGTGCGATTTTTCCAGGGGCCAACAATTGCTTCTGCCAATAGGTCATCAAGGCATTATCTCGATAGGGTTGTGAAAGCGTCTCGACCCAATCCATAAAGGGTGTGGATCCTTTTGATCTATTGCACTGGTCACATGCCACAACCAAGTTACTCACACCATGGATACCACCACTTGCAATGGGATCCATATGGTCAAGCGTGCTATTTGAAGCTATTAAATCCTCACCGCAGTATGGACACTCATCAAACTCTTTCAGCAATGCCATGGCAGACCCTTTCTCCATGGTACCGTCATGTTGATCCATCACACGGCTTTGACCACCGCTCCACTGCGATACTCTCTCTGGGTTGTCATGCTTGTAAGCCTGACTACGTACACGTTCATTGGTTCTGAACTCAGGATCTCTTTGATAGCGAATCCGATATCGATCTGCGACAGATAAACGATGATCCGACCAGGGAGTACCCTTCGACGCATAGAAGGCGTTCAGCCACCAATCTGGAGCTGTCTGATATACCCAGCGGTTCCAAGCCTCAGTCGCATCCCGTTTGGCATGTCTGGCTTCTTGCCGCTCTAATGCTTCTGCCTGGACCTCGTCAATAGTATGATATTGTCGGCCTTTGTTCTCATTGATCCGGCGCCGTTCTGCCTGCCGTTGCACCTTTGTGCGCTTTCTACTCTTAAGCCTGCACCTTTCGAGTTCACACTCAGCACAATGCCCACTGATATAAAGTTTCTGCTTGTCTTTGTAGAAACGCGACGGGAAGTCAGCAATGGGCTTATCTTTGCCACACTTTTTACAGACCTTGCGTGCTGGTTTCTCTTCGTTCATGAGCTTCCCCCAATACAAAAATGCCCCGTAAATTTCTCTACGAGGCCTGGATCAGGTTGAACTTGAATGAATCTGGATATTGGAGACTGTTTCTTGTACCCTAGTGTCAAACTTTGACATAGGAGGTGTTCATGGCCACCAACGTTAGTTTGACCCCCGAACTGGAATCCTTCGCCCGCTCTTGTGTCGAGAGCGGTCGTTTCAATAGCGTCAGCGAGGTAGTACGCCAGGCCCTACGTCGCCTTAAAGAGGATGAGGAACGCCGCACCAAGTTTGATGCCATGCTTGATGCCGTTAAAGAAGAGGCCCAACGTGAAGGGACCTATACGGCAGATCAGGTTCTGGAAGAAATGGATGAAATTATTGATCGTGTTTCAAAATGAAGCCTGCCGTTTTTACTCCTCAAGGACGGCGAGATCTTCAAGGGGCCGCCAAAGATCTTGGAAATGAAAACCCCATGGCTGCTCGAGCGCTACGAGAGGCTATTAAAAAGGCAACCCGGCTACTTGGTGAATATCCATTCGCGGGTCAAGAGCGTACCGATATCACTTCCCGCGATGTGAGGTTTTTAGTCGTCCATGGGTTTGAATATGTGATCGTTTATGACCCCTACCCTTCACCAGCAGAAATTCAACGTGTGCTGCATACCAAACGGGATCTGAATGCCATATTGGATGAGGATCGCTAAGTTAATGGGCTGAAGCCATGGCCTCGGTGATGGCTTCGTTGAAGTTCTTTTGAAAACGCGACTCAACCACACCCTTGACCGTATCCATGAATCCAAAGCGGGGCTTGATCTCAACTCGATCCACAAAGCGGTACATCATCTTCAGCTTACGCCCCTTACGACCTCTACGACGCCACACAGCGTGGGTAGAGGGATCATCATGCAAGGGCGCGATGAAGTGATTGGGCTTCTTCAGCAGAGCACCAGGAAACTTCCCTGGCCGGGTCACGGACTTGGGATTGGGACGGGCACCATATGGGATGGCCAGCGAATCCCCAGATTGGGAGCGTTTGGCCCCACCGGTCTCCTGGAGTGCCATGAAAGGATCCAGCACCCGAACAGAGGCCTGCAGATCACTCTTCTTGGCCGGTTTGATCCGGATGCCTTTAGCTACCCATCCGGTGCGGATGGTGAAGCGCTCTGGCAGACGGCGGCGTACCTCTGCTTGAGCATCTTGTGCTGTGCGGGTCAGAGCTAGGGCGGTGGCGTAGCAAGCCTGTTTGGCTAAGTTGGTCGTAGCCCTATCAACCTGTCCTCTGTTAATTTCTATATTTAAATCCATCGCTTCTGAATTTTCTCAAAAAAAAGTTGGTTCTAACCTTGTATTGCTAATACAACGCACCTAGATAGAGCTTACCCTGCAGCGCGCGTGAGGCCACGTTCCTAGGCCCACATGAGTAATTCGACAGGAACAGGGACTGTTGGCTGGCTGGGCGTGGACATTAATCGAAGGGTCTCCATAGCACCGCTAGATGTCTGCTCCTACCTCCCTGAATCCATTACGTGTAAAGGGGCTCTGACGGTCCTGACCCACGGCGCTTGCTGGTTTACATAGCCGAGGTTGGATCCTGCAGCGTGCGTGAACTCTGTGTACCCAAGCCCATGTATGGAAAGAACGGAGGACCTGTTTATTATAATCTGGATTGGTGAGAAGGCATTTCACCTCAACCCACATTCAGTTTTGCCACCGCCTTCTATCAATCCTCAGGTCCAGTAAAACAGATGGGGCTTCCGTGGTCAGAGTCACGGCGTTCGCGGGATCCGAACTCTATTTGGTCAACTGTAAGAAGCTGTTAATGTTTAAGGGTCAAGCGCCATGGTGCAACTTCGCTACTCCTTAACTATCGACTTGGGCATCTATCTTTTCTGTACTGTGCTACTCTTGCTGGGCATATACGGGTAAGGAGAACTAAGAGAACTTTGTAAAAGTCTCTCTGAAGCTGTGTTAATTGGTGCAACGAGGCTTACATGGTCGGGCCAGCGGCGACTACGAGATCCAGAATCTATTTGCCGTCACAAATCTCTTCAACCAGATCCACCCGCCCCTCCAGCGCCTTGATGGCTTGGTCACGCAGGGCAAAGTCGCGGTGAGCATCAGTGGCCCGATAGCGCTCATAGGACGCCTCGTCCACCCGCGCTGCCAGAGCATCCACCCGACCACTGAGGATAGCGAGTTCAACACGCATCTGCTCGATGGTGCTCAACTGCCATGCCATCAGTGCAGCGACACCCATGGTCAACACGGTCTGGACATGCCGTTCCAGGCCACGACGGCGTTCAACCGTCACTTCTTGTGGGCTCACGAACGATCCCCTTTTTCAGAAATAAACACCGACCCAAGAGCAGCAGCAGCAGCCAGCAATTCGGTAATAGCGCTGGTCTCCTCTTGGGATAGACCAAACATGGCCAGTAAGATTGCGAAGCCACCCCAAGAGGAGGGCTCACGCACCCGGTTGAGAATGGTGTTGATCATTTGCTGAATGGGCATGATTAATAACTCCAGATCGTAGGACGGGGGCGGTTGGTATCGGCTTCCAGAGTATCCAGGTGGAGGAAGCGGGCTTGATGAGGGCCTCTTTGCCGAACGCCCACCCCTGTGAATCCGTGGTAAAGGGCCAAGGTCATCAGCTTGTGGGCATCCTCACCGGCAACCTGAATATCCACAGCCATCCCGGTAGTGTGGGGACCGCTGGGGCCAGTTTTGGAAACGGAGGCGTTATGATTGGGACAACGGTATGCGCTGGTGACGGGCATGGGCTTGTCGTATGCCCCCCGCAGATCCTCCAGGCGCTCCATAAATTCTGGGTCCATCTCTTGGGAGCCGCAGCCGCAGTGACATTCAAGCTCTGTGTGACTGAAATGGGGCCAACTTTGTTCAGACATGATCATCTACTCCGCCAACCAGCATGCGTAACATCACCCCGAGGATAGCCACAGCAATCAATCCAAAGATCAATGATGCGATCAGTGACCCACCCATCAACAGTGATGTACCCATTCAGATTCTCCCCACAAAAAGCCCGCCTCGAGTTTCCCCGGGCGGGCTAATGTGCAGTGTGCTCGTATTAATTGCTGGCCAAAGGAAGTTGCTTTCCCCTCAACTCTGATCGATTTGTCGATTCCAGTCACGTTTCCAGTGGTCAATAGGATCTTTTCTATTTGCACTTTTTTTTTGCGGTTCCCCGCACTTCCTCTCAATTAGAGTTCAAGTGAATGGATGTGCGTTAGGGCGTGCCGCATCTGGTAGACATAAAAAAATAAGACCGGCTGATTGGCCTTGAATAAAGATTCAATACACTTATGTAAGAAAAAATTGATATGATGCGCACTGTTGCCCTATTGCGTTTAGCTCGAAGATCTTAACAGGTTTCAAAATGTCTGATCTCATTATCCCATGTAAATCTGGCACGCTTAATTTTGAACAAGATTTGAAATTAAACGTCCCTAGCATTGACAAGCAGCACGAACAGCTTTTTCTGTTGGCAATTGGGGTTAGTCATGCAATTCAAGCTGGCGCAGACGAAGAAAGCATTAGAGTCAGTGCACTTGAGCTAGAGGCATATGTTCAAGAACATCTTAGTTTTGAAGAAAGGCTATTAGCCAGCAATAATTATCCTCAGCTCAATAGCCACAAATTAGCCCATTCGCGGTTTGTAAAAACGAACAGCGAATTGCAAAAGTCATTAGAAAGCTGTTCTGCGGGTACTTGCATTAAGCAGGCACCAAAACTATTTGATATGCTTACAGAGTGGCTAAGCGACCATATTTTGAGAGTGGATCGCATGGCTGTTGATTTCATGACTTCTAATGAAGTAGCCCCTAAGCCAAGGAATGCTAGGTTTAAGTTATCAGGCCGAGCATTAATCGAATTTGAGGGAGGGGGGGGCATGACAGGCAGATTAGAAAACATTAGCCAGTCAAGCTTGTTCTTGCATATTCCTCCGCCGATACCTGCTTGGATTAAGGAAAAAACCAAAGCCAAAATTCAACTCATGCCACTGGATCAGAAAAACAGCCGCCCTTGCACTGTTATACGGATTGAGCCAGAAAGAGGTATCGCCTTAGAGATTACTGGCCAACTTTCAACATCTAATATTTACCAAATCGCACAGCAAACTCCATAGATGAACGTCCTGATACTTCTGTTGCTCAATCATCTTTGGCAAAACTCATTTGTGTGAAAGACTACTACGGATAGCCAAAATCAAGCCTCCTGGGAGTAAGAGAACTTAACACTCACCATCCCTGGAAAGTTATCCGCTTTCAACATCAACATGCTGGACGAAATCTCAGATGCTGTTCACAATGGCAGCACAATACTGATCAAAATCGGAGGCTACTCCGACCTTCTAGACAGCTCAACACTTGGCCAGTTACTTCTGCTCCGCGAGAAAGTTGCGAAAAAACAAGGATCAATCAAGATTAAAGTATTAGATGATATCAATTTCAAAGTGATGCAAACTGCTAATTTCCATCGTCTTTTCAAGATTGAACCTGATTATTAAACCCCTCTTCGATCAGAAAACCCACCTCCAAATTGCCCTGGGGCGGGCTAATGTGCAGTGTGCTCTTGCTGACTACTGGATAAAGGGATTTGCGTTACCCTGTATCCGTTCTATCCTACGATTCCGTTCACGTTCCCAGTCATCGACTGGATCTTCCCTGTTCCAAACGTCAAAGAGCCGCCTCTGCTTTTTGCTGATTGGCAGCCCGTATGAGGCATTCATGTAGAAATAGGTCCGAGCAATATCACCACGCACTTCGGGGCGGGGCTCAACACGGTCGGTGTCCCAGTCGATCTCAAAATCACAGGCTCCGTAGGCTCTGGGCTCACCTGCGACCATAGAAAATGACCGGTTGCTGCGGTCGCCGTTGAGTTCGCCTACTGCAGGGACCAGATTGTGGAGATCAGACTCCATCGCTTCAAAGACGGGATCAACCTTGGCGCAGCATCTACGGCCTTTGTAAGCTTTGCTTTTTTTGGTTGTACAGATTGGCTCTCGCCAGCACTGACGGGTATGGCCAAAGGCGTGAGCAGGAACAACGTGTTCCCATTCAATGCGACTACCCCGCTTAGGATTTTTGCGGGGCTGATAGCCGCATGCTCCCGACCGAACTTCCTTATGCTTGGTATAGCTACAGCCGCAGTAAAATGTAGTGCGGTGGCCTTCAAAGACTTTGGGGAGAAGCTTTTTAGCTTCGCTGAACGAAGCAATGCGATGGGGGATTTGAGGATCAGCAGCTTGGGCGATGGCCGAGATGGTCATCAGCAGTGAGAGTGTCAAAGCTATAACTCGATGTTCAAGTTTTCAGCGCTTGACAGCCGTTCAAGGTGTCACGCCAACGCAGTTTTATACTTGAGCGACGCTGATGGGGCCTGCCGCCCCAGATCACGCCCAACCATGTGTTTTTCCGAGAGGTTCAGCCTGAACTGTTTAGCCAGTACGTCGGCCAATTGGGTCAATTCCTGCTCTGGTGCATTTGCGTTCAATAGATCGTGAATGAGTGCCACTAGGTTGTCGGCCTTGATGTGATTGATCAGGCTTCCCACAGTGAACGCGGGTTGTTTGTGTTTCAACTGGGCCAGTTGGTCTGGTTGGACCAGGAGACAATGATCAACCATCAGGCTCAGGATCAGGCCTTGGCTTGATCCTTCGTCACCTTGAAGCTTGGTCAGATTCCCCCAGCCCTCGTGGGCCTTCCAGTCCTGGAAAAACACCTCGATCAGCCACCTCAAGGTGAACACCTTCAGGATATCTTCCGTTCGCCACGTCAAGTCGGAGGCAAACAGGTATCGATAATCTTGTTCTCCGTCATATTTCAATGCAATAACAAAGCGCTTCACGCCATGTGCTTTCACATGGATGCGGGCGCTGCGAAACACGATGGCCCTGTTCTCTCCACCTCGGACCGGGAGCCTCCCCGTTACACCGGGATAGCGCTGGAAAAATTCCTCAACAGTCAGATCCCGGCTCAGGAAACGGACCTTCTGGTTCTTCCTCAACTGACTGACGCATTGGATGCCAGCATACAGGGATGACCCTTGGTCTACAAAATCAGCAGCTCCATAAAGTGCATCAGCCAGGATCGCCTTGACCTGCACCACAGCATGCCACTGCTTGAACTGCCGCAACAATCGCAGTGCCAATTCTGGTTTTGTCGGATAGTCCGGGTTCCTGGCCGGTTCAACTGGGCGCTTGCTTTTCAGAATCCCTTTGCGCTTCTGCGCTTTGACTTCCTTGCGCCAAACCGTCCGTGCCGGGTCTGGACGATAAAACGCAAACCCGACCGGAATCGTCACCATGTCGGCCACCAAAAGCAAAAAGACAATTTGCTGGCCAAAAAGATAACCGCCGCTGCTCTTGTCCCTCATCTTGTGGACATGTGAGATGCGGGTCGTGACCTTGGCCCGCCTTTTGTCCGTGTCATCGACCACCAGCACACCATGCGTGATCCCATGGCGACGCAAAACAACCCGAACGCTCATCTGAAACAGCCGCTCCCAGGGAATCTTGGAACTCCGAAACATCCAAGCCAGTGCCCCGAGGCCGTAGCGTCCCAACCCAGCCCGCTCAAACTGTGCCCAGCAGATCGAGTTGGTCAGCATGATCGCCATGATGCAGAAACCAAACCAGCTCCGCTGGCAGACGCTCATCCCAACCGAATGCGTATGCTGCTCCCGCAGGGCTCCATCAATCTCTTCAACAAAGGCGCTGATAAATGGCAGAGGTCGATTGAAAATCATCCGTCTTCCCTCCATGGAAAACGGGACATTGGTTCATCCCTGGAGGAAAGTGTAAAATAAAGCAGGGGCAGCAGGCCAGCCCGTCAGATAATGAAGGGTCTCGATTGAATCTTGATCCAGAGTCCGACGGGATGACACTGCTGCCCTTTTCCCCTCAGATGTCAAGCGCAGAAAACTTGAACATCGAGTATAAATCCAGGTTTTCCCATGCGATAAAACCGGCTCTTCAGCTCGGGCCCTTATTCACACGATCCAACAGGATCTGGCTGGCCTTGAAAGTTACAACGCGGCGCGCTGATATCTCCACATCTTCCCCTGTTTTTGGGTTGCGACCCTGGCGGGGTTTTTTATCCCGTATACTGAAGCCACCAAAGCCGGAGATCTTAACAGGCTCACCACTTTCCAGTTGGCTGCGGATAAGCTCAAAAACCGACTCCACGACGTCAGCAGACTCTTTCTTGGACAGACCAAGCCGATGGTAAACAGTCTGAACGATATCCGCTTTGGTCATGGTCACGGCTAATTCTCCCGCGTTTTCTTCGTAGAGGTGAAATCTCAAAAAAATATCGGAGGGTAGCGTTTCCGCATACGCCCCCGATTATGATGTGAACTATAGCAAATATTGCCAATGTGGCCTACCCACTAAAATGCCTAGGCATTTTTTTGTTGATTGAGTTTGGCTGAAAGAGTGGCCATGGCGATCAAGTAGCGCTGACGCGCAGTCTCCCTGCAGACACCGAGCTGAGCCATGATGAACTTCCACGGCACCTTTTCAGCCCGCAACCACACCAACTTGGCCTGATCTGGCTCCAGAGTGTGCAGCCACGACAGAGCTTCATCCATGCGGTCGATGGCGTCTGGGGTGGGCGGCCCCAGACGAACCTTCACGTCCTGCATTCCATAGCTTTCCCAATACTCACGCAAGAAGGGAGGCCAAGAGGAGCTGTGCCCACGGGGACGCACCCCATCCTCCGGCAGGCGTTTCATGGTGTTGGCAGCCTCTTCCATCCGTTTGGCCACAGCAGGCGCATCCCACTTCCTCTTAGGCATGGCACACCCCCTTACGGCGATGCCCGTAGAGGCGATCCCCCAGCTGCTTGACCAGCTCCCGCTCTGGCCAGGTCAGGCGGTTGTCATCCTCGGAGATCACCAGGATTCCATGACGATTCCAACCATATCGCTTCTGCTCATCCACATCCACCTGGCTGCTCTGAAACCGGGCCAAGGGGCTGCGGGGTTGGTTGGGTCCGCCGTTCATCGCGCACCTCCCTGGTCGATCTGCCAATGCAGCAGGGCCAAAGCGTCGGCCTCGTTGTCATCCTCCGGAGCATAGCCCAGATGCTTCATGGCATGGATAACCTGCTCCTTGCTGGCGTTGCCTTTGCCCGTAGCAGATTTTTTGATGCTGCCCACGGGTACCCCCATGTAGGGCACCTCGTGGTGCTCTGCCCAGGCTGTGAGATGGGCCAGGAACCCGCCATACACATGGGCTGCTGTCGTTCCGATATGCCTGCGCACCTCCTCAAACAGGATCTGTCCTACATCGCTGGTGAAGTGCATCTCATCTAGCCAGGCTTTGAACCTGACCCACTGCATACCGCCCCCTTCAAACCTGCCCAGCTTGAACGACACCGTGCCGCTGGTGATGGTCCCATCGGGGTGGTGCAGCGCCCACCCCAACTGGGTACCAAGATCCAGGGCCAACACTGTCCTGTTTTCATCTGTGCCCCGATGGGGCAAACTCTGAGTAGCCATATCTTCCTCCATTGGCTGATGTGGTCAGGACGGTGGTGCAGGTCTTGGCGGAGCTCACCACCGTCCGATTTGAATCCGCTCCCTTTGCCGGGCTGCGGAATTGTTGAACAGTCATTCATGATGGGGGGTGGGTTTCCATACCACCCCCATCTATATATTTATATATAGGGAAAGCCGGGAACCGGGAACGAGCTGATTTCTCCTTAAGTAATCAATAAGTTAAACATCTTCCCGGAATGGCCGGGAACGTTCCCGGCGGGAACGGTGTACCCTATACAATTCAATATGTTAACGTTCCCGGTTCCCGGATTTTTCCGGGAATGGGTAGGTTCCGGGAACGCATTTTTCCTCATCATTCAGCTCCAGATCCCAGCTGAAATTCACCGACGCCAAGTGCAAACTCACCCCCCGGAACATCGAGCCATTTTTTGATATGACTACCCGGTGCTACGCACTGCACTAGCCGTCCTGTTCGCAATAAGGAGTCAATCAACTCTGCTATCTTATGCTTGGAAAACGCCTGTAAGTCGCCTGGAAGCTCTGATCTGCGTTCAAAGACACCATTGCCGCCAGTTTTCGTGAATGGTTGGCCATTGGATGCTGCTTTACCCAGAGCCATGACAAGACTTTTACTTAAATCTTCATTGCCACTGATGCGCATAGCGAGGTCAACTGAACGATCTTGTAGTAACCCTGTCGATGATTCGCGAACATAGACCCTAACTGCTTTATCAACTGGCCAGTTGCTTTTGACCACCGCACCATTGAACACAGAGTCACGTTCATAACTGCGTTGCAATTGGGTGCAGATCTTGATGGATTCATCCTGTGAGGCTTCCCATAGGGCGTAAGACCAGCGCCCACCGTCAACTAGGGCAGTGGTGCCACGGATTGCTTCTCTGGCTTCACTGGCGCTGTGAATGGGTTTGCTACCCACTTTCTTGAAATGGTGCGCTACTAATGTGGTTGCCCCTGTTTCAGCAGCAATGCGGCCCAACCCAGCAAAGAACATGGACCCTGCGGCGGGGTCACTATTGACATCTCCGCCTGCAAAGCTTTGGAGTGGATCGATGACCACTAATCGCAGGTCTGGGATTTCCAATAGCTCCTGACGCATCTCCTCGTAGGCATCAGTGAGTACAGGGCCTTCACGACCCATGGCGACAAGGGGCATAGCACCACCTGCATTGGGCAGTGGAATCACAATCAGCCTTCTGGGATCTGGAAGATCTCCAACAAGCAGATTGAGTCGTCTGTGGATCTCATCTTGATCGTCCTCAGCGGTGAGCATGACCGCTGTACCTTCAATAGGGACCAAAGGACCTCCCAGCGCCTCTGTGGGAATGGGATTCCCTGTATGTATCTGAGCCACCTTGATGCAAAGGTCCAACAACAGCATGCTTTTTCCTGCTCCACCGATGGCGGCGACCATGCCGGGCACTCCGAGGGGAAGAACACCCTCAACCAACCACTCCCGTGGCGGGGGTGGGCCGTCATAACGGTCGAAGGTCCAATCCATCAGTCGGATGCGGCGTTTCCGGGTCTGTGGTTTCTGACGTGGTGTTCCATGGATGAAAGCACGCACATCCATCCCTTCAGCCATGGCATCAGCGGCATCCCATTTTTCAGGTTTCTCCTCCGGTGGAGTGAGAATGGATACTTCCCGAACACCCGCGTTTCTGGCGGCCTGTGAAGCCAATTGGGCGTACTCCCATCCTGCCTTGTCCCGGTCGGGCCAGATGATTACCCGCTTTCCCTGGAGAACACTCCAATCGGCACGGTTGATCTGTCCCTTGGAGCCCATGGAGGTGGTGGCCGGGATTCCCGCTTCGATGAGCGCCTGGGCGCTCTTTTCCCCTTCGACCAGCACCACCTCAGCGGCTTGCATGATTCCAGGTAGGTTGTAGAGGGGCGTCACCGCTGGCGACTGCCACTTGCCGGTGCGCACATCCAGAGGGCGGAACTGCTTTCGGCGGCCCGGAGGATCGTAACGGTAGACACAGACCAGTAGTTGGCCATTGGTATCGAAATAGTCCCACTTACCGGTATGGGGCCCCAGCTCATCCATGGGGGGTTCACGCCGTTGAGTTGGTTGCATCGAAACAGGTGGTAATCTCACGGACTCTCCCAGCCAGCCGCGCACATCATCCATGACGTCACGGAACTGGGTGCGGGTGTCCATGCCTCGTGACCGGGCCCACAGGTCCAGGATGTCGCCACCCGAACCTGCGGCATGGTCGTACCAGACCCCAGCCTTTTCGCCGGTCAGTTCTACCTTCATACTTTCACCGGGGTTGCCCTCCACATCGCCGATGAAGAACTGCCCATGACGAACCTTCCCGGCAGGCAGAAGGTGATACAGCACCGACTCAATCTGGCTCTGCAAACGTGCTTTGATCTCCTCCTTTTCATGATGCTGTTCTGCAACAGAGGAAAACTCCTGTTGCCCACCGGCATCATTGAAATCGAGATATGGAGCCCCATTATTCATGCTGATAGACTCCAGCAGCGATCTGCCCAGCTACACATACGGCACTGGAAGTGTGTCGATTCCCGGCTGATCCGGGGTAGTAGCTCATGGGCCTCTGTGGCTTTGATAATGCGCACAGCGCGATCGGACATCTTCTGCGCAAGTGGGGCATCAAAAGGCACCAGTTCGTGATGGATTTCGGACGTATCCTTGTTGATGGCGGTGAACAGCGCCGGGTTGGCCGAGATGCCCCCTACCTGGGGCTCCATATATGCCTGATAGATGGCGACCTGGGCTGCGTATACCGGCTTGGAGAGGGCCAACCCGCGCTTTACAGTGTCATTCCAGGATTTATTGTTGAGGGACTTGCACTCCCATAGACAGGGGTAACCCATGGTGATGCTGTTTGGGCCAGACACGATGATCCCGTCTACGTGGCCCTGAATCCGACCGCCAGCGGCTTCGAAGCCGAACTGCTCGCCATTAGGGCGATTACCCTTGGTGGTGAAGAGCTCGAATCCAGCCATGCGCAGCCAGCGAATCGCCATATCCTCAAACAGGTGTCCAGCGGCGAAAATGCGCAGGAGCTGCCCATCAAAATCCTTCCCCGTATCCTTGGGAGCATGGGCGTACTCAAACTGCAGCGCCCGTTCACAAGCCACTCCTAAACGGGATGCGCCCAGGTAGGTGCGAGGTGTCTGTTGGTGGTTTTCGTCTTCCAGAGCGACATCGATCAGGTGATTGATGGCAGAGGCGAACTCTCCTCCATTGTGGTTATAATCCAACATGGTCATGCCCCTTTCATACCCTGGTGGCATTCACGGAGGATCTCTATGGGATAACTATTGACCGACCCCCAGCGCTCATCGGGGACCTGTCCCATACGAATGGCGAGGTTCCGACACATCTCAGATGCCTTTATGCCCAGTTGCTTGGCATAAGCGAGAGGTGCAGGGATACTCTCTTTGCGGCAATAGGCCAATGCGGTCATATACCCGGTATCGCCGTCCATGTCTGATTGGCGTTGCGCCAATGCATCCAACTGCTGCTGTTGATTATGCTGCAGCTCCGCAATCTGGCTCAGTCTCTGCTCCTGTTCCCAGTTGGCCTTGGCCATCAGATAGAGCTGGTGGGCCGTGGAGGTGGGTGCCGCCTGAAAGTAGCGATTTACCAGTTCTCGCTGGACCTGCCATGCCAAGTCGTCCGTGAAGGATTTTACCAGCATGAGGTAGCCTGTCTGGGTCAGGAGAATTCCAGAAGATGCAAACTTGCTGAATCCAAAGGATTCCCATAGGTCGGTACGAAATTCGTCCTTCGATATTTTGGCAAAATCAACGTTCTCTTCAAATCGAGGACGGTTGTCGTGAAAGTTGCGTTTGGCCGTCCCTTCTGGCCGCTGATGAACCTGATCCACCATGGCAAAGGTGACAACACGGCTGCCTTTATATTCGATAACCGATAGAGCTGTTTCACCGACGGTTACCATCTGCATTTCGTTTTGAATCGTCATCATCGGGTCTCCTTCGGTTAAAACGGAATCTCATCCGGCTTGGCGCTGGCCATGTAATCTTGGTAGGCAGTGATAACCACCTCCACCATCGTGAGCACTTCCTCTTTGCTGTACTCCGCCAAAGGGCGCTGCATACCAATGCTGGCCACATACTCCCCAAGAGAGGGGAGTGCGGCGGCCATGGCAGCTTTTTCCAACTCAGTGGCATCCACCATGTTGTGAACCTCCAAAATCAGATCCTCCGGCACAGCTCTAACCTTGCGTAACAGCCAGATCAGAACGTGTGAGGAGTGACGTTTTAAATGACGCTGAAAGAGTGACCGCTCCTTACAGTTCAAGGCTGCCAGCCCTACCCGGCGGGTGCGCAAACCAGGCGGCAACTTGATCCATCCCCAATCCGGGTCGTGCCAGGTGCTCTTTCGGCGTGTCCATGCCATGGCCATCACGCCACCTCCGCCAGCGCCTGTCGGTCCGCTTCAAATATCAAACTGCGAATGGCAGCTTTATTGAAACGGAAGGTCAGCAGCGCTGATGCGTGGTAACGGGTCAGCCCCATATCCATGCGCATGGCTGGTGGCAGATATTGAAGCTGCTTATCCGTTGGGGGTTGGTTGAGCCAGGATTTGGTTTTATGTGCCGACTCATCGGTTTCGCTCTCATTGAGCCAGTCATCGGCGGCAGCAAGACAGATGGTACGTTCACCGATAGAGAGCAACTTGGTGGGCTGGCCCTTGGCTCCACCCACAGCGTGCCAGTTGCCATTGAGGAAGAAGATCCCACCCCAGGCGTGGAAGCCGTTGGCCACCATGGCGGCATCATCTCCGAACAGGTCAACCCAGCGGAAGCTGGAGCGTTTGAGCAGGTCCACCTCGGACATGATGAAGTCGGTGATGGATTCCGGCCCTTCTCCAGTAACTTCCGATTCCCACACATACCCACAAAGAGAGCACTCCCTGACTGCCAAGGGCACGATAGCCTGACATTCGGGACACTCCTTGGTGGGAGCCGCTCCCAGGATCTCCTTTCCATCCAGGTTAACGTCCTGCTCCAGGGAGCCGTGAAGGATAGATGAAGTGCCGAAATCCAGGACAATACAGTCGGTCTTGACCAGCCCAGGAAACAGGGCAGGATCTACGGTGCGCAGCCCGCGTCCCACCATCTGGATCATGGTGGATTTGTACGAGCTTGGCCGAAGCAGAACTACGCAGGATGTAGGTGGATGATCGTAGCCCTCAGTCAACACAGCCACGTTGACCACTACCATGGCTGAGCCTTTTTCGAATCGGGCCAGGTTGGCTTTCCGTTCTGCCGGGGACAGCTCGCCATGAATCATCACGGCTTCAACATCCGCATTGTTGAAAGCATCTGTGACGTTCTGGGCATGATCCACGGTGGAGCAGAATACGATGGTCTTTCGGGTGCCGGCTTTTTCCTTCCAATGTTTGATGACAGCCTCGGTGACCGGGGCCTTGTTCATGATCTGGGACACCTCGGCCATATCAAAGTCGTCTGCTGTCTTCCGTACGCTTTTCAACGCATCCTGAGTGCCTACATCGACAACGAATGTACGGGGTTTAACCAGATGGCCAGACTGGATCAATTCTCCAAGCCGCACTTGGTCAGCAACATTAGAAAAGATCGGTCTGAGAGCCTTTTTATCACCACGACCACTGGTGGCAGTCAGACCATAAATCATGCAGTTTGGGTTTATTCCTCTAGCCGAATCAATAATGCGGGTGTAACTGTTGGCCACCGCATGGTGGGCCTCATCAATTACCAGCAAATCCAGATCTGGCATGGCATCCAGATTTTTCTGCCGGGCAAGAGTGGGCACCATGGCAAAGGTGGCGCGCCCGCGCCACGATTTGCCACGGGCATCCACTACAGAGGTGGAAAGCCCTGGATTAACCTTAGTGAATTTCATCACATTCTGCTGGGTAAGTTCGTCCCGATGAGCCAAGACACAGGCTTTCCCACCACTTTTGGAAATCACACGACCAACAACAGCTGAAAGGCATATGCTCTTGCCCATGCCGGTAGGACCAACAGCCAATGTGTCACCATGTTCGTAAAGGGCATCGACCGATCTGCGGACAAAAGTCTCCTGTCGAGGGCGAAGGATCATTGATGGATCCTCCTGAATGGCTGTGTAAACATGCGATGAAGGTTCCAGCCACGATCAACGCGGTGTTGCAATGCCTGAGGTCGAACCCCAAGTTCCCGCGCCCAGTCAGAAACGGTTTGACGCTTACCATTCCACTCCAAATAACGATTCCTGGACGTATTGCTGGCTTGCCTTTCGATTGGAATGAAACGGCAGTTTGTAGGAGTGTAATCACCGTCCACATCGATTCGGTCGATAGAGAGCCCTACTTCCCATCCTTGTTCTAGTGCCCAGGTATAAAAAGCAGAACGGTCATCACGCCACTCTTGACACACACCGATGCCGCGCCCGCCATATCGCTCATAGCGATTTGTCTCTGGCCGATAACACCGTTTCATCATGTTGTCGTACATCCAATGAAGTTTGGAATGGTTCAAACCGTGTTTTCGAAGTATTTGAACGGCTGCTTTTGCTGCCTTGAGAATGGAAGCCTCTCTCGCACACTTACAGCCGATATTCTTTCCTTTCTTTACGGCTTCGTTTAGCTTCGAAGTGCTTTGGATGGTTTCAAATCCACACTCACAACGGCATTTCCAATGCCTTCCTGGCTTGGAAGTGTTGAAAGGTGAAAGGACGACAAGACGCCCGATCACTTTTCCCACCATATTTAGCTTAGCCATCTTTCACCCCCTCACTGCGCCCAACTTGGCGTTTGGGTCGGAGCCGCAGGGGCCGTTTGCTGCAGAGGGGCAGACTGGGGCTGTTGCGCATTGGGCTGCCACCCCTGGTTGGCCGGTGCAGGAGGCGCTACCGGTGCGGATGAACCGCCACCGCTGAATCCCTGGTACTCCTTGTGATCAGGAGTGATGGCAAACTTGATGGTATTCTTATCCGAATCGTCCCTCTGATCCTTTTCCACGTCGATTTTGGCCAAGAACTCAATCCCATCTAAATCTGCCAGTCCATTAATGCGCCGGGCCTGTTGGGCTTGAGGGGTGTTGTCCTTATCCTTGAGGCCACGGGAAGAGTTGAGGATCCCGCGAATAAAGGAGCGTCCCATATTGCCCCATTCTGGGCCTTTCTGGCTGAATAGGCCGATGTTGCTCCACACCTTCCGTTTGGCGTATTTGCCCTCAGTGATGACATATTCTACCTTGAGGAAAACAGCCCCAGTGTCGGCATTACGCGTAGCATACCCACCTGTCCAACCCCGGTTGGGGTCATCATAACCGCCTGGCTTGATGGTCATGCGCACCGGCGCAATGGTCCCTTTGGGAATCAGGTCAAAACTTTGCTGACTCTCAGCGTTGTTGAAATCGTTCCAGTTGTTATCCATGATGGTCATGCTCCTGTGTTCATTGCCATGTCGACGGGGGCGCCGGTGGCGGGGGCGGCTTCGGTCACTTTCTCAGGGCGTTCGAAGCTAAGCCTTTCCGCTGCCGGTTTGCCGGGTTGATGTATTTTCTCCATGAGGCGACCCAGATGGGGCTCCTCCACCATGGTGAGGCGACCACTTCTGTCTTTAGCCGGGTATCCCCATGGATTGAGTGTCTGGCAGATGAAGGCTCGATAAGACGGACCCTCCTCGGGTTTGACCTCCACCATGCTGATCACCTGATCTACAATACCGGGCAGTTCCAGACCGGTTTTTGATCCTTCAATCTGCGGGGTGTAGTAACGCCGATTGAAGTCGTCGGTCTTCTCATCAAGGATGCCGACGAACCAGACGTTCTTGCCCCGGGTATGCTGGAGGTGGGTGATCCAGGCGATCATCTCCTGGCCGTGCAGCCCGTAAGCGCCCCGCAAATCTGGTTTTCCGGTTTTCTCCGAGAACGCCTGGGGCTGTCCCTTGCACCATTGGAAGCAGAGCCGTCCAGCCACGGTGATGCTGTCCACGAAAATGCTCTGGTACTTGGCCATGACCCCGGGGTCGCCATACTTCTGTAAAACAGCGTTGTAGTGCGCCTGACTGTAGTGCTGATCATCCCTCAGCGCAGGGTTGGGGCCGCCAATGAACACTGCAAAGTTGCGGCACTCGTCCCAGGTGCGTGGGCGGATGGTATCCCCGGGCCACCCCTCCACGGCCAGGTCGCCGGCCTCTAGGTCAAAAAACAGGGTGGAATTCGGATCGACGGACCACAGCAAAGATGTCTTGCCAATGCCGCTGGGGCCTAGAATTACCCCCTTGATGCCCCGTTGCTCTGCCATGCGCTGGTCGGCGCTGATGATGGGGAGGCCGCTCATACCGTAGCCTCCTGCTCATTCCTCAAAGACAGCTTGAATGTGGGCTTGCCAGCCTTGACGGTGCGTGCCCCTTCAAAAGCGCTGCGAATCTGGGAAGGCCAGGCTTTGAACTTGGTCTCGGGCACCTTGTAGTCGACATCCATGTACTCGTTGGGGTCTTCACCCGCCTTGCGGATCCGGTCAAACAAATCTGAAAGGCGCTTCTGATCCCAATGCGGGCGCTTTGGAAGCTCTGCCGTTACCTGCACATCGCCGTCGATAAAGCGCACCGTGCCAAAGTCCTTACCAGCCTCTTTGCGCAGAAGATCAGCTTTATCTGCGTAACGACGTGAGATGACGCCTTCTAGAAACTCCTTGGTCAACTTGGCCGACTCCACAGCTTTTGCCGCCTGTTGTTGCAGATTGGCCAACTGTTCAGGAGAGAGTTCTGCCAGTTCGCCTATGGGCATGCTGCGTAACTCACTCAAAGTGGGATTCATCTCTGTTTTCATGACTGTTTTCTCCTTCTTTTCTTCTTTGGGTTCGGGCTTCCACCGTGGAAGCACCATGTGCTGTAAAAAGTGAACTTCAACTCTGTTCAGCGCCTGTTCTGGATCGAGCTCCACCACCTCGCAGATGAACCTGAAACTGCCAGGATGCCTCGACCGACTTCTAAACCACCTGCACAGATGGATGACATCCTGTCGAAACAGGTGGTTGTTCCAAAGCTTTGGCTTCTTCTTCCCTTTTTCCAGAAGCTTGGTGGTGTCGCTGATGGCTTGAGCCAATACCGCACGCCAAAGATCAATTTCCGCTTCCATGGCCCTGTCCCCCCGTTTGTGTGGTGTGTTTTTTGTGACGCACCCCTTTATCTGATATATACTCAGCTCTTGTTGAAATCGTCCCACGAGGCCGCGCTTTTTTTGGAAAACCAAACTGACAGAACGAGCGTCTCAGGTCGGCAATATGCCGATATAATGTGGTTTTACTGCACCCCATCTTTTTTGAAAGCACGTGGGTACCGTAATAGGGAAGCAGATTGCACAGACGCTTCTGCACATCAGGTAGGCGCTGGTAGTGATGGTGAAAATCGAGGCGGATCTCTACCGCTTCTGGACCCTCGAGGCTTCCCACATGACCGATAGCCCCTTCACGATCCAGATCGGTCAGGGTCTCCCACGAGAGTGAGTCATCACCTGGAAATCGGTGGGGGGCAGATGCCTTGTTCACCATGGTTGCGCAGCGGTTTTGTATCACCTTGTTCAGGAATGTCCGTTTGGTGCTGAGATCGGCATCAAAATTTGATTCACTCAGATGAGATGCGATTGCCAGTTCCTGCTCGACATCTTCTGCGTCCCAAGCTCTGAAGCAGGGCATCTCTGCCAATTGATTGGCCTTGTAGCGGATCAGCTTGATCGCTTGCGGATCCAGGCCGTTGTAGCTGTTGTTGGATAACATGGTCGCCTCCGTTTCTGCGTTGCTGTTGGAGACAATTATCCCGTGTTGGAAACTGTTTTTTGAGGTCACTTGAAATTTTTGCGAGACAGTTGCGGTTTTTCGCCCTCTATTTTTCAATGCCTTATAGACCATCGCGAGTCAGTTGGAAAATTTGCGAGTCAGTTGACCAAAAAACACGGATTTTGGGACTCTGGCCACGGCATGAAAAAACCCCGACCAAATGGCCGGGGTTATGGGGTAGCTCAACTGACAATAAAAAACGTTTAGGAGGTCTGTGATGCCCTGGGTAGGACCAATAGCGGATTGATTCGGTACCCCTGAGCCCCCCGTGCCGTTTTTATATTCTCAATTATGCTATCTTGTTGGATGGGGAGTCCCTGTTGTTTTTTCACTGCATCCATCATCATGTTGCGCAGGCGGTTGATAGATCGTCTGACAATAACGGCATCCACCACCTCTTCAGGAACTTTGAGTTGCACAGCATCGGTGATCTTCTCGAGGGTCATGATTTTGAAATCATCAACCAGCTTTCCCTCTAACATCCCCTTGAGGAACTGTTTCCATAGGATTTCAAAAACCCTGATCTGTGCTGCTGCTTTTAGACCGACTACCATCTGACCATTGACCCGTATCTCATCAGGCCTGTATTGGACTTGGTATACAACCTCCGGCTCGACCTGCTCCGCTTGATGATGATAAAGGGGTGTAATCACTTTGTTGTAGATCGGCACCGAGGTATGCGTCAACACAGGTGGCTGCGCATGCAAGGCATCACGCATCAATGAGGCAAGGTCCTGATCCCCTCGTATCAACTGTGATAGTGATGTCTTGATCAACCACGGATCTTCAAGAAGCCGCAGCTCAGCATTGCGGTCATGCAGAGCAACCACCACCGTCGGTGTCGAGGCCACATAGTCCCGTGACAGGTACTTGGGATGCTCACACACCTCGACTACACAGATGATCACCTCACCATCGGCATGGTCACATCGATAGACTCCGTCCGTCAGGGCACGCATGGAGCCGATGGCCTCAATCTCTTCTTGCAGAAAGGAGAGTGCTCCCTCCTGATCCACCCGATAGCACAGCTCCTGAAAGGTCTGTTTCTCGTCATACTCAGGATAGACCGGATGATTGCACTCCGGGCAGCGGTAATCATCTGCCCCCTCATCCAGGCTATCCACCAAGCGGACTCTGCCACTACATAGATGATTTGGCGGGGGGTAGTCACGATCCTCAGGATTGGAACAGAGGACGTAGGTGTAAAGATCTGATGTGATCACCCCCATCTCTTCCAACTTGGCCACTTCCAATAAAAGCGCGTCCGATGGGCGATCCACACTCCAGCCGCTTTCAAGCATCAGCATCTTCATGATCTGTGCTTCTTCTCAATGGAGACCATGTGGAAGCCAAAACGTGAAGAGAGCAATTTTTCAAAAGCGATCCGTTCACGGATGGACAGGGGCTGATCCGAATAGCGCACAGTGAACATGTCATCACACCCCAGAATCGGTTCAAACTGCATCCGCACCCGTTTACCCTGATAGAGCACCTGGATATAGTCAATATTCTCAAAGGGGGTAAAGATATTTCCGAACACATGTTGAAGATGCGCTACAGGGCGGCTGATGGATTTGTCATCCCGCAAACGCAGCTTACCCTCCCCTTTGAAGGGAGAGGCTTGCAGCTGAAGTTCAACCAATGACAGCCCATAGGGGGTACCCCTTACCAACTGCTCAAAAAAGCGTTTAATCTGGCTTACGTCGTCGCCCAGCCTCAAGTTCTCATATTTACAACCTTGTCTGAAATAGGCGGTCGCGATCCTATTGGCGATCTCAAGGGGAACAGAAGGACTGGAGGATGATATCCTTACCCCACGGGCGCTGGCTTCAAAATCCAGGATGATCCATTCTGGATGAAAGCCGTGGACAATGCCCACCTTCTGCACAATCTTGCTTGGCTTTTCAGCACGGCGGATGAACAGCATGGGGCGGCCATCCTCTACCAGCATGCCCTTAAAGTCACAAGTACGCTGATCATCCTTCTTGAGGTCGTATTCAGTCAGAATCTCACAGATACGCTCTGGCTGCAGAAACCCTTCAAACGGCATATCATTCTTACAATCCGTTGGACCAGACAACTGCATACAGGCAAAGCCACTTTTCTGCAGTTTATCCAGTAGGAACACATCCTTAAGCCCATTGGGATTCTGGCTAAATAGCGCAAACAGCAGCGATTTGGTGTCATACGTGGTATCGTTGATCTGGCAGTCACGAAGGGTTCGCTGATCTAACGTCGCCATGGCATACTCGGTAATGGCCGCCTTAGATTTGCGGTAGGCAAAGTGATCAACTAGCCGGTAAGGGGATAACACCTCACCCAGAGCCTTCAGCGCCTCTCGACGATCAGGTAACGAGTCCCTGGTGATGGTATGGGTGCAGCGACACAGCATGGCAAGTTGACGCCCAGTTAGTTTGTCCACCCACTCCGCCATGGACCGTTCAGATTCCAATTCGGGGAGCAAGTGCTGCAGACCGATCTCCAGCTCATCATCCCAAAACTCTACTTTAGGTGCAGCCGCCCGCTCAAGCACTTCCTCTATGGTGCCCATGGACCTCTCCTATCTCTGCTTTTATTATTGTTTAATGAACACTAAACCTCGCAAACAAAAAATATATGTGTGCCCTATCGCAGCTTCAGCAACCCCATATCAACGAGGCGAATCTGCATCGCCAAACCGGATACCTGAAACACCTCGGCCAGATCCCTGGCCAGATCAACCACTAACCCCGCCTCTGACGCTTCACCAGCCTCATCAAAGCGGCTCTGCATATTGTAGAGCTCATCCGATGCATCATAAGGTTCATGGGTACCAAACACTTCCTCCCATGAACGGATCACATCCTTCTTGGGCATCAGCAGATAGCCAGCAAAACAGTCCGCTTGCCACTCCATGGGATCCTTCTTGGATTTCGAACGGCATAAAATGGTCTGCCCATCCTCACCAAAACTCAGGTGGCGATGCAACTGCCAGTGACCCAGTTCATGGGCCAGAGTGAAACGGTAGCGCCCCTCCACAGAGGGATCCTCTGTTGGATCCAACATCTCATTGATCACCACACGACGCTCATTCACCCAAGTCGCACCCAGCACCCCCTTTTTATTAAGCAGGGCATCAAGATCGCCAAACTCCAAAGCCAACCCCAACAAGGATTCTAGGATTTCCTCTACAGGCACAGGCGGAGCCTCTTCCATTCCAAACTTGTAATGGTAGCTCATAAGCAACTCATTGGCTGCCGCCTCAATATCCGCCTTATGAAGATAAGGAACCCTCATCCTACTCCTCGCTTGGATCCAGGCCTCGCTCTGCACGAAGCTTATCTGTTAACGCCTCTATCTCTTTTCGGCCAAGATTCAGATCTCGTGCAGTCCTTAAAAAGTCTGCCATCGCTCTGGGCTGATCACGAATAATACCCGACAGGTCAGGATCTACCTTCCCGGCCATTGCCAGGAGCTCATCAGAATTAACCTCCAGAAGCTCCGCCATCTTTTTGATTTTATCCGGTGCAGGCGGATCAAATTCACCATTCTCCACCTTGCTCATAAAGGTGGCGCTGATTCCAGCGGCTTCTGCAAACTTGCGTAAGGAGTAAGCGGGGTCTCGCTTTTTCTTCTCCTCACGCATGCTTCTAATGAACATTCCGAACTGTGGGTTTCCTGGCATGTAACTTCTCCCAATGCACTTCAATGTGCTTTCGTTTAGTTTATGGTAAACATCACGACTATCTGCTGTCAATCACAAAGTGAAAATTGCCCAGGCATGGGACGATTGCAGATTTTTCGGAGTATATATGAGAAAGGGGCTTTGATCGTCCCCACCTGAATATTCCGGGAGATAAAGCATGAGGGGCATCCATCCAGACCTCCTAACAGCGGAAGAACGCTTGGACGAAATCGCAGAAATTTTAGCCAACGGCGTACTGCGTTTCTTGGAGAAAAGAAACAGTCGCACATCCTTGAATAAACAGCAGAAACCTCTGGATTCCGTTTCCGAACAGAGCGTATATGGTGACCAAAGCATCCCACAAAAACAAGGAGATGAACACCATGACCAGTGACGTTTTGAAGCGGGTGGCAGCGCTCCCGGAGAAGTCCACCGATGAGCTCAAGGAGATGTGGCAGAACCTCTGTCAGAGCAGCGCCCCACCTTATAACCGCACCTATCTGATCCGGGGGTTGGCTTACCGCATCCAGGAGCTGGCTTGGGGCGGACTGTCCGAAACTACCAAGGCCAAACTGGAGGCACAGGCTGCTGAAGAGAAGACCATGGACCGAACCCCCAACCCCATACGCAATGACGGCCTGCCGGTGGCTGGCACCCGGCTGGTCAGGGAGTGGAAGGGGGTGGAGCACAGCTGTACGGTTCTTGATGATGGCTTTGAATATCAGGGGCGCAAGTTCAAGAGCCTCTCCGCAGCAGCCCGGGCCGTTACTGGCACCCGGTGGAACGGGAAGATTTTCTGGCTTGGAGGCAAGAAATGAAGAATAAACCAACCAAAAAGATCCGCTGCGCTATCTATACCCGCAAGAGCACAGAAGAAGGATTAGATCATCAATTCAATAGCTTGGACGCACAGCGTGAAAGTTGCGAGAGCTATATAATCTCTCAGAAAGCTGAGGGTTGGACGCTGGTTACGGACCACTACTCCGATGGAGGTTTCTCCGGCGGGAATATGAACCGCCCTGCCCTCAATCAGCTATTGAACGACATCAAAGCTGGCCGCATTGACTGTGTTTGCGTGTACAAAATAGATAGGCTTTCCCGCTCTCTGGTGGATTTCACCAAGATGGTGGAGCTCTTTGATCAGCACGGTGTCACCTTCGTTTCCATCACACAATCCTTCAACACCACCACCTCCATGGGGCGGCTGACGCTTAATGTGCTTTTATCGTTTGCGCAGTTTGAACGGGAGGTAGCATCCGAGCGGATCCGGGACAAACTGGCGGCTTCCCGCAAAAAAGGCATGTGGATGGGTGGCCACCCTCCCCTGGGCTATGACGTTGAGAACCGCAAGCTGGTAATCAACCCGCAGGAGGCGGACCTGGTCAGGCACATCTTCGATCGCTTCGCCAAAACAGGCTCCACCACCCTGCTGGTCAAAGAGCTTGGTGAGCAAGGGCGGCACACCAAATCTTACACCGCAAAATCGGGGCGGATCCGTGAAGGAAAACCTATCGACAAGGGCTACCTCTACCGCATTCTGGGCAACCGCACCTACCTGGGGGAAGTCGTTACTAAAGGGGAGACCTACCCCGGTGAGCACGATCCTATTATCACCCTGCGCCAATGGGAGAAAGCGCAATCAGTATTGAACCAGAACAAGCGGCCCCGCTCAACCAAAACCCGCGCCGACACCCCCTTCCCCCTCAAGGGCATCATTACTTGTGAACATTGTGGTCGGGCCATGACCACTACCTACACCCGCAAGAAGGGGAAGATGTACCGCTACTACACCTGCACCACTGCCATCAAGAAAAGCTACGACGCCTGCCCCATGGGCAACATCGCCGCTGGTGAGATCGAGGAACTGGTGCTGGGCCATATCGAGAACATGATCCGCTCACCGGAGTTGGTCGCCAAAACTTGGCAAACTGCCAACGACACCGCAGAGTCCAATTGCACTGAGAACAGCATCATCAACACCCTTCAAAGTCTGGAGCCGGTGTGGGAGGAGCTATTCCCCCTGGAACAGGCTCGGCTTCTACAGTTGCTGGTCCGGAAGGTAATGCTCTCAAACGAGCAGCTTCAGGTGCACCTCCGGGTGGAAGGGCTCTCCAGCTTGGTAGATGAACTCAACACACAGGAAGCCGCATAATGGATATGACGCTCACAGACGACAAAAAGACCATCATTGTCACCATGCCCATTGATCTCAAGCGTCGAGGATCACGTCGGCAGATTATTATCCCCGATGGCGTGAAGCTACCCTTTTCCAAACCAAAGCAGGATGAAGCGATGGTCCGCGCCCTGGCCCGTGCTTTCAAATGGCAGAAAGAGATTGAGACTGGCAAGGTACGCTCTGCCAAAGAGCTGGCTTCTCGTGAAAAAATCGACCCAGCCTTTATGAACAAAACCATTCGATTGACGCAACTGGCACCCGACATCGTGGAAGCCATTACAGAAGGCCGTCAGCCAAAATCACTGGCCCTTTCAGATCTTATGCGAGGCTTCTCCGATGAATGGCCACTACAGCGTGAGGCATTGGGTTTTTCATTCCCTCACTCATCCTGAAAGAAGCTCTGCATAGGGTGAGGCGCATCAGAGACAACCTCACCCTCAATCAGATTTGGGGCTTCCATTGATGCTGCATCACCATCCACCACTTTAAAAAGCCGTGAGTACGGAACACGCCACTGACCACTATCATCCGTTTCCAGTGTCACCGTCTTTTGATTTCTGCGGATAATGCGTCCGTAACGCTCCTGCTCCTGATTGTCACGAAACCCAACAAACTCTCCCGTTTTTAGGTGATTCTTATCCAGCTTCACGTCCGGCCCACAGGTACGGATTTCAGTATCTGCACCCTGCAGATTGATCATGTAGAAAGGAATGGCCCAGCGCTTCCCTCCCTCAAGGTCTTCGACCTTTACCTTGTTCCGTGAAACCTCCAACACACGAGCGGCCACTTCCATATTATCGTTATCGAGGTAATAATGTATTACCTGACCTGACCGAAGGTTTCGTTTGACAGCCCTGATACGCATTGGGTCGTCCATCATGGCGTTGATACCAGCTGAAAGCCTATAAAGGTCAAACAGGCTTGCCTCTTTCAACGCAGCGATGATTTGTGAATAGTCCATAATAGGAGTCCGTTTGATGCAAGGTTTCACAGGTAAAACAGAAAAACTAGAGCAGGCCGTGGATCTATTGATCGACTCCGCAGAGGATATGCTCACAGAATTTGGCATCCATGGCCTTCTTTATGGCATGGCCATCACACCAGATGTGTTCATGCCAAATGAGTGGCTCCCGTACATCTTCGGTAAAGAGCAACCCACAGCAGCTTCAGACAATCAGTTAAGCCAGTTCGTTAAATTGGTAGTAGAGTCCTATAATGACATCATGCGACAGTATAACGAAGGCAATCTCATTTTCCCCTTTGAATTCGATGAAATTGATGAAGAGGATATCTGGCTACTCCGTGAGTGGGCCCACGGTGTCTCCATGGCGTTGAGTATGCGTGCGGACTTTTGGCTCAACGATAATGATCCCAATATTGATGATGATGATCAGGAGGAGATTGAATCCTGTATCGGCATGATCCAGGCTGCTTCTGATACAGAACTTGCCAAAGAGATTTTTTCAGAGGCCCCTCCAGGAAAAGCTACGGTGGACAGTGACATCAGCCGTGATGAATTTATCATCGCTGGCCCCATTGCCCTACTGGGCCCCTCTTTAGAATCCCTGGCAGAATTGGCGCAAAAAAAGTCACGTTTTGGGCTTGGAGGGCATGAGCCACAGAAGCCTGTACGCAGCAATAAGGTCGGGCGCAATGAGCCATGCCCGTGTGGCAGTGGAAAGAAGTTCAAGAAATGCTGTGGAAACCCTGCAAATTCAGTCCACTAACCTTACACAGCAACCCAGTAGCGCCACTTATTCTGCGGTCAAGTGTTACTTGCATAGAGAGTGTTTTTTGAAAAGTCCTCAGCTCAGTGGCGCGTAAAGCATTGATTCTCTGAGGTCCTCAGATCTGAAGACCGACCTGTCAAAGTCCTCGGCTTTTGGAGAATATGGCGGAGAAGAGAGAATATCGGATCAGAGAGAGGAGAAACAGAGGAACGTAAACCATCGCTAAGTATTGAATTTATTACGGATATTTAGGCAACAAAAAACCCTCGATCCATTTGGATGAGGGTTTTTTGGTTGACCAAACGCCACCCTTTAGCAAACCTTCTCCGCCTATTTTTTAGGCATTTTTGTTTCGCAAGAGGGTCACTCTCGCTACCCGAGAACTCTAGCAAAAACAAGTTGGACTGAACGGCTTCACCGTAGCAAAACCTCCTGCCTGATCATCTTTTCCCCACCCATCAAGCATATGCCGTAAAATTCCTTTCATCAACTGGCTCTGCCAGTCTCACCAAATTGATGGAAGGATACGACCATGACGAAATCACTCCGCCAGCGCATGATTGATGATCTGGAAATGGCCGGATTGACGGACCGTTCCCGTGAGACCTATATGAAGGCCGTTGACCGTCTGGTTGCGCGGACCTGGAAGGGTGTTGAGGAACTTACCGAGGAAGAGATCCGCACCTACCTTATGGATTTACGGGAAAGCGGTGTTGCCAAAGGGACCTTCAAAACCAATTGGCATGGTGTCAAATTCCTCTATGAACAGACCCTTGGCCGGGATTGGCCTCTGTTCGGAAAAAAAAGATCCGACAACCCCGACAAAAGCGACTTCCCCAAGTTCTGACCCATAATCAGGTCCTGCTCCTTCTGGCTGCCATCCACAGTCCAGTTCAACGCGGATGTTTTTCCCTGATGTACGCCTGTGGGCTACGTATCAACGAGGTCCGCCCGCTTGAGGTTTCATCCATTGATGGCCAAAAACAGCTTCTGCGCATCATCGGTAAAGGGAACAAGGAACGGTTAATCCCTCTACCCACCTCTACTCTGTATGGATTGCGTTCCCTCTGGAGGGAGCATCGTCATCCACGATTCCTGTTCCCCAACAAAGGAGGGACCAACGCTGTTCACTCCTGCGTTCTGTACCGGACGTTCAAGGATGCTTTGCGTGAGGCCGGCCTCCCATCAGAAATCACCCCTCACGTCCTGCGTCACAGCTACGCTACACGTTTGATGGAAAATGACGTGGATCTGCGTACAACTCAGATCCTTATGGGGCATTCCAGTATCAAATCCACACTCATCTATTCCCATCTGACTGAACCGACACGTAAGAAGCTGCGCTCTACCCTTGATACCATCATGGCCGACCTTTGATGCGGAGGAACGATCATGATCGAACTCGCCGACGTCATTCGTCATTTCGAAGGGGATTACCGGGCTGTCCATGGCGCTACAATGCTCCCCTCACACCACCGTACCCTCGACGATATCACCTCTTGCCGGACCGAGGCTCTTGGAGGACATCTGTTCAGCTGTGATTCTTGCGGTACAAAAATCTACGCCTATCACTCCTGCAAGAACAGGCACTGCCCAAAGTGCCATGGCAACCAAACCCGTCAGTGGCTCGATAAGCGCCGGGCTGAAATGCTGCCCATCCCATATTTCCACATCACGGTTACCGTACCTGAACCGCTGAGGGCTATTTTTAGGGCCAACCAGACCGACTGCTACGCCATCCTCTTGAAAGCCGCCGCCGAGGCTATCATCGAACTGGCCAAAGATCCAAAACATGTGGGTGGTACTGTCGGAGTGCTCGCTCTTTTACACACCTGGACACAGCAACTTATCTACCATCCTCATGCCCATTGCCTGGTAACTGGTGGTGGACTCTCAGAGGACGGCGCAACTTGGTACGCCGCCAAAAATGGATTTCTGATCCCTACCAAGGCTCTGGCCCGCATGATCAGGGGTAAGGTCATGAGCACCTTCAAAATGATACGTCCGGACATAGCTTGGCCACAACAGGCGTGGCAACAGGATTGGGTCGTCCATTGTACCCCATGGGGAACCGGTGAACAGGCTATTGTTGACTATCTCGCCCGATACGCTTTCCGCATTGCCATCAACAGGGAGCGCATCGTTGCTTTCAACGAACAGACCGTTACCATCCGCTATAAAGACCGAAAGCAGCGGCGTTGGCGATACTGCGACATCCCCGGGCAGGAATTCCTGCGTCGATTTCTGCAGCATGTACTTCCCAGAGGATTCCATAAAATACGATACTTCGGCCTTTGGCATCCCTCTAAGCGTTCCGCCGCTAAAAGAGTTCGCCTTCTCCTTGAACTCGAACATTCTGTCCCTGTGCAAAAGGCCCAAGAGGCTGATCCTGAAATCCGTTCTGACGCAGCACCGGATCAAAAACCCAACCGGGTCCATGCCGATGCCGTTTGCCCGGCCTGTAATCAAGGGAGATTGGTTCTTCTGCAGCGCATCAATAGGCAGTCCAGATCTCCCTGATCAGCCTTGTGGGCCAAACAGCAACTGCAGGAACTTCCCACTCTTCCCGCTGACCGAAGAGACGGGGAATCTATGCCTGTAGCTCCACGCCCCTTGCTGCTACACGTCTTCACGTTGCCTTTTCAGGTAGAAAACAGGTCTCGTGGGCAGATCATACAGACCGCGTGGTATTCCACCGCCACCACAATAGGCCAGCTCTGACCTCCGCTACATCTACGCTGCCGGTAAAAACTCCATAAGACCTTTTATCCCAGGACCGCGTTCAGTCCAACCAGGTTTTTGCGTCGGCTGCGCGCCGCAAAAAGCCTTAATTCGTTACATCGCATTGATATTTATGAACAAAACATCAAATACAGCTTCCAATTCGACCTCTAAAAGTTTGCTTTAAAGGTTCGCTCGCCCGATCAAATAAATTCACGAGCCCTGACCCTACTTGAATACGGCTTCCAGCGTCTCCGCATCAAAAATTTGCTCACCCCAGGTCTCCAGTTCATCAATTGTAGCATTCGCTACTTTTAACTCCGCCCAAGAAGGCACGTCTCCAAAACGGCGATGAAGCAGGCGAAGAAGAAGTGAAGATTCACCCTCTTGACGACCCTCTTGACGACCCTCTCGACGGCCCTCTTGACGGCCCTCTTGACGGCCCTTAGACATCATCTCACGCGCAAACTGCGATGCATAGTGCTCCGCTTCTCCAGGAAAAGCCTCTTCCGCATATGCCTGTACATCTGCCATTGTCATTCCCCTGTACGTCTGAATCAGATATCTCAACACCAACTTGGCAAACTCAGGATCCCCTTGGGCACCCTTCCCTATCTGTGGAATCACAACCACACCTTCGGCACCCTGAAACGCATACTTCATCGCCATCAGAGCAGCTCGCAAATGAGTATCCTGAGACAGGTCATCATCCGCGATGCGCCCTAAATCCGTCACCGCAAAGCTGAAATCAAGCAGATGGTGTAACAAACCCTTATCTGCTTCAAGCAATGCTGAAAACTGGTTTGGGACCGTCCACTCACGAGCCCCATGATAAACCACCAGAGGCACAATCGGAGGTAGCTTCTGCTGCCCTTCTTTCAGAAACCGCTCCCAGATCCTGACCATATAGCGCAAAAGTTGGAAGGCAACCCATTCGTCTGCATAGCTCTTGTGCTCAATCAGCGCGTAAATGTATGCCGCCTTCCCCTCTTGAGTCTTAACCTTGAAAAGCCGGTCCGTTAAATGCTCCCGAAACTCACCATCGATGAAGGTCCCATCCACCAAGACAGGCGGCTCTGATGACAGTAACTCTGCTACTTCCTTTGGCAGACGCTCCCGAAGCAAAGTTCCAGTCTTATCTGGATCACTCAACAATGCCTTCAGAAACCGATCGTGCGGCTGAGTTATCTTCGTCATGCGGGAAGTGTTCCATTCAGGGCATTATATCAAGGAGCTACATATGCTCAGCACATTAACAGAACTCATCCACATCATCACGGGATTGTTCAGGTCTAGTGCAGCCCTACAACTGGAGATTCTGGCTCTTCGCCACCAAATCAATATTCTTCAACGACAAAAACCAAAGCGGCCAACGTTTTCACGTCGGGATAAGTTGTTCTGGGTCTGGCTTTCTCGGCGGTGGTCGGGTTGGAAGAGTGCCCTCGTGATCATTAAGCCAGCAACCGTGGTCAAGTGGCACAAACAGGGCTTTAAGCTCTACTGGAAATGGAAATCGCAACCTAAACGCCCTGGTCGTCCTCGTATTCCGAAGGAGGTGCGTGATCTGATCCGTAAGATGAGTCGGGAGAATCCACTTTGGGGTGCACCACGCATACATGGTGAGTTACTGAAATTGGGCTACGATATAGGAGAGACATCAGTCTCAAAGTACATGCTCAAACCTGACAAGCCCCCTTCACAGACCTGGAGGACCTTCCTTGATAACCACGTAAATCAGATCGTGGCCATGGACTTCTTCACCATACCGACAATCTTTTTCAAGGTGCTGCACGTCCTCATTCTGATCGACCACGATCGCCGCCGGATTATCCATTTCAATGTTACAACCAATCCAACGTCAGCTTGGGTGGTTCAACAAATCTGCGAAGCGTTTCCCTGGGATTCAGCCCCGCGTTTCCTGCTGCATGATCGCGATCCACTCTTCATGGCCAGTCAGCACTCACTCAAAGCCATGGGGATCGAAACGCTGATCACAGCCCCAGGATCGCCTTGGCAAAATGCCATCGCAGAACGGATGATCGGTAGTTGTCGTAGAGAGTGCTTTGACCACATCATCGTGCTCAACGAAGAACACCTGCGACAGCGGCTTGGGGAGTATGTGGATTATTACCACCAGCGGACCCATTTGGGTTTGGCCAAAGATTCCCCGGTTCACCGTCCGATTCAGCACAAAGAGTCAGGCGACGTTATCGTATTCCCTGTTCTCGGCGGTCTGCACCACCGATACGAACGCATCGCTGCCTGACATCTGCCAGCTATCGGTTCCTGATTTTCAAAGAGCGCATTGACCTGGCGTTCCAATGTCCTATGCCTGAGATCCAAAATTCAGCAGAATCCAGGCACTTTCAAGCACCTTATACCCCGTCGATTCTCCCAGGTTTTGTTCCACCAGACCAGAAAAATCGCTCCATCGATGCATCAGCCAAGGCCAATTTGGGTGCAGATAACATTTACGCGAGGGACAGGGAACTCTCCTGCCAAAATAGATGAATCTTGGTGAAAATCGACTATGAGTTCATCAGATATCCAAGCGACAAAAATAATCCCTTTACGTTCAGAGTAGTAGGGAATTGCAGAAGTCCAAGCTGTACCGTGGATCACGATAACTGAGTCCTTAGGGGTATGATCTTTTAGATAGTCACCGATCTCCTTCTCATAGTAGTGACTTTCTTCCACATTCATCGCTCGGTAGAATTGGCTTGAATAAAAACTATGAATCTGAGATCCAACCACAACCACTAAAGCAGCCAGAAATAAACGTTGATGTTTTGGATCGGTTGAAAGATAGGCTATCAACACAGCGAGAGTTGCGACGAGAAAAAGAGCATTGGCCACCTGATAGTAGGTATGCTCAATATGGAGATTGGTAAAAATTAAAAACGGAGTGATATAGAGAAGCAGAGTAACAGCAACTCCCATAATCACTCGACGTTGGAAAACAATTGGAAGAACAAGCAGGGGAACCAATAAAACACCCCACCCAATCGTTGAACGAACTGTTCTTCGGATCAACACCTCATACCAATTTTGCAACTCTGTACGCTGTTCCCAACTGCCAAAATTCCATGCCGTCAGCAGGTCACTGGTTAAGGCTTTGGTGATTTCCCCTTGAACCTTGATCGAATCAGACCAAGATACCCAAACAAGAATCGCAACCAGTTGCGATGCAAAAATCACAATAAGCGGCCAGTGTGAAATGAGCGTTTGAATAGGTTTTTTCAGAAAACTTTTTTTGATGAGATAATGCAAGCACAGAGCCGCTCCAAATAAAGCAAATGCGGCAAAGGTCGTCACCTTGACCAAGCCACCCAAGATACCAACAACGATCACAATCAGCAAACGAAACAGCGTTCTTTGATCAAGATATCTCGTCAGAGCCGCCAACCATAACACTGCTAGAAAAACGGCATGAACTTCGATCAAAAATGTCCGCCCCCAAAAGAGATAAAGGGGGGTGAAATAGAAAAATATGGCAAACAAAAGCGGAAATTGTTTGGGAAAGTTCAAATAGCGAGAGATCGTAATGACGGGGAGAGGAATAAGAAGGAAAAAGAAAAAGCTGACAAGTCGACCTGCTTGATCCATTTCAATGCCGCTAACGATGTGCAAAACAGCAACGATCCATTGATAAAGAGGAAACTCTAACGGAATCATCCAAGGCGTTCCGAGTATAGGGGTCATGTAGGGCAGCCAGGCCCCTTCATGAACCATATAGTATGCAGAAATAGCTGTTTGAGTCTGACGAAAGCCGTGCAACCCTAAGATGGGAAGTTCAAATCCTAAATAAAGAACATAAAAAGCATGTAATAACGAAGCGGCTAACAGAGCCCATAAGACCTTTTCCTGTAAAGAATTCTTCTGAGTGATTCCCATCGAGATTTATCCTCATCTGATAAGTGGGGATGTCCCAAGCTCTGTTGAAATTCTGGTGGACGTCTGATTCATCGTAACCGTTCAGAGACCCCGATATCAAGCGGCTACTGGAGCCGGTAACGGTGGTACGGGGTTTCCCTTTCTCCGTTCAGCAATCACCTTAGCAAGATAGTCCCAGGGGGACACGTTCCGCAATCGACAAGTTTCGATGACGCTAGCCAGCACACCCAATACTTGGCTCCCTTCTGCCGTACGAGTTCCGTGGCTGATCAAACGCGCGATGACCCAGTGGCGCAGCGCACGTTCAGCATCATTGTTTGTCAGTGGCAACCCCGGAGATCTCTAGGGTAGCCAGATGACATCCCAGTCATTGAGAAGCTCAACGGAAAGACTGCGAACCTTTTCGGACGGGGGATAATCTCTGTACATTTCGCAGTATCCCTGGAAATCTTCCAAAATCGACGCGGCAGCAGGCGGATCCGATCCGTCTTTGACCTCTTCGACCATGTATTCCAGGACTTCCAATACCCTGGAGCCGAATCGCTTGGTCTCTTTATCCAGGCTTACCGACAACCCTTTGGCCTTCCGGATCAGATGTGCCCAGCAACGCAGCCGCTTTGAAAAAGTCCGGTAGTTCATGAGTCCGTCGCTCATCAGCCAGCCCGCGAATTCCTCGGTCAGGATATCCATGACCATTTGCCGTGTCCGAGGTCCCACACAAAACAAGACTGTATTGGCCGTCGCGAAAACCCAAAGCCACAAAGCTTGACCTTTTTGCTTCCAAGGCGTTTCGTCTACATGAGCCAGAGCAGATGCACGAAGTTCAGCAATCAGTTCATCCTGAACAGGGTTGGCAGCCAGCCCGACTTCACGTATGCAATTGTCGATGGTCCCGACACTCAACTCCAGGCCGAACCAATCGATTAAAAACTCCTGGACCTTGGAGCGAGACAACCGCATCCGTTTTGCGAGCGCAACAATGAAAGCTGCCAACATGGGGCCGACAATACGCCATTCACTCAAACTGGTGGCAGTTTTGCGTCCTGCAATCTCAAGTCGATCCCCTGTGCCGGGCCCGGTACATGAAATATGGCCGCATCTACAGGCAATTTCCCCAAAAAGGTGCTTGGTTCCCTCCAGCCTCAATCCAGGCTGATCCGGGCCACCCCTTATCAGATCGATGGTCACATAGCCGATTCGAGCTATAAATCGAGCATCCAAGGGAAGAGCGGCATCGCAGGCAGCACACGTTTCCGCTCGATGAACCACGGTACTCCGAATCGGAATTGTTTGGGTACGGCCGAAGCCTTTGGCGCCGATCGGCTTCCCAGCCCTACCTTTCGGCTTCTCGCTTGAAGAATCCGGCTTGCCCTTTCCTGGAGCAGGGGGAGTAGAATTACCGGAAGGCCCTGGTGAATCATCTCCACCCTCATCATCGGCCCCCTTCTTTTTATCCGGCGAAGCGTCTTCCTTATCCTCATCCAGATGCGCTTCATCCTCCTCAACTGGAATTCCAAGGTACGCCGGACGACTGCTGGGCGGCTGGGAGCTGTTATCAGGTGTCCGGTTCAAACGCTCACGAGATTCCTTAAGATCCTCCAACATTTTCCGGCTGACGGCCAGCAATTCTGCAGACGATAGCGAGGAGAGATATTCCTCATCAATCTGGAGCAGGTCGTGATCCGAAAGCTTCATAGTTCGTGCGCCATATCATCGCCGGTGAATGAATCAACATGAACATGATAACACGAGTTTCCAGGAAGAGATTTTTGAGCTTCTGCGCCCCATTGGAGCCAGTGTAAAAATACGCTCGTCTCCGGGGTTGGCCTACAGCTGAAACCCGCCACAATTCCCCCTCAAGGCTTTGATGGGCAAAACAGATCGGATCGCACTCTCCTTTTGAAATTTCACGTTTTCGACGAAAATCGTGTCAAGGATATTCTTTGCCAAGATCAAACAAAATTGGTGCCAGCCCCAGCAGTTAATTCCTTCTCAGACGGTGAACATCCTCACTGAACGAGGGGTCTCTGAACGGTTACGATTCATCTTACGCGGCCTCAGATTGTTTTTAGAAGTGATATTTTGGCCAAGGTTGTAGCGCCCATAAACTCTTGAAGCTCCCATAAACAAAGCCCGGACAGGGGGCCAAACGTGTTGCTACCGCTTTACTCAGAGCCTTGGGGCTACCCAGAAGTGATGGGGCAACATTCATGGCGTCACTTAGTCCAATTTTGGCACTGTTCGGATTCAGTCGGCAGATTGGAGAACTCTCCCTGCATGAAAATCTTTTCAATCAGGCAGTAAAACACGATGAACAGGTAGCGGGATCCCATCTCCTTGATTTTAAATTTGGAGATGCCATGGCTGCGGTTCTCCCAGGAGTTGGGAACAACCGCAAAGCTGTAGCCCCGGATGATCGCTTTAAGGGGCAGTTCAATGGTGATGTTGAACTGATAGGAGAGCAGCGGATGCAGCCCGGCAATCACATGGCGGCGATAAAGCTTAAAGGCGTTGCTGGTATCGTTGTAGCCGGTGCGCAGCAACAGGCGAATAAACAGGTTGCCCAGCCGGTTTAATACCAGCTTTGGCCAGGGGTAGTTGTAGACCCGGCCACCTTTGGTGAAGCGGTTGCCAAACACGCAGTCGTAACCCTCTTGCAGCTTGCGGTAAAAGCGCACCAGATCCTCCGGGGCGTCAGAGGCATCTGCCATGTAGAGGGCCACCGCTTCGCCATTGAAGGCCAACAAGCCCTGACGAATGGCAAAACCGAAACCATTGGGTGGGGTGTTGTTGATGACCCGCATGGTGGGGCAGTAGGGGGTCATGGCCACAAGAATCTCCCCGGTGCGGTCGCTGCTATTATCGTTGATCACCAGAATTTCATGGGCAATGGATTCAGCCTGCAGAACGGCAATCAGCTTTTCCACCGTGGATTGAATGCACCCTTCCTCATTATGGGTGGGAATGATCACAGAGAGCATGTCCGTAATCCCTGCTTCCTCCCACTCCTTACGGTATTGCACCTGAACAGGCATTACACTTCTCCTAAAGCATGGTTTTCATAGTGTTTTTCTGCTTACCAAACAGCCAAGGCGCACGCCACAGGGGGCGCAGAGCAGGTGGCAGCAACCATGGCCCAGGATGTGGCGTCACCCTTGATGGCACGAATCCAACACTGGGCATCCTGGCGGGGGGGCTCTGGCCCAGATCCAGGGGAGGACCGCCCGCTTTGGCCTTTTGCAGCCATTTGCCCTTGACCAAGCAGGCCGCTGCATGTTCTCGGTCATGGGCCATCGCAACCCGGCATGCGGCAGGCGTTTGTCTCGGGTTAAGGTTGGGCATGAGGGTGGCGGGCCACTCTCCTCAGCGTGTTTTCAAGCCCCCTTCAATCTCGCGAAGAATGTGCTCTACGTTGAATTCAAGTTGCCACTGGGGATAGTGATCCTTGAACTTTTTCAGGTCAGAAATCCACCAGATATGGTCACCGGTTCGATTGGTTTCGCTGTATCTGAAATCCAGGATATTGCCGGTAATCTGTTGGCATAACTCAATGGCTTCTAGCATGGAGCAGTTGGAATCCATCCCGCCCCCCATGTTGTAAACCTCGCCGGGGCGTGGGTTTTGAAAAAAGTGCCAAAAGCCGTGAATCAGGTCGCTAGAGTGAATGTTGTCGCGCACCTGTTTGCCCTTGTAACCAAAGATGGTATAGGGGCGCTTTTCCATGGCGCACTTCATCAAATAGGCCAAAAAGCCATGCAACTCTGCCCCCGAGTGCCCCGAGCCTGTTAAACAGCCGCCCCGGAAGGAGCCAGTAGCGAGGCCAAAATTGCGGCCATACTCCTGCACCATCACATCCGCCGCCACTTTGGAGGCCCCGAAAACGCTGTGGGTGCTCTGGTCGATGCTCATCAGTTCATCAATGCCATCTTTTGCGTAGGGGTGGGTGTCGCGGATGGTCCAGCGGGTCTCTTCCTCCACCAGAGGCAGGCGGTTGGGGGTGTCGCCATAGACCTTGTTGGTGCTGGTAAAAATAAACACAGCTTTGGGACAGTGCAGACGGGTTAACTCCAACAGATTCAGGGTACCCACGGCATTGACGGAAAAATCGGTCAAAGGCTCCCTTGCGGCCCAGTCGTGGGATGGTTGCGCCGCGGTGTGGATGATGCCGGAAATATTATCTCCGTAGCGGGCAAACAGCTGTTCCAGGGCCTCATAGTTGCGGATATCCAGCGACTCATGTTGATAACGGGGTACGCTGGCCTGAAGTTTTTCCTGGGACCAGCGTGTACTGGCTTCGGAACCGAAGAAGTATTGACGCATATCATTGTCGATACCCACCACTTCAAAGCCTTGGCTAGAAAAAAAGCGCACGGCCTCAGAGCCGATCAGGCCAGCGGATCCGGTAATCAAGATAACTGACATGGAACTCCCTTTATTTACTGTTTTTTTTAAAGAAAGATTTGACTCAACTGCTTTTCGTGGCTACAGATCCACTGATGGATATCCGCCACGATGGTCTCGACAGACCTTTTGGGCTGCCACCCCAGGATTTCCTTAATCTTGCGGGTGTCGCTTACATAATATGGGATATCCGCATCGCGGGTTTCCGGTTGTCGGCCTATGACGATCTCTTTGCCGGTTTGGTTTTGGCAAATGGTCGTCATCTCCTGCAGTGATGCGCTGACATCCACCCCGCCACCAACATTAAAGATCGGGCATGTGCCGGATTCCAGCTTGGGCAGGTGCAGGTGTATCAGTTCGAACAGATCGGCAATGTGTAAAAGATCACGCACCTGGAGCCCCTCGCCGCCAAACCCCACATAGGATAAGGGGGTGCCATAATGGTGACGGCTTACCCAGTGGGTAACAAAACCCTGGTCCACTTTTCCCATCTGCCAAGGACCGGCCAGCACGCCGCAGCGGTAGACCAGAGCGGGCAGCTGATAGGCCTCGGCGTACTCCATCAGTACGGTTTCACAACTGAGCTTGCTGGCGCCGTACAGAGAGCGGGCGCCTGCCAGTGAAAAATCCTCGGCAATGCCCTGATCAGACCAGCCTGTACCGGTCACGCCTTGGGGTAGATACAGGCGGGTCTGCATGGGTTTCAGGGGCAGGGCGCGCATGGGGGTTATGGGATAAATCCGGCTGGTAGAGAGAAACAGCACCGCAGCCTGATGTTGACGGGCCGCCTCAAAACAGTTGAGTCCGCCAGTCAGGTTGGTGCTCAATAAATAGGCCGGAGACTCCCCATAACCGGCATGGACTGAGGGCTCGGCAGAGCACTCAATGAGCAGGTCAAACGGGCCGACTGCCTCGACATCCTCTTTAACCCGGACATCTCCATGTAGGAACGTAACCCCGTGTTCGGCCAGACGCGGCAGCGTCAATTCACTCCCACGACGCTTGAGATTATCCATCACCACCACGTGACGATCCGGATAGGCCTGCTTAAACAGGATGGCCAGATTGGATCCAACAAACCCTGCACCGCCGGGTATAAAAAGGGTTCTAAACATATATTAAGGCGCTTTCCGACCAAAAGATCCTCATCAGAACTGATCGGACCAGTCAAGGGTAGTGAAGCGGCATTCAGTAACGTTACGCCCTATGGGCGAGAGAAACAAAAAAAACACCTTCTGATCTCTGCTGACTTCAAGCTGATTTGCCTCTATCATATTCTCTACTATGGAGAGCATTTCCAGTAACCGCATCACTCTTAAGACAATCCTCCAGTAACCGTTCAGAGACCCCGATATCAAGCGGCTACTGGAGCCGGTAACGGTGGTACGGGGTTTCCCTTTCTCCGTTCAGCAATCACCTTAGCAAGATATGTACCGCACCCGATTGTTTGGACACAATCCCTGCTTACGACTGATTCTGCAAGTGTAACCGTTCAGAGACCCCGGTATCAAGCGGCTACTGGGCCGGTAACGGTGGTACGGGGTTCATGTATCGGAAAAACAAAATTTATGTCCCTGCTGATTTGTGGGTAGATGCAAAATCCCGGATGATTCCATTTACTATCTGAGCTATCCTTTATTCCAAGCTCGAGCCTTCATGGCAGCGCTGGGATCAGGAGCTATCAGAGGGAAACAGTCATGAACATCCGATTACACGCCAACGCGACAACGACACCAAGGACACGTAAGCAAATTCAGGATTCAACACTGCCGGTTACCGTGCTTGCTTCAGAGCTTGGTATCACAACGGATACTGTGCGGCGTTGGAAGGGGCGAACCGACACGGAGGATCGATCCCACACGCCTCATCATTTGCAGACTACCTTGTCACCCGAACAGGAAGCGATAGCTGTGAGCTGCGTCAAACATTCCTTCTTCCCCTGGATGATCTTTTGGTCGTTATGCGTGAATTCGTCAATCCCGATGTTAGCCGCTCAGGTCTGGACCGATGCCTTCGTCGCCATGGCGTCTCACGCTTACGAGACCTGATTCCTCAACCTGAAGGTGAGAAGAAACCCATAAAAACTTTCAAGGATTATGAGCCAGGCTACGTCCATGTGGATTATAAACACCTCCCTCAGATGCCAAATGAATCCTCTCGTCGCTATCTGTTCGTCGCCATAGACCGAGCCAGCCGCTGGGTCTATCTGGAGGTGTGTGATGATAAATCCGCCAAGAGTGCTACTGGTTTTCTCAAACGCCTGACGGCAAAAGCCCTGTCCCTCCCAAAAACATCACCCTCTTTGAAATAACAGCTATTTTCCCATCAGCGTGATATGCTGGCCTTCGGAAAAATTTGCTCTTTCACAATCGAGATACCCACCCCCGGACACAGAGCTCCCCAACAGGTACGAGCTGGCTCCGGCATGTGGTTAAACCTTGTGGGTGACCTGTTGTGTTGATTGGGAAACTGGCCGTGTAATGCCATTTTCCACCAGAACACGGTCACCCACAGCAAGGTCACGCCCCATTACTTGAACAACTCCACGTGCGGTAGCCACGCGGACCATGCCGCCGGTGACGGCCACCACTCGCCCGGATACGGACCGCTTGCTGGCGATAAGGTGTCGAAGATCATGCACTGGGTGCGACACGTTGAACCTCCAGGGACGTGGTGATGCGCGGGCCGATGGCCTCATGGGCAACGCCGGTTACCTTGCCCCGCCAGGATCGGCCCATCAGGGCATCATGCACTTCAATGATCTGACCAGGCATAACACCAGGTCGGTGAACGCAGGTCAGTGAGATCTCCTGAAGATCCTCACCTGCATCAATCTCAGCCCGGCCTCGGGAGAGTTTGGCCTCAGTGGTAGCCAATAGCGGATCGGAGATATCTTCGCCGGGGTGTTCACCATCGCCCCGCTGGCAGACGATCTCTCCATCCCCTACCTGATCACCAGACTGGCCAGTGATGCGCACCTGCACGGGAAAAGAGTCCAAGCCAGCTACGACTTCTGGGGCCGTAAGGCTCCAAGATCGGGAACGCACGGTGAAGGTCACCCTAGCTATAGCAACACCTGAACTGGCCGCCGTAACGGCCATACCATCTGTAGCCAGTGTCAGAGCACCCAGATCATTGCCCAACCAAATCACCGATTGGATGGACTGTGCGGGTTGGGAGAGCGTGGCGCTATTGGACCCATCAAACATGAGATCTTCACTGATGGTGTAGGATTGATCCGCATTGGGAAGCAGTGCGCCTGATGAGGCTGAAATGCTCTGTATGCTGGTCTTGGGCCCATGGTTTACCAACAGGTGGGCAGATCCGCCGGAGTGAAAGGTGGTGTGCCCCTGATTAAGCCCATCCACCCGTCGATCCAGCTCAGCAGAGAGATGACCACCGCTGGGCAACCACCCGCGTACTGTGACCCGATTCACACGGTAGCGGGCACGGTGGGACTCTCTGCAGGAGAGATTATCGGCAGAGTCGGTGAGAATGTGGTCCGGAGTGACCCGGCCCCACTGGGGAACCGCCACCGGAAAGCGGTGACGGACCCGCAGAATACCTCCGGGCGTAGTCTCCACCACCCCACCAGCCGCCTCTGCAATCGTGCGCACCACATCTAAGGGCGCAGCATCATAGACTGCCAACCGCCCACCGGGAATGGTCCAGTCCACCAGATCCCATAGAATGGATTTTCCTACGGCCTCTTCGGCGGCCACACGGGCAGAAACAGGGCTCTCCCACATCCCTTCCATGGGCATGGCTCTTGGCATAGTAAAACGAGCCGTGGGGCTAATCAGCGACACAACCAACCTGGGACGACTCACCCCATCACGAGAGAGAGTCTTATTATCCACCATCATCTGGAAGATCTCACCACCCAGTTCCAGGGTTACCGGATCATCGATCTGAATACGCTGGAATGAGGCGGGATCCGCCAGCTCCATGGTGCCTGTCCAGGCGTAGTCCCCCTCGGCAATGGCTAGGGATGCGGAAAGAATTGTCATAAGGGCAAACCTAAATGATAGGCTCGGACACCCGAGGAGGTCTGCACAGGAGGCTGATCCGCCAGCAGATCCCACCATGCGGTCATAGCCCTATGAGCTGAGTCCCGCGCTTGAAGCTGATAGCCCGTTGTGAGAGATGCATGCACCGGCTGGGTAGCAGACCATTGGCAAGCCAAACTTTGCTGCACCGGTCCCATGAGCGCATAGCCCGCTTGTAAGGTCTTGAGCAGAGCATCCTGATAGGGGGCAGAGAGCGCGCGGTCGATAGGGGCACCGTAACGGGCATCCAACCCCCGCCCAACCTGAACCTTCCACAAAGCGGTAAGGGACTGCGGCCAAACAAATTCACCCAGCGCCCATGGCGTGCGACATGAGCCCGTGACCTGAATGACCCACGAAGCTTCCAGGTGTTGTTCAATGAACGTTCCACACCGATACCCTGCGGCCAAATAACGCGTAACGGGAAAGCGTATGGCATAGAGGCTGGTCACCTGCCTGGATTTAGGGGCAAAGGAGATATGCCCCTTCAACTGGATGGGAAGTGCCGGTGCAGCTTGCAGAGTGCTACTTTGGGCGGTAAAGAGGATAGCAGGGGATTCAATGGTGACGACGCCAGAGGCCCGGGCTGTATGTCGCGCTGCCGTGATGGTGCTGCTGAGGGAGAGGGGGATCTCGCCGGTGACGGAGATGTCCCGGCTGCCGTTCTCGGCACGGGCCGTGAGGGAAAACCCCAACGCCACCGAACAGCGCATGCCATAGGCATCCGCCTGAAGGCGTATTGTGCGCTCTATGGGGAGTGTGAAACTTGCCCGGGCATCCTGTACCCTGGCACTGAGGCGGCTGCTTAAGGCGAGCTTAAGCTCATGCCCAAGCGTAAAGCGCCTGGCCCGGTTTAGATCGGCTGTCAGGGCAATGGGCAGTTGGGTGTTGAGCGCAAATGATGGAGGTAGATAATCGAAGGCGGCTTCAAGCTGCCGGGACAGTAGCAACGATGACCACCCCCCTACCCCATGGGAAACCTGGATAGACCAGGATGTTGAGAGGGATCGGCCCAAGGTCAAACCATAGGGCGCATCAAGGGCCTTTTCTTGAAGGATGGACCACGGGCACTGGACAGCAGCAGAGAGGGGCATGGATCAGGCAGGGTTGGGAATGGAGAAATCCATCTGCTTAAGGGTTACCATCTCCCCAGCGGTCAGCCCCACATTATCCAGGATGGCATCACCACTGCCCCCCTCAACAGAGACATCCCCATCAATCTTGTAGTTGCCATCCTCCAGCCGAAACCAGGTAGCGGTGCCGGTCCCTTCAACCTCACTGGCTACCGGTGCGTTGCTCAAGCTGATCATTCCGTCGGTGGCGCTATTATACTGCAGCGTAAAACGCACCAGGGGCAACTCCGATGTGGGGAAATCGGGATTGGGCGGGCGGGTGCCAGGATAGACAAAGCAGATCCCATCGATGTAGCTCTTCAGATTATTCATAAGCGAGTTGCGCAGGGTATCGTTAAAACGCAGGGCCATAAGACTCTCCTTTATGCGGTCAAGGCTGACATATCTTCGATGAGCTGGAGCAACCACCGCTCACCACGGTATTCACGGGTGATCACCGTCACCCCCCTGTTTTCCAGCTGGGCAATCCATGCGGACAGGCTGTCTCGGATCCGGACATCGCCAAATCCGTTGGTGGATCCTGAGGCATCACAGGAGATCACCACCCGCTTAGGCGTGGGTGTCATGCTCTGTATCAACGCATTCCAATCCTCCAGCGTTGGTCTTTCGCGAATCAGCCGATGCACCTCGGGGGGAAAATCGGCCCCAACAGGGATCAATAGGGATGAGGGCCTGAACTTTAACTCCATACACCCCACCTGGGCGTTGGAGGTTGATAGCGCATGTCTCAACAAGGTTAAATCTTCGTTGAAGGTTTGAAGCTGCATCCCTGCATAGGGCGAGGATTCATCAATGATGGTGATGCAGATATTGGCGCTGACCCATCGGAAGGCCGACAGCTCATCCAGAAAGCCCAGATCAAGGGCTGGTGGTTGAAGAGGCATGATTGAGAAACCTGATTTTAAGCGCCTTGCCGGTAACCGTATCCCGCGCCTCCAGATAGAGGGTCTTTTTCACCTCAATAAACTGCTCGGGATCATCCGGGTGATAGATCTTCTCCAGCACCGTTTGACGGGTCCCCGGAACCTCCTGGTAGAACCCCTCGCTGCTGGGCTCCTCTTCCTCTGCGAGTTCGTCCTTATCGCTACTACCCGAGGGGGAAGCCTGGCGCAGGCTGACACTGGGGGCTCCCGAGGGCCAAAACTTACGAGGGAAGGATACCTGGGTGGCATGCCAGTCGGACAGGGCGATGATGCGTACCGGTGGGACCTCTGCCGATTCCACGTTGCCGGATTGCCAGGCATTCTGCATTTCAACAAACTGAGCCGTTGAGACGCTCTCCTCTCCATTGCCATAGGTGATTTCGTAGAGGGAAAAACCTACGGTGTAGCGCACCACCAGAGCCCCGATCACCTCTTGGGCGGCATGAAACGCGCCCCTTTGGCGGTCATAGCGGGGTGGTGTGACCAGATCCCCCTGCTTGTTGCGAAAGGAGGTCTGCTCGATGATTTCCAACACCGGGTGGTCATAGAGCCAGCGCAGTTTCTTGGTATGCTCTTTGGACCAGGTGATGGTTTCCACCACCGTTTCAGAACGACGCCCGATCAGACGCGCCTCACCCCCGCTGATGATGAGCCGGGCAGTAGCCGCCACGCGCTTGGAGCAGTAGAGCTTTACGCGCTTTTTGCCAGGCTCTATCACCTCAAGGGGCGTGATCTGACTCATGCTATAGCAGATACGCCCCCAGCCACAGACGCCTGAGGTTAGACGGCTGAAAGCCACCTGAACTGGCGCAGAGCCCCCTTGGTCATCATCGTTGACCACCAGTTCAAAGGGCTCATCCAGTTCAGGCGCTGAAAACTGAATCGTAAGCGAAGTGCTGATTTCACCCATGGCGATTACGCACTCTCGCCCGTAATGGCGACCACCACCTTGTCCGCTGATAAGCTATTGGCCCCGGCGGGGACAATACGTTTCCACCAGATGGGCACGGCTGCGGGATGGGTTTTGAAAGTGATGGTTTCCCCACTGGACCAAGCCCCGCCCCAACCCGCCACAGGCAGCGTAAAATAGGGACGGCTGAAATCAGGGTTATTGGGAGCAAAATCACCCCCAGAGATGGAGCCGCTGCCCACACTACCCAGCGTATCCCCCACGCAGCTAAAGCTGTTGGCATCGCTGAAGGTCAGGGTCCAGGTCTGTTCAATGCTGCCGATTGAATCGAGAATCGGTATAATATTGGTGGGCGCTGTCGTTGGACCGGATCCGTCGTATGTACCCGCAACGGTGGATCCGGTCCAGCTACCCCAGGTTGCCTCGATATCCTCGGGCTCAATGACTGAAGCAACGCGGGTATTGCTGGAGGCATAGGCGCTCTGCAAGCTCTGTCCGGCCTCAAAGGTCAGCGTGGCTTTGTCCCCATTCCAGGTCACCCCACCGCTGCTGGCCAGACGGATAAACTCGACGTTACCGGAGGCATCATCCACATGGTCCTGATCGGAGATGCGGATCAGGTCCCCGTTCTGGAAGATGGCATCGGTGGCCGACTCGGTGTTGACATCGATACTGGTGGCCCCGATGGAGACATTGGCATCCAGCGTTCCTGCCCCATAGAGCCGCTCTGATCCGGTGAGCATCCCCTGGGTATCGGTTTGGGTGCCGGGAAAGATCAGAATGCGGTCATCCCCTGGGGTGGCTGTCTCCACATAGATGCGCGGATCAATCAGCTTGATATCAGCATCGTTGGCGACTTTGAAGAACACCTTGCGGTATTTGGTGGATCCGGCCAGTCGTTCCCCTTGTGGCACGTCGGGCCAGACATTGTTCTTCACCCCATCGGCGATCTCACTGGCGGAGATGCGGCCCCCATTGCTGGTGGTATCGCTGACGGTGGTGGATTTGTAGAAGCGTAGTTCTGATGTTTGGATGGGCAATTTCAAATCTCCATTAACTTGATGGTACCGGTGTAGAGATCATGGTGCGGCCAGAGGGGTTGGAACTGGATGGCCGGTGGTTCGTGATGGCGGAACATCACCTGATAGCTCTCTGCCCTCCAGATAAGCGGGAAAACCGCCCCGGATTGCGCAGCCATGGCCTCAATGGCCATCACGGTGGATTGATCCAGCCAGGTCACCCCATCTGCGGCCTCCAGGGTGATGGGCCTGCCTTTGATCAGGGGTTGGGACCAGAGCACAGGGGTGCCGCCCAGGGTGCGGGCTGTCTCCATAGAAACAGGGGCCCATGCCCGACGGTCGCTCCACTGGATCGACTCAGGTAGTGTTAAATCACCAAGTTGTTTCATCGGGATATCAGAAGGTACCGCGCTGCAGTTCCTTGAGGGCATCTACCAGTTGCCGCACCTGTTGCCGGGGGCTAGTGATGGAGGCCGCTGGTCTGCTGTTCATGGTCAGATCAAGCTGAACGATCCCCTCTACTGAGGGCTGTTGATTTCCACCGGCTCCAGCAAAGGAGAGCTGAGGAAGCGCTGGGATCTCCGGAAGCCCCACCATCCCCCCGGTTTGAAACCTGGGAAGGTTGGGCAGGATGCGCCGCACCGTATCCATGGGCGCGGAGTTGATGATCAGCAGTAGATCACGGAAGACCCGGGAGCGTTCTTTGCGAATGACAATCTCACCGGCTTCCAACAAGGCGTGAATCCGATCCCCACCCCCATAGCCGGGGAGACGACCACCCCGGTTCAGACCGATCATACCCCCTGCCTGTCTGGCCTCTACCGTTTGCACGGTTACGGTGATGGTCTTGTCTTTTAACGCCGCCATCTGCTTTTCGATGGCTGAGAGTGCAGATTGGGCCTGCTCAACCTGGGCCTGAAGCTCGACTGATTTGGTGACCCGGTCAGGAAGGGCTTCCATAGCCTGTTTGAGCAGATCCACCTGACCACGTGCTGTTTCCAACTGCTCGGTAAGAGATGTGGTCTGATCTTTCTGGGTAGAAAGCGCTTTTCGTGCACTCTCCTCCTGGCGCTGATAGAGTTGATCCAGCACATCCCCGGCATCCTGCACACCCCGGATGGCGGTGGAGGTATCATTCAAACTGGAGAAGGCATCCTGGGCCCCACGGGCCAGGGATTCGGCCCATTTAATGTCCTGCTCGGAAAGCGTTGTTTGGGAAAGAAGCCTCTGAGCTTCAGCCAGTTTTTGGGAAGCGGCTGCAGCGCGGGAGGTCTCTTTCTCCCGGTCGGACATGTTGCGTTCCAACAGCGAGCGCACCTTATCCTCGGTGGAGATACGGGCGTTGCGCTTTTTCTCTTCGATGCCCTGGATCTGATCGGCCAATCGCTTCTCAGCAGTCAGGCTCTGTTGCAGGGCACGCTCGGTGGCCTGGACCGACTGTTCAGCAGTACGGATCTTCTCGGTAAGCACCTCACGGGCCTGACGCTTCTGCTCTTCAGCCAGCTGCTGCTCCAAAGCAGCCAGTTTGCGCTGGGCAGATGTCCGCTGGCGGGTCAAGTTGGATAGCTGGTTGGCCGCTTCCTGGGCTGCACGCCGTTGGGTCTGGATTGCCTCCGAGGCAGCCTGTGCCGCCAAGCGCCATCCCCCGGTGCTTTTGTCGGCGATGATGGTGCCTTCCCGCTGTAGACGGTTGAAGGTCTCCATATCGGGGATATTGATCCCTAGCTGCTGGCCGATCTGTTTGAGGCGATCCGCTACCTGCTTTTGGGTTTCAACCGCTGCTTGACCCGATGCAACCGCCTCATCCTGGGCATCCTTGGTTTTCAACCAGGAGTAGGCCATATAGCCCAGAGCCCCCACAGCAGCGGTAGCGCCAGCTACAAGCCCCACCGGACCGGTAAGCACGGCGAGTAGACTGCCAACAGCGGCAGCACCCCGGATAAAGAACCCGGCCAGATTGATGGAGATAAGAGAGAGCAGACGGGTGCGGGCCAGCGCCAATGCGCCAACCAATCCCTGAGCGCCTACCACGGCTACCAAGCCAGAGGCAGCACGGGTAACGGTTAGAAACCACTGAGCGGTCTGAAGTGCAGTGAGTGCTGCCATGGCCACACGCAGGGTTTTGATGGCCAGATACGCCCCACCCAGCACGCCGATGACCTCTTTCCACGCTAGGATGAACTCGCCAACCATCAGAGCCACTCGACCCAGCATGGCAGCCAGATCCACACCAGCCAGGGCCAGTTCGACGATGGCATCCTTGTTTTCATTGATGGCAGCGGTGAGATCCTGGAGATTCAATGAACTGTGTTTGTCTATGGCCTCACCAACCGCAATCTTCACCCCCTCCCATGCGGACTCCAGGGAACGGATGGACCCGCCCATGCCCGCTTCCATCTCGGTAGCTACACGTCCGGCGACGCCACCCACTTCATTAAACTTGGCCACCAACGCCTCAAAGGCCTGGGAGGACATGCCTACGGCAGCGGTCAACGCAGGCGCGGCTTCCACCCCGAAGATCTGGATCATGTCGGCGGCATCGGCCCCACTTACCTTCAGGTTGCGCAGCACACCAGTCATGGGCAGCAGTTGGCCGGTGGCATCATGGGTCTGAAGGCCCATACGGTTGATGGCCTCTTGGGCTTTATCCACCGGGGCCAGCAGACGAGCATAGGCAGCACGCAGGGCGGTACCCGCTTTTTCCCCAGAGAAGCCGTTCTTGGCCAGCAGGGCCAGAACGGTGGCGGTCTCTTCAAAGCTGTTCCCCGCAGCTTTGGCTACCGGTCCCGCATATTGCAGCGCCAGCCCCAGATCCTGGATGTTGGTGGCGGAGTTGGTGAAGGCAGTGACCAGGATGTCATTTACATGCCCAAGCTCACCGGCCTGCAACCAAAACTGGGCCATGGAGGCGGTAGCGATCCCCGCTGCGGTCTCCAGATCAACCGAACCCGCAGCAGCGAGCTCCAAAACTTTTGGTAGAGCTTGAAGCTGTTGGGATGCCGAGAGCCCCGCCAGGGACATGGCTTTCAGACCACCCGCTGCCTGAGTGGCCGAGAAACGGGTGGAGGAGCCCATCTCCTTGGCCAGCTCGGTCAATAGGGTGAGCTCTTCTGCCGTTGCGCCCGACGTCGCCGCCACCTGCCTCATGGTGTCATCGAAGGCGGCATAGGTAAGGATGGAATCCTTGATAAAGCCGAAGGCCGCTCGGATAGATTCAAACCCTGCGTAGGCCGCTACCAGATTCCGTACCGTACCGGCCATGCCGCCCATGGTACTGTTCAGGCCATGCATCTCACCGCGCAGGGTCCGCACCCGGCTCTGCATCTGCTGATGAGCACGATTTAGATCCGCCGCAGAAACCCGACCGGAGCGGGCCAGTTCCCGATAGGCGTTTTCCAGCCGCTGGACTTCGCTCTCTACCTCGCGCATGGAGCGCACGCCGATGGTGGCAAAGGCGCGGTTCACGCGGCTCTGCGCTTGAACCTCACGGGTAGCCGATCGCAGATCCCGCTGGAGGCGTTCCTGGCTTTCACTGAGACGGCTGGTGTCTACTCCGGCCTGACGCAAGTTACCCCGCAAAGCATGGAGGGATTCCCGCTGGGCATCCAGCTGATCCTTAAGAGCACGGGCATTACGCTTGGCCTGCTCAAAGGCACGGGTCATGGCGCGGGTGGGGGTTTCAGTCTCTTGCATCTGCACCGCAAGACGGGCCACCTCACGGGTGGCCGCCTGCCATTGATCTTCACTCTCCTGGATCTGCCGTTTCAGATTGCGAAAACCATCGATGTCCGACAGTGCCCCATTGATACGCTGCGCCTGGGTCTGGGCAGCCGAGGCCATGGACTGCACGCCCTGACGGAAGTCGCTTTGCATACGGGTGACAGCAGAACGCAGTTCATCATCGTTGGCTCGGATAACGAACGACAAGGCGGCAGTAGTTCTGGCCATGAGCTACAAATATCCTCTTGTAAGACAACCTGTATGGCTTAAGCCTGAATCGTCAACTGGAACCGTGCTGGACTAAGCGACAGCATATACGCTATCATCTAGGTATGGATATTATTTTGGATACCAGCGTTTTTGTCGCCGCATTACTCAGCCCAAAAGGGGCTAGCAGAGCTGTTCTGCGAGGATGTTTACAAAGGCACTACTACCCAATCATGGGCGCAGCACTGTTTGCAGAATATGAGTCGCTCTTGGGTCGGGAGGAACTGTTCGAAAAATGCCCGGTTTTGCCTCAGGAACGAAAGGCACTTTTAGAAGCTCTTATGGGTGTCTCCCGTTGGACAAACATCTATTTTGGATGGCGACCCAACCTTAAAGATGAGGGAGACAATCACATCATTGAACTGGCTTTGGCAGGTGGTGCATCCATGATCGTGACCCACAATATCAAGGATTTTGCAGCACCCGAGTTGCAATTCCCCCACCTGCAGATTGTGACACCTGCTGAACTACTCCGGAGGAACGCCTCATGGGAACATTAACCATCCGTTTGCCTGATGATAAACATCAACGCTTGAAAGAGCTGGCTAAGCAGAGAAATGTCAGCCTCAACAAGTTAATGGAAGAGTTTTCAACGGTTGCCTTGGCACAGTTTGACCTGGAGTCACGTTTTCGTGTCATGGCTGCCAGAGGCTCTGTTGATGCAGGTCTATCCATCCTGGACAAGTTAGACCGCGCGTTTACAAAGCAGTCCAAGTAGCTCTTGTTATCGTTGGAGGTTCGCTTCAAAGTCCAGCGCATCCAGGAACATCTCCCAGGTGTAATCCATCACACCGGGGTGTCCGAGTTTGATGAGGGTGAAGATGGCCCGCTTGAACTGTCCGACTCTTCGCTTGCTGTCGTCAGCACCTGATTGAGCCGCTTCCCGGCTTCTTCCAGACGCTGGCAGGCGGCAAAAAAATGGGGGTTCTCCTCCTTGATCGCCGTGATGATGGTCTCCAACACCTCCGGTTCCATCGCATGGATCTGCTCTGTGGTCAGATCGCTGAAGGTGAGGATATCTTGGATGGTGACCTCTTCAAACAGCACGTTACCTACCCAGTCGGGCTCTGTGGCCTGGGCATCGACAGCCTTGTTAAAGAACTCGTAGATCTCACCCACAGTAAACTTTCGAACGTGATAAGCGAGTTCACCTGCCGTTTTGGCAATCAGACGTCCCATGGCCATCACCCCTCAATCTGCATCAGTTTGAAGAACTGAGAGACGCCTGCACCGATTTTGCCGTCGTCTTTGAGCACGTCGAACGTAAATTCAATGCTGCCAAAGTCGTCGGTGACCAGTCCCAGGGAGGATGGGGTGTTCTTCACTCGATAGACATCCAGCACCACCGGTTTGCCATCAAAGGCCTGGTTAAAACCATCGAACGCCATGATGTACTCCTTACCGGCATTGAGGATCGCCTCAACGCTGGCCGAGGAGGCGTGGGTATAGGTCATAAGGACCGTGTCCCCATCCACCACATTGGTGGCCCCCTCCAGAATACGCACACCACCCCCTTTGACCTCATAATCGGTACCCTCCACCAGGGGTACAGCGTCATTGGTAAGAGAAACCGCAGAGAGGTCCACGCCCTCCTTGGCACGGAGGTACCCACCCCGATAGGCGACGTGGGATTCATCAGTGACGGTGCCTCCGGCAATGGATCCCGACTCACCAAAGGTGGCCATGGCCAGGGAGTCCACATCAAAGCCGTGGGCGGTGATTACAAGCTGCACATCGGTGATGAGGGAGACGGTGTCGGCGGTGCCGCCGCCAGGGGTGGAGTAGTTTTTGAGAGTTTTCTTCTCCTCACTGAAACTCAACTCGACTTTTGAAGCCTCGCCCAAAAAGCGCATGCCCGCGCCGCCACCAAAGGGGCCGATGAAGCATTCTCCACCGCCGATGAGGGTATGTGTTTTTTTGCCCACAGTCTTTACTCCGTTGTTTTGAATAGAAACGATGTCTCAAACGCCAACGGAAAGTAGAAGATTCCATTGGGTGAGTAGTCCGGTGAATAAGCCGAGGCTGTCCGCTGAAAGGGTTTGAAGAGGGTTCTATCCGGAGTCCAACCCACCACCGTATTGATCACCCGACTGATCAATGCGCCCGCATCGGTTTCTGCATCCCGCACCACCACCAGACAGAGCCAGGTCTGCTCAACCTTCTGCTGATTACCCTGGATTGGCCCCGGCTTGTCCTCTTCCAGAAAGATGATCACCGTGGGCGGAAGATCCGGCTCTTCCCTGATCACTGGCACACCCCAGGATGAGAGCACACGGATCCCTTCAAGCTGATCCTTCAACCGCTGAACGATCAGCCCTTCAACCTGCAAATAATTTTGCACCTCAGATCCTTATCAGCGGGGGAAGCACAGAGATCAGCGGTGGCTTACATGGACCTATGCTGGGGGTTGTAGCGCTAACATCACCCAAGCAATCATTGGGGCCAAACCGATGAGGAAAGGCAGGGGTAATCTGGGTCAAAATCTGACAGTGACTGGCCGGAGGAATGGGTACGTTGAGCAGACTGATCAGGGGAATGCCTGATGGATAGGCGATACTTGAGGTTGCCCTGGGCTCAAGATGGCCTCCCACATAGGAGATGACCTGATCCAGAAGCGTAGAATGGCTGCCGTATCGCTCAAGAACACCACCCACAGATGGGAGAGGCCAATAGGCCCCATCCAGGGCAAAACCGGGATCATTCAGATCAGCCATGATCAGCCCTTACGAATGATCATGGATTCGGTGGTTCCGTTGGTCTGCACCACCGAGTACTGCTTGCCATCCATGGAGAGCACATCGTGGGTTGCCGCCATATTGTCGGGGATCACCCAGATATCGCACAGCGAGGAGATCTCACCGTACATCAGGGGCATTTGGTTAACGTTGTGGCCCATCAAAGGCCAGGCTGGGATGGTGGAACCACCGGCACCATCCGGTACCTTCTGGTCACTGCCCGAAGGCATGGCCAATGTTGAGAAACAGACCGTTCCAGCGGTTAGTGAGGAAGCATTACCTGTGACAGGTGTTTCATCCTTCTGCATCTGTCGGGGTGAATAACCCAAAGTGCCATACATGGCATATCCGAGGTTGCACCACAAAAAGGGTGGCCACCCGGCTGCGGGGGTATCCCAGGGCAAGTATCGGGTTCGTTCCACAATACCGGATGGACCAGGTTTGGTGGTACTGGCCCACCCTGCTGCCGTCTGGCTTGCAAACATGACAAACCGTGCTGAGGCCCAGATATAGAGCGACCCGCCATTGCTCGTATCGATGCGTTGGTTGTAGCTGGTGCTGTCACTGGTGCTCGCCATATTGGTCCCAGCATGACCCGTTGCATCCCACGCTTCATACACCTTGGGAAACAGATAGCCGGTGGTGTTCAGATCCACACACAGATATTTGAAGGCGCTGGCATCATCCGCCAGCGGGGCCTTCAGGCACTGCATGTTGGTTCCGGCGCTGGCATCATGCAGGGTCCATCCGGCGGCCACCTGAGAGATAATCTGGGTAGAGGCCTGATTGCAGGATGCCGACAACGTCGCCTTATCGGTGGTGCCGGTCAGCAGCGCCACAATATCCGACAGCAGGTTGCTGATGCTGGCTCCAGCGTTGTAATCATAACGTGCGTACACAATGGTTGCTCCTATCGATAGTCATAGGATCCACGCAGATCCCAGCGCTTGTTAAACTTGGTGGAGCCTTCGGCAAACAGGATGGAGACCGGATTGCCCCCCTCATAGGCGATGCGGCGGACAAACCATGCGTCATCAGCATCCAGGGCCCCTGGATTGGCCTGCCCGATGTATTCAGGGTTGCCATCCAGGTCATAGGCGATACGGCGGATGAGCAGGCTCTCCGCCTCATGCACCAGTTCGGGAAACACCTTCTTAAACAGAGACACCATTACCTCCGAAGAATCAGTACCAACCAGCCATCCCCACGGGGTTGCACATCCATGACGCGGTAGTTGATCCCACCGACAGCCACCCCATCACCCACCGCAGGACGTGTGGCAAAGTCGGCCTCTCGCCCCTCAATGACCGGTCGATAGCTCTGTACCGGCACCCCAACGGCATCAATGGTGGTGATCTCACGGCTGGAATCAAAAATGGCGGAGAGCTCAGATGGCTCCCCGCCAGCGGGGGTGTGGATGATGGCTTGGCCAAAGACCTCAATACAGGCTGCATTGAGACCATTCAGCCCGTCATCCCAGGCAGCCATGATCAACTGGCGGTCAGTTTGACCAGCACGCCAGGGCGGTGGCACATGGGCAGCGGGTTGGACTGGGTGTGCAGATCAGAGCCCCGTTCAAACTTACGGGGCTCCTGCTTGGCATAGAGCGGCTGCCCCAGGGTGTTGACGCTCTCATTGAAATCGCCAGGGGCAAAATAGGTGCAGAAGGTTTGGGCGGTTCCTACGGGGAAGGCATGCCCCTCCCCTGCAGCGATAAAGCGCCGCACAGTCCCACCGGGATCCGTCGCTTGGCCCCGATACTCTTCGAACACAACGCCTCCAAACTCAAACCCATGGCGCATGTCACTACGCAGCATCACCCCCTGCTGCCACAGCTGATAGGCGCTTTCGACGCGGGCATGGCCGGTCAGGGCATCCATAAACTCTGGAGAAACCAGCACATGGATCCCGGTCATGAATTCACCTCGGAGGTTATCCTCCAGATAGCGTTTCAGTTCCAGGCATTTGGCCTTTACATCGGTGGTGGCATCGTCTAACTCAAAGTTGATGGTTTTAGGGCTGATTTGGAACTCATCAAAGAGGTTGTAGATTACCGAGCCATCGGCATCGAGTATCTCTCCCTTCAAAGCCCCCATACGCAGGTGCTCAAGAGTGATGGCATGTTTATCCCGCATGGATTGCAGATGCATGGCCAGCACATCGGAGACCGCCTCAAGCTCCCCTTCACTGCCGAAGGCACGCACCCCGGCAATCTCTTCAGGGAGCACCACATCATCATGGGGGATATGGGGAATAACAAAGGAGCGGATACGCCGTTTTCCGCGCTTACCGGTACTTCCAGGGGATCCTACTGCTGCGGTAGGCAGCAGGGAGAGCACTCCATTGCGCTCTTCAATGGCAATCTGACGCAGGCGCACAGGACGGGCGGGCATGATGCCCATGCCATCCAGTTTGCCATAGCGATTGGGTAGGATGTTGATGGCTGCCGTCAGGGCGACGGTACCGAACGCATCATTATTGAATGGATTTGCGGCAAGAGCCATGATCATACTCCCTGACGGATGAGGATGCCACGGGCCTCAAGGGCTGCGATAGCTTCCAGTTTCTGGGTTTCGTTGATGGTGTCGGGCCAGACCACAGCATGGTCAGCCAGGATGGCGTAGCGAAGGATGGCCACCTCTGGCACATTCTGACCCACTGGGGCAACCACACGCTGGGCGATGATGCCGATGGGATCAGCGCTTCCATCCACCGCTGCGGGGTCCATGGCCACCACGTTGCTATCCCCGGTGATCAGCACGGTGAAGTGATCCCCCACCACGAAATCCGTAGCCCCATCATCGATGGTGAATTTCAGGTGGGAGGTGTCATAAGCCACACCCACGGTCACATCGGGCAGGCGGTGACCATTGGGATCCACTACCTGGAAGGTGCCGCTGTCAGCGCTGGCGATGATGCAGGTGAGGCTGTAGACACCGGGCACGGCCTGGGATCCCAGGGTAACGGTCCCGATGGTGCCATCCCCGGAGTTACCCGCATCGGCCGCAGCGGCTACCTCGGATTTGGTACGGCGACCAATCACGGTGCCCACAGGCAGCACCCGTTCGGTACCCACCCCGCCCAGCACGGTGACGGTCTCTCGGGAATAAAGGTTGGGGGCTTCAAACTTGAGCACATCCCCAAGATTGTTGGCTTGTTGAATCGCAGGCATGGTTGATTACCTCCTTATTGACCGGCGAGTTTGCGGCAGGAGGCCACCACCGGGTTGGTTTCAAGACTCTGGCTGGGCTGCATACGGGTGCCATCACCGGGCATCACCTCGGAATGGATCTCTTCAGCCTCAGCCCGTTTGGCCAGTAGCTCTTTGCGTACCGCCTCAGCAGCGGTACCTTCGGCGATGTAACCACCTGCCAAGTGGGGCATGCCCGCCAGGGCACAGAGATCCACAATGGCCTGAGCCTCATCGCGCATCTGTTTGCCGTGTTCGGCACGGACCTGGTCCAGGTCGACCACGTTGGATGGGGGTTCAGGTGGGGTGGTGATAGCCATGGGCTGATCCAACACAGGGGTATCATCGGTGGGCATAGGGGCCTCCAATTTGTGCATGAATGTTCGTTTGGGAGATTCAATAAGGGCGGTGAGCCCCGCCAAAGCATCGCGGATGGTGCCAACTTGGTCAGCCAAGCCAGCTTTAACGGCATTGTCGCCAAAGAAGAGTCCGGCCTCTGTGGCCCTGACCACAGCCTCTGGCATGCCCCGCCCCGATGCCACCATGCCGGTGAACATGCCGTAGAGACGGTCTACCTCCTGTTGCAGGTTCGAACGGGCCGCATCCGACAGCGGGGCGTGGGTGGAAAAGTCATTTTTACGGGCTCCAGCAAACACGGTGGTGTAGCTGCGCCCCTCTTTGGCATCCTTCTCCGACTCATCCACATGAGCAGCTATGACGCCGATGGAGCCCACCCCAGCTGTCTGGGGCACGATGATCCTGTGCGCCTGGGAGGCGATAAGATAGGCAGCAGAGAAAGCGTCATCGGCCAGCGCCCAGATGGGCTTGCCCTGCCCCGCTTCGCTGATCATGGCGGCCAGATCAAACACCCCACCCACTTCACCACCAGGGGAGTCGATATCCATCAGGATTGCTCGCACGGCTGGGTCGGTAGCGGCATCCAGCAGCTTCTCTTCAATGGAGGCGTAGGACATGAGCCCCGATGCCGCCTCAATGGCCCCCGCCCGTTTTACCAGGGTGCCGTGGATAGGCACGACGGCGATTCCATTGGGGGTGACCATCAAATCAGAGCTATGGTCCTTGGGCTCAAAGCCGCTGGGCATGGCCGTTGGCTCCAAGCCGATGCGGGGACCGATCACCGAGAGGATAGTCTCCAAGCGGGCACGGTCGACCATAAGCGGCGTCCCGAGGATTCGGGATGCGAATTGGGGTAGTAGTGTCTGATTCATTGAACTGTTGCCGTTTAACGTTGTCCGTTATAAGGTATAAGCATGATCATTAGCTTCCGAGACAAAGCGACTGAGTCGCTCTATGCAGGGGAAAGGGTGAAGAAGTTTGTTGCCTTCTCCAAAATTGCCTTACGCAAGCTGGATATGTTGGATGCTGCGGTGCAACTGAATGACCTGCGTATTCCACCCGGGAACCGATTGGAAGCGTTGAAGCATGATCGGGTGGGACAGCACTCGATCCGCATCAATGATCAGTGGCGCATCTGCTTTGTTTGGAAAGATGATGGCGCACACCAAGTTGAGATTGTTGACTACCACTAAGTGAGGTTTGCCATGCGCGTCAAAACCCACCCTGGTGAAATCCTCAAAGAGGAGTTCCTTGTACCCATGGGCATGAGTGCCAATGCGCTTTCCATTGCGTTGCGTGTCCCCGCTACCCGAATCAGTGAAATTATTCGTGGACGGCGAGGCATCAGCGCTGAGACAGCGCTGCGGTTAGCACGATATTTTGGTACAACACCCCAGTTTTGGATGAACCTGCAACAGGCCTATGATCTATCTCTTGCAGAAACATCTGTAGGCGAGTCCATCTCAAATGAGATCGCTCCTCATGCCGCCTAAGGTAAGGGTTCCAACTCGTCTACGTTTCCAGGTCCACCAGATCTTTATCACTCTGATTCTTATCCCGTGATACTCCCGACCGGGAAGTTCGTCGGGAATCAGAGTCAAACACAAGCCCCAGTTCATCGGCACGCTTGTTATCGGCTACGATCTCCCGGTCAATCTCCTCAATGTCATAGCCGTAGGTGGAGACCGCTTCGGCCCGACTGAGCAGACCAGCGCGGATGGCCCAGATGATGGCATTGAACTCTTTCTGAGGATCCACCCACTGCCATCCCTGGGGAATCCATTTTACCGCCTGATATTCACGACGGCGTTTGCTGTAATCGGGAAGCTGAAGTGCGCCTGACAGAACAGCCTGATCCATCCATCGCTCCCATACCGGACGGCAAAACTGATGGATCAATACCATGCGCTGGATCTGCTCCATTCGGCGGCGAAATTCCACCATACCGGCGCGAATACTGCTGTAGTTGACCCCACTGAGATCCCCGGTGAGCTGTTCATAGGTCAGACCCAGCCCCACAGCTACAGCGCGCAGTTGGGTGCGCATAAACTCTCCATACTGACCACCCACATCGGCTGGGTCAGAGAACTTTACATCCTCACCAGGCAAGAGTACCTGCATGGTACCGGGAGCCCAGGTGACGGGGACGGCCCCCTGTTCATCAGGATCCTGACCATCCTCACCGCCAACGCCCAACTCGGGGTCAGGTTTGGTGATGAAGCCGGCGATGAGCGCGGCGGTCTTTTTCCGCACCAGCTCCGCATCGTCGTACTGATCCAACTCATGGAGGCGAACCAGCGCCTGAGCCATCCAGGGTTCTCCTCTTAGCTGACCGGGGCGCAGAGGTTTGAAAATGTGACACACCTCTGAGCTAGGCACGCGGGCCACATCTCCCGCTTTGAACAGCATGGGCTGCTCACCGGGGTGTTCCCGAAACAGGTGGTAAGCGACCCGGCGACCGATCTTGTCGAATTCGATCCCAGCCCTTACCCGGTGACCATTGGGTAGATCCCGGCTATCGCTGGCGGGGAGATGCTCTGGTTCCAAGAGTTGCAACTGTAGTGGTACAATGAGGCCATCGCGGGTATCCCGATTGCGCAGCCGTACCAGCACCTCGCCCCCCTCGATCATAGCGCGGGCAATCAAAGCCTGGAGGCCATAAAAGCCCAGCATGCCGTGGGCATCAGCCTCACGGGTCCAGGCGAGCCATAATGCTTGGATCTGCGCTTTAATCTGAGGATTTTCTACCGTGGATTGGGGCTTGATACCGGTGCCCACCAGGTTCCCCACCAGGGAGTCCACCGCATTGGCCGCCCAGGCATTACGGCGAATAAGATCCCGTGACCGGGAGCGCATGAGCGTCGCATCCCGAAACAGCAGGGCATTGACCCCAGACTCTTCGGGCTGCCAATTGCCCAACCGCCGACCCGATGCTGCACCCTCATATCCTGCCCGGCGCTTGGGAGGACCACCAAACAGGCGCTTAAACAGCTTCATTACAGATCCTTATTGCTGCGCACACGCAGGTGTCGGGCGATACGACGGCTACCACCATTACGGGCAATCTCTCGGTCCAATAGATCCAACGCTTCACGGGCTTGGCTGAGGTCAAACTGTACGGTCTTATCCCCATGGCTGACGCGGGTCTGGAGAGATTCTAGCCGTTCCAAAAGCTTGTCCCGGCGGATCTGTAGTTCTGCAATTGTCGCCATGATTCACATCCAACTCGATTGAATGACCCGTCGTTTCGGTTTGATGCGTTTGGGCTGTGAGGCACCCGACTCGGCTATGGCATTCTTCAACGGGTGTTCCGCAAGCTTTTCAACATCCCGGTTCAGTCGAAACCCCATGGCAATCAACCCCTGCAAAGCCGCCATGGCATAGACACGACAATCCAGGGCCTCGTTGCGGTCAGAGTCCCGCTTCTTCCACTCCCGGATGGGGCGACCCTTATGATAACGGGTTACCACCGATTCAGCGGTGAGTTGCTTGAAATAGTCGGCATCCCTTTGCATGGGAAAGTGCAGAAAGCCCGGTCCTGGCTCTTCAATGCGTAAGCGGGAGAGGATCGCCTCTTTGCAGGCATCCACGCCCACGATGAAAAGGGGCACCTTGCCCTTGTTCTTGGTGGAGGGCTTGCGGGGCCAGATGGGCACGCCCATTCCTCCACGTCCCTTGATGGCCCAGATCCGCCTTCCTTGTCGAGATCGGCAGAAGGCATAGGATTTCAGGGTATGGTGACCACCGGTATCAATGGCAGCGGCCCGGATGGTCATATCCGGTAGTTGCCGACTATGTGGGCGTGGATATCGGAGCAGATTATCCAGATCCTCCCACACCGCTGGGGAAGAGGGATCCCCCCACAGTACCCGGTAATCGATGGACCAGGACTCTTCATCCCGTCCCCAACCTACGATTTCAATTTCAAGACGATCATCCTGAACATCCACACCAGCTGTGAGCACAGCCACATCAGCAGGGAGCAGTTCACCCCATGCCTCTCGGCGCGCCATGAGCCCTTCACCATCGACACGATCTGCATCCTCTTCCCAGGTCTCGCCCAGCTTGGTGTTGGTCCATGTTTTCAAGCGGGGCGGATCTTTATAGACTTGACCATGCTCTACCGCCACATCCCCCCATGAGGTCCATCCATGAGGGGAATAGAGAGATGAAAGGTGAAACCCTGCCGTTCTCCCATCACCATCCCCTTCAGCCAACCATACCCCCTCACGAAACATCTGGCTTTTCTGGTAATCCTGGATGGGGGCATGACAGAATTCACACTCATAAAATGCAGCCTGCCGCTCACCCTTGTTCCATTTCACCTGAGCCCAGACCAGCACCTGAAACTCACCACAGTGGGGGCATGGTACGTAGAACTTACGCTGATCACTTTCAGCATAGGCTGCTTCTATCCTTGAATAGCCTTTGATAGTCGGTGTCGAGACCATCAGAATTTTGCGGTTGGCAAAGGTAACGGTACGCTGAACCGCCAGCGCTACGGGATCCCCTTCCCCATCAGCATCCCCTGGATACCCATCAATCTCATCCATGAACAGAAAGCGGATGGGCATGGAACGGAGACCAACCGCACTGTTGGCACCGGTCATCATCAGAATCCCCCCTGGGAACTCCTTTGAGAGCACGGTATTGCCAGAGTCCCTGGATCGGGGATCCTTGACGATCTGCCGAAGGGCAGCGCTTCCCTCAATCAAGGGATCAATACGCTGTTTTGAATTCCGCTTGGCGGTTTCAACCGTGGGCTGTACCAACAGCATGGGCCCTGGGGCCTGTTGGATCACATAGCCAATCCAATTAAGCCCAGCTTCTGTGCCCCCCAGTTGAGCCCCCTTCATAAACACCACCCGCTCCACAGATGAGGAGGGTGAGAGACAATCCATGATCTCTTTTAGATACGGGGTGCGGCTTGTGCGCCATGGCCCTGGTTCACCCGAGGCCACCGAGGAGAGCATTCTATTGGCATCTGCCCACTCTGAGACTGTCAGCAGAGGATCCGGTTTGAGACCCTGCATAAACGCATCGTCATAGATCTGTTTTGCTGAGGGCATCATTCGTCAATCCCCTCCAGCGCTGCGCGGATCTCTTTGACCAAAGTCCCGTGCACCACAGAGGCGTTAGCCTCTGCAGCAAGCTCAGCGGCCAAACGATCAGGCAGTTTCAAAAGCTGATCCCTAACCAGACGTGCCCGATTGAAGGCTGCTATCTTCACCTCATCGGCTTCCACGTACTTGCCAGCTTCAATCTTCTCCTTGATCTCCAGCAGGCTGCCGCGCTTCAACTCACTGCGTATCCGCGCTTTTAGCAGCATGGTGGGCAGTCCGGCATGGCCCCCCTGGGGTAACAGGTCAGCGCCCTCATCTGCACTACTCACTGCCGATACAGGTCCCCGACTCTCCATCACCTTCCGCTGGACAGGTCGTGCAGGCTCTCGGACCGACTCAAGGCCCTGCGAAGCTTGTACAGGGTCCACCTTGCCATCGACCAGTCGCACCACCCCCTTCTTCACCAGCTTGCTGACATATTGGCGCGAAAAGCCCTGCTGACGCGCCCATTCCGACTGGCTCAGAAGCATATCTACTCGATTGTTTTTGATGCAGATTCTACTGGATAAGAGGGTAGCTGTATGGCTTCATGTAATCACCAAAGCAAATCGCACAGGAGATTGATTATGAACGAGAAACTGAACCAAGAGCAGCGCCTTGAAGCCTTTGCCGAAGGGTTAGCTGAACTCACCCGCAAACACGGGGTGGCACTGCGCGTTACCGGCGGGGTGATCATCGACCAACCGGAGGCTTTTGAGGGGATCGAATACTTCATAGGGAACGAAGGAGACCTTCTTCCCCGCATTAGCGACAACTGGCTGTAAGGAGCGTCACGATGATCATCCAACTTACCGAAACCCAACGAACCATTCTTAAGGCTGCTGCACAACGCCAGGGCGGTTCCATTAATCCCCTACCGAAACGCATTCGGGGAGGAGCGCAAGGCAAGGTAATCAACGCCCTTGAAGCCAAAGGGTTAATCGAAAACGTAAGCAACAACCCTCCCTACCCCAACTGGGTCCTTACCAGCGCCGCATACCAGGCTATTGGCCAGGAGCCTCCTGCCCCATCTTCTGCCGAAAATCAGATCATCGATGCCATGCCTGAGGAAACAGATCTCCCGGAGGACCCTAAGGCAGAGATCTTTAGCAAGATCGCCCTGGATCACCTTTTCATCGATACGCTGGAGACCCGCAATGCTGACAGCCTCGACTTCCACAACGTCAGCGTCTGGGGCGTCCAGAGCGCTTTGGAAGCCGCTTATCAAGCTGGTATTGAAACAGCTCAACGCAAAACGCCCCGATCCAGAGGGACCAGGGCGAATTCAAAACAGGCCAAAATGATTGAGATGATGCAGCGGCCCGGCGGAGCGACGTTGGAGCAACTATCTACTGAGACGGGCTGGGGATCCAACACAATCAGAGGCTCGATTTCTGGCATCCTAAAAAGGAAACTGGGCCTTGATGTAACCCGTGAAAAGATCGACGGAGTGAGCACCTACTTTATCAAATGAGGTTGATGGAGAACCGGCCCGGCAAAGACCGGGCGGTTCAACGGCCACTTAAGATCAGCCGTTCAGAGAGTCCTTCAAAGCCTTGCCCGCTTTAAACTTCACGCTCTTGGATGCCGCTATCTGAATCTCAGCACCTGTCTGAGGATTACGGCCTGTGCGTGCAGCACGTTCACCAAGGGAAAATGTTCCAAAACCAGGAAGTTGCACTGTTTCACCATTACCCAGTGCATCTGAAATGGCTTCAAAACACGCCTTGATCACCTGATTAGCATCTGACTGACTCATTTCAGCTTTTTCAGCTACGGCTTTCTTCAACTCTGCCATCTTCATCCATTTGCTCCTAAAGGAACCCCTTTGGTTCAAAGAGAGGTGATTTTCACGGCCTTCGGACCTTTATCCCCTGGTTCCACGTTGAATTCAACTTTTTGTCCCTCTTCAAGAGACTTAAACCCACTGCCAGAAGATATCTCAGAAAAATGAGCAAAAACATCCTTGGAACCATTATCAGGGGCGATAAAACCGAACCCCTTGTCATTATTAAACCATTTCACTGTACCGGTAATGCGATCAGCCATGCGTACTACTCCATGAGGATTGAAAGAGGGACGCATCTTAACATCAAACGTAATCACCTCTCCAATTCAATTCCACGATCCGCCGCCACATCCTCGAAGCTCTTCCCACCTGAACCATCCAGATAGACGACCTTCCCCGTCGCCCGGATAAACCGTTTCACCGCCACATCTACGTAGACCGGTGAGATCTCCATGGCATGCACCCGCCGTCCTGTCATCTCCCCAGCCATGATCTGAGAGCCGGAACCGCTGAAGGGCTCATAACAGAGGCCGCCCCGTTCCACATGCTGGCGCATGGGAATGGCGAAACAGTCCAGAGGCTTGGGGGTGGGATGGTCGGGCCGTTCGTCACCGGAGAGTCCCTGGATATCCCATACGGTGGAGAGAAACTCTGCTCCATCTGCCTTGGGTGGCATATTGCCTTTGATCCATCCCATCAAGCAGGGCTCATGCTTCCAGAGGTACTTGGAGCGGGTGAGCACCCCTTTTTCCTTATTCCAAATGATCTGCTGGTGCTGAAATGCACCCATTTTTTCCCATACCGCTTCCAGCATCGCCTGCCGTTTGGAGGCATGCCAGCAGTACCAGGCAGCGTTGGGCTCAATGGCGTGATCGATGGCGGCGCGGATGAACCCCTCGTAGAGTTCAGGCCCCTGGGAAGAGTCATCCCAAGTCACGCCGTAGCTATCGGACCAGTCCTTATTGAGGGACTCTCGTTTACGGGTCTCCTTGGATCCCGGATGGTTGGTGCCATCATAGTCCACCAGATAGGGCGGATCGGTAGCGAACAGAATGGCGCGCTCACCGTTCATCAGCCGAATTACATCATCAGGGTTGAGGCTGCTGCCACACAGGAGGCGGTGTTCACCCAGGATCCAAAGATCACCCGTTTGAGAGACCGGGGTTACTGGCGGTTCAGGAACGACATCACCGTCCCCTGCCCCAGCCCCACCCTCATCACCGATACCGTCGGCGTCCAACTCGGCAAACAGACGGTCCAGTTCCTCACTGTGAAAGCCTGTAATCTGAAGGTCAAAATCCTCTTCCTTCAGCGCAGCCAACTCAACCCGTAGCATCTCCTCATCCCAGCCAGCATTGAGGGCCAGTTGGTTATCACTAATGACGAGGGCGCGTCGCTGAGTTTCGTTCAGATGAGAGAGCACAATCACGGGGACCGCTTCCAGCCCCAGTTTGCGGGCTGCCATCACACGACCATGCCCGGCTACCATCACCCCATCATCACCCACAAGAACCGGGTTTACAAACCCAAACTCAACAATGGAGGCTGCGATCTGGGCAACCTGTGCATCCGAGTGCGTCCTGGCATTGCGGGCATAGGGGATCAACCGGTCGACGGGCCAATCCGCCACCTTAAGGTTCAAGTTCATACACTATGTATCCTTGGGGATGTCAACCGGTTTACAGGTTGACAAAAGAGGTTGGTTGACCACATCAGGTTAACGCTCAAAACGTGCCGCTATGTGAGTTTGGGCCGTTCTGTCAACCTGTGTGTCAACCTAGATTTCGGCCCTGTCGCTAGGCAACTCTTGCGCTCACGCGGAACCCATTGATTTTACAGCGTTCCAGGTCCCGTGCGATTTTTGTCAACCATATATTTTTCAGACACTTACAAACCATGAAAAAGTTTGTTCCCAGGTCCTTTCGCCTACCAAAATAATTCAGCAAACCGCTTTCAATTGCGGCTTTGAACCATCAAGAGTAATCTGAAACCGTACCCTGCGGTGCTCGTGAGACACTGTTCCCTTGGCCCACTCTTTTGGTTCTTGGAACTGGGACTTGTTGGATGCTCTCACGCCCAGGCTGGGGAGTCTTCCCCACTGCGGGTGTGTGACCTCCACACCGGATCCACCTGATTAAACGGATGCCATGTGGTTCCATGTCCACGGCATACGCGGGGAATTAGGTTAACAATTGCATTCTGTCGGGAGGGTTTATGCCAACTGACCAAAAACGTAGACAGAAAAAACTAGCGCGCAAAAAAGACAAAAGGAAAAAGCAGACTGGTAGTGCGAGTCTGATAGGGACGCGGTCAATTCCTCAAAGACTTGCAGCATCAACCAAGCTACCTGTTTTTGAAAGCTTTATGGGTGATTCAGGTTTTGAGAAAGGCATCGCCCCATTGATTCTGAGCCGCAAAGTGGCTACAGGGGAGGTTGCTTTTGCTTGCTATTTGATCGACTTTTGGTGCCTGGGTGTCAAAAACTGTTTTTGTAATATCGTCCCTTCTCTTCAGTATGAAGAATTCATTGAACAATCCCGCGATCGTGAGAACATTATTCCCATCCACCCAGCATGTTTGAGTAAAATTGTAGGCTCGTCAGTAGAGTACGCTCAATCGCTTGGTTTTCAACCGCATCCAGACTTTAAACTGGCTAAAGTACTGTTGAACGGCATTGATCCAATGCTTTGCCCTTCGGAATATGAGTTTGGACAAAATGGCAAACCATTTTACATGTCAGGACCAAATGACTCCGAAGCTTTTGTCAATAAAGTCGTAAAGCAACTTGCAAAGGTATGTGGAGAAGGAAACTACGACTATATGGTGGGCTTAGATCTTTTTGATGGCTATCAATGAGATCGAGTCTTTGCAGATAAGATAGCCTCTTCCATTGCCCTCCCAAAGTTCTCTTGAAAGCGCGCTTCTACCACTGCCTTTACCGTATCCATGAACCCAAAGCGCGGCTTGATCTCTACCCGGTCGGCAAAGAGGTACATCATCTTCAGTTTGCGCCCCTTACGACCACTACGACGCCATACAGCGTGGGTAGAGGGATCATCATGCAAGGGTGCTATGAAGTGATTGGGCTTCTTCAGCAGAGCACCAGGAAACTTCCCTGGTCGGGTTACTGATTTGGGATTTGGGCGGGCACCATATGGGATGGCCAGCGAATCCCCAGACTGAGAGCGTTTGGTTCCACCGGTCTCCTGGAGAGCCATGAAAGGATCCAGCACCCGTACTGAGGCTTGCAGATTATTCTTCTTGGCCGGTTTCACCCGGATGCCTTTGGCAACCCACCCTGTGCGGATGGTGAAACGCTCTGGAAGACGGCGACGAACCTCAGCTTGAGCATCTTGCGCTGTGCGGGTCAAAGCGACTGCGGTGGCGTATCTGACCTGCTTGGCAAGGTTGTCTGCAGCTTGTGCAACCTGTCGTCTGTTGGCCTCGACACGGATCATTTTTGGCAGGCCTCTTCAACCAGATCCACCCGCCCCTCCAGCGCCTTGATAGCTTGGTCACGCAGGGCAAAGTCGCGGTGAGCGTCAGTGGCTCGATAGCGTTCATAGGACGCCTCGTCCACCCGTGCCGCCAGGGCATCCACCCTTCCACTGAGAATGGCCAACTCCACCCGCATCTGCTCAATAGTCGTGAGCTGCCAAGCCATCAAGGCTGCAACCCCCATGGTCAACACAGTCTGGACATGCCGTTCCAGGCCACGACGGCGTTCTACCGTCACTTCTTGTGGGCTCACGAGCGATCCCCTTTTTCCGCGATGAATACCGAAGCCAGAGCCGCTGTAGCAGCCAGCAACTCGGTTATGGCACCTGTTTGCTCATGGCTCAGTCCAAACATGGCCAGGAGGACCGCCACGCCGCTCCAGGACGAGGGCTCTTTCACACGACCAAGTACGGTTTTTACCAGCAGGGAAATGGGCATCTCTTCTACCTCCAAGACAGAATCTATTGCAAACCGGCAGATGCTTCGATATACATCTGAAGACACTGTATTCGTTAATCAATCCAATAAACTGGATCAATCATGACTAAATCTGAACTCATTCTCACTATTGCCGCGCAAAAAGGCTTAACCAAGCAAGCCGCAGCTATGGTCGTCGACATGGTTTTCAATGAAATTGGTAAGGCAATGGCCAAAGGGGAAAGAGTTGAGCTTCGAGGCTTTGGCGTATTTGAGCCAAGAGCCAGGAAGCCGCGTGCTGCGCGCAATCCCAAAACTGGTGAAAAAGTAGCTGTTGAGTCCAAAACAGCCGTGCACTTCAAGCCAGGGCTGGATATGCGCAAGCGCGTTGACTACTGAGGTCAGTACGACCAAATTGTTGGCCGAGGCTGACCAAGTGCTGCATCCAGGGTGTCCAGGTGGATGAAACGGGACTTGTGCTGGCCTCGCTGGCTAACCCCGATGCCGGTGAACCCATGGTGCATGGCCAACGCCATCAGGGTATGGGCATCTTCACCGGAGACCTGTACGTCTACAGCCCTGCCGGTGGTGTGAGGTCCATTGGATCCGGTTGTGGATACGGATGCGTTGTGGTTGGGGCAGCGGTATGCGCTGGTGATGATAATGGGTTTGCCATAGGCCATGCGGAGTTCTTCAAGCCGAGCCATGAAACGCTCGTCCATCACCGACCGGCCACAGCCACAATGGCATTGCAGTTCAGCATGGGAGAAATGTGGCCAATGCTGTTCAGACATGCTCTTCACCCCCTCCGAGCAGGATGCGTAACAGCACGCCCATCATGGCCACGGCAAAAAGCCCGATGATCAGCGCCCCAGCCACCATAGCCACCATCAGCAGTGAAGTTCCCATCTCTACCCCCATAAACGGCGAAACCCACCGCCAGGTTGCCCTGGGGTGGGTTTCTCGTGTTTCGTGCGATGCGGGTCCTCTGCCCGACTATAGCGCTAATACTACCAAAATCTGCCGATCGTGTCCGGAACTAAAACGTCCGGACACGTTTTCCTTGGTTAAGCACAGCCACGACTTGGAAAATGGCAGACTTCCAATGTGCCGCAAGCGTTGATCTGGCTCGACCAAATCGCCGCATGAGCAATTTCCAAGGCACCCTTTCGGCACGGTACCAAACCAAGCGCCGATGATCCGGCTCAAGCCATTCCAACCACCCCATCACCTCATCAAGGCGGTCGATGGCAGCTGGGGAAGGTGGTCCCAGCCTAGCCTCTGCCGTACCCCAGCCGTAGGCATCGTAAAATTCATGGATCACCTCCGGCCAAGCAGAACGAACCTCCTCAGGCTTGAGTCCCTTCACAGGCAACCGCTTCATCGTGAACGCTGCCTCTTCTAACCGTTTTGCTACAGCTGGAGCATCCCATTTCTGCTCACGCATGACACATCCCCTTGCGACGATTTTGGCCATAAAGCCGATCCCCCAGTTGCTTGACCAACTCCCGCTCTGGCCAGCTGAGGCGATTGTCATCGTGCGACACCACCAGGATGCCGTGGCGATTCCAGCCGTTGCGCTTCTGCTCATCCACATTCACCTGGCTGCTCTGAAACCGGGCTAAGGGGCTGCGGGGTTGGTTGGGTCCGCCGTTCATCGCGCGCCTCCCTGCCCTAGCACGCAGTGCAGCAGGGCAAGTGCGTCACTCTCGTTGTCATCGGCTGGATTGTGCCCCAGACGCTTCATGGCATGGATTACCTGGGCCTTGGAGGCGTTACCCTTGCCAGTCGCGTGTTTTTTTATCGTCCCAACCGGCACCCCCTGGTAGGGTACCTCTGAGCTTTCTGCCCATGCGGTAAGATGGGCCAGGAATCCCCCATAGACATGTGAAGCCCCAACCCCACTGTGTCTGCGCACCTCCTCAAAGTAAATCTTCCCTAACACCACAGCGGCTCCCAGTTCATCCAGCCAGTGCTTAAACCGGACCCACTGCATACCGCCGCCCTCAAACCGGCCCAGCTTGAACGACACCGTGCCGCTAACGATGGTGCCGTCAGGGTGGCGTAGTGCCCATCCCATCTGGGTGCCCAGGTCTAGGGACAGAATACTGCCTGCGTTGTTGTTGGTTGTGCCCACAGGCACGTTTGGAAAAACAGTCATCGTCCTCACTCCTTCGGTGAAGTTGGTGAGGGCGACGATGGGAGGCGGCCAAGCCTGAAATCGGCGCTCTGATCAGGTCAAAAAAGCTGAATTTTGCTCTTTGCACGATATTTATTAACTTATCACACTGTTTTCAAACATTTTTACAAGATTCATGAAAACTTGAACCTATAAAGAAAAAACACTATATATAGTATATATATTATATACTTATTTTATTTATATTTATTTTATAGGTGTAAATTTTCATGGTTCTTTTTTTACCCTTCATTTCAATATGTTATATGAGCAGATTCCTGCAAACTCCATTTTACAGGAATCTCTCAAGGCCGTTCACGCCATGCGATACAGCGTTGATATCTTTGTTTTGCCAGGAATTTTTACTTCTGACACCTGGCCACTCTCCACCAAGGTCTGAAGAATCTCAAGCCTACATCGTCGATCCACAAAACGCGCCTTCTGAGAAAGCCCTGCCATGGTTACCCCTCCTGGACCTGCCTTTTTTATAATCGACAAAATCCGTTTGTGATTCTGCTCCGTCTGGTTATCCGCAATATGCTGCTCAACATCACGAATCATTTCATTCACGGAATGGCGCACCAGCGCAATGGACCATAACGCATCCACTTCCCGGATAACCGGTTCTGTAGGATTTGCAGAAACGGCTTTGATCAATGCAACCTTTGCGGCATTTTCCCACACTCTCGCCAGCACAGGAGACCAGAGCGTTGCCCGTGAATCTCGAAGCTTGCCCATAACCTGTGATTCTAAGGCTTTGAACAGCACGCGAGCCCCATGATCCATTGGTACAACCATGGGCTCTATCAAGGTTTCTGGCCCATTCAAAACCCCTGCTAGGTTACCGCTGCCAACACACCCTCCATCGGCTATTGATTTAACCAACTGGGCCAATTTATCAGGCATTGGTTTTACGACATTTTCTCTCTCCAAATCAGGGTAATCATCCTGAGATTTCAGGATCAAAAAACGTGCAAGCGACCCATCAGCGACATTGGCACTTTTTAGCGCTGACCAAAACAAAACAGGCGTGGTGGTTCCGTAAACGCACAGGCATGGCTGCACGATATCTTTACGCCCTTTTTTGTCAGGATTTGCATACTCAGGCCCCAAAAACGTGGTCGATGCCGAAGAGTAAAACTCCGTCATGAGGTCCAAAATATCTGTGATATGCCGGGGACTTCGCAAGCGGTCAGCGGCCGCTTGCAAGAACATCCCAAACTCATCTTGTTGAAATAAAATTGCTGGATGCTCATGCACAGCCCGCAGCAATCCGGCACTTGACGCAATGCGGTTTCCTCCAAGATATTCCAGGAAACCCGCTTTGAGGAACAACTCGATCACCACCTCTCGGCTATGATTTTTTCCAGCCCCACTATCTGCAATACCAACAACATAAAGGTTACTCCGCAGATTGGTCTCGGTCCGATATCGCCGCCCCATGAGCGCTCCTAGAGCACACAGGGCATTGCCCACCGCAAGGATCGGCTGGGGGCGTGTCGCCGTTGACACCATGTGCTGGACCAGCATACCCAAAGCCCCATCCACATCGGTTGGATCCCACTCAGGCCCCTCAAGAAACGGTGGTTGCGGTGCTTTCCCATCCTCTGGTTCCACAGGCTTGCTGATCTTGGCCAACAATCCAGCTGCCGGATGAGGGCCATTAGGTTGAAGATTGGCTGGGTTGAGAATGGTGGAAGAGTCAGGTTTCCAGCCGCTTTGCCCAGCCAGGTGATAGATGGTCCCAGCCCCGATGATGGTAGGCTTAAACCCTGACCAGGCCTTGAATGTTTCCTGGGCGATGTTCTTCGCAGAGGATGCTGACCACTCGGCAAACAACACTTCCCCTGCGTCACCCAAAGCCCCTTTGATTGCCATGCCAATACGCATCCAATCATCGTACGGAAGATCCGCATTGGAGATGAATCGCATAGCGTCGGCGACCGCCTCATAGGTTCCTGCCTGGCTATGGGAAATAACTGTAGAGATCGCTGAATAGCTGTTACAACTATCCCCTCTCGCTTCAAGCCGTGCTGGTCTCATTTCTACAGGCAAAAGTGCGAGTCCCTGCTCGATGAAATGGTGCGCTTGCTGCTCGGTGATGACCGGCAGGTCCTCAATTTTCAGATCCGTAAGCTCCTGGTTGATCCACTGGTATGGGTGGCCCGTATCTGGGTGGATGGCATAAGCTACAAACTGCTGCCCGAGGCAGAGCACCTCCAAGGGGTGCTTTTTGATACCTTTGAAGGGAGTATCGGTGCGATAGACCAGCAACCGTTTTGGCGCACGCCCTATACGCACGGCTTTGGTCTCACCAAATAGGCGCATGGCCAACTGTTCCAGTTGCAGTGAAACTGACTCATCGGCCACATCGATATCAATACCAGCCACCTGACCTCCAGGAACACCAATCCCCGCACCTGGCCACTGTTTCCACACCTGTAATTCCAACGCTGTGGTTGCACGCTCAGCATGCTTGTTCCATCCCTTGTAGGGGCTCCATTTGCCTTGATGATAACTGCCTGGGTATTTCTTCCCAGGGGCAATAGGCAGGATCTGAAAACCCGCTGCAACCAGTTTTTCACCACATGTTTCCATATAGTTCTCATTCACAGCTCATCTCCTAAAACGGTATATCATCCCAGGTATCACCGGCATCCATCTGGGCTTTGGCGTCCAGATAGGCGGTTACGATCACCTGAATCAGCATCAGAAACTCACTCACCGAGAACTGGGTCAGGTCGGTCTTACCCAAACTCTCGATATACTCACCCGCCATGGGTCCGGCGGCATTCATAGCTGCCATCTCACGCGGCGTTGGATCGATCATGGTCGCCCCCCTTATCGTGAAAACGGCAGTCCATGATCTCTATAAACTTGCCGTTGGAGCGGATTTTGATCTCATCCGGTATGGGCAGGTCATCCACCATTGTAAGCGCTTGCCCTACACTATTTGGAACAGGGGTTGTTAACCCTACCCGCTGGAACCACCACTGCACCGCCTTCTGCCGAGCGTACCCCTCGTGCTCAAAACAGACCCACTCCTTGTGCCACTGCAAACCGCACATGTACTCCACCCTCAGGGATGGGGGCTTCCCCTCCTTTTGGTGCCGTTTATAGACAATGTCATGCACCCTCACCCATTCAGGTTTTCCGCTGCTCAGAATCTTTTTGGTGGTCGCGGTGGCATTGATCTTGATTTCGGGAGGCGGAAACTCAAAATCGCACTCGATGCAGTATTGAACCGCTGCAGGATTGACCGCCTGACATGCGGGGCATACCTTTTGTGGAGCCTCACCTGGCTCCTCCTTATCCTTTTTCACAAAGGATTGGATCTGATCAATGGGTCCGTGGCGCGCTACATTGCCCGCAAAATCCAAGACCAGGCAGTTCTCCTTTTCAGGATGAAGCCGCGTACCCCGCCCAGCGATCTGCACATACAGCCCTGCCGATTGAGTTGGGCGTAACATCGCGATAAGGTCCACCGACTTGACGTTGAACCCGGTGGTTAGCACGTTCATGGCTGCCAATGCCCGGATTTGACCGGCACGGAACGCTTCGATGATCCCATCCCGCTCCTCCTTGGGGGTATGGCCAAAGATGCCCTCGCAGGAATATCCACGCGCTTTCACCGCATCACGCACATGTTCGGCGTGGGCGACGCCGGAGCAGAATAGCAGCCAGGCACGTCGATCCTGCCCCAAGGCGATAATCTCCTCAACAGCAGCCCGAGTAACATCGGCTTGGTCCACCGCCGCCTCCAGTTGACCGGCGATGAATTCCCCACCCCGGGTGCCAACGCCGGACACATCCAACTGGGTGTCGGTCTTCTTGCTGATCAATGGAGACAGGAAGCCCTCGTCGATTAGGTCGTTGATGGGCACGTCAAAGGCAATGTCATCGAATAGGGCATCCTTGCCCTTGTGCAACAACCCCGAGTCCAACCGATAAGGAGTGGCGGTAAAGCCGATGATCTTCATGTAGGGGTTGATGACTGTAAGCTCTTCAAGAAACTTACGGTACATGGTGTTGGAGGTCCGAGGAATAAGGTGAGCCTCATCCACCAACACCAGATCGCAGCGCTGGATGTCATAGGCGCGCTTATGCACCGACTGAATACCGCAGAACAGCACCTGGGCATCCACATCCCGCGCACCCAGACCAGCGCTGTGGATTCCTGCCGGGGCGTCTGGCCAAATCCCCATCAGTTCCGCATGATTCTGGCTGATTAACTCCCGCACATGGGTGACCACCAGAATGCGGGTCTCCGGATAGTGCTCAATAGCCTCCCGGATGAAGGTGGCCATGACCAGGCTCTTGCCGCCAGCAGTTGGAATGCAGATCAAACAATTTCCAGTTTTCTTCTGGAAATAGGCATAGATGGCATCGATAGCCTGCCGTTGGTAAGGGCGCAGCTCTAGCATGGCGCACCTCCATCAGCTCCGTTGCACCAGAGCTTTCCATCTGGGAAACGATAGGTGACTGTACCCTTCTGGGGATCTGCATCAATCTGTTTTCCAGGAACCAGATCTGGGAGGAACAGATGCTGTTTACAGCCGCTTTTCTGCTGTGAAAAATCCAACGGCCCGAAAAGGACACAACTCCATTGACCATTCTGCTCTGCAGTGACGTGCAAACAGGTGCGACAGTTGGTTTCCGCAAAGCCCCTCTCATGACAGATAGGATGGTGATCACACATCCGACAGACCCACCATGAGGGATCCTCATAAACACGTACTGGGGCACGATCGGAAAAGATAATCCGGCCAGCTTTATCAATCAGGCGGTCAGCATAGTTTTTGTCTATTGATATGCGCTCGCCATAGAGCGTATCGGTATCTTTGCTTACGGCCAGATAGAGGGTTCGCGTTAGGCCTGTCAAGCGCATGTAGACCTGCATCTGTGCATAGTGCTGCGGCTTGGCCTCAAACACTCCTTTGCTTTGAAGCTCTTTGAAGGATTTGGCACTGTGGGTTTTGAATTCCACCACATGCCATGTCTGAGGTGCTTCAGGCACACCCAGCACCACGCCATCGAGGCTACCCCCAAAGTGACCGCCATGAGCCTCAACCTGCCACTGCCTTCCGGTCTCGGGATTGACGTCCAGAACTGTCACGCCAATACGGCGCAGGTTGGCGACAAACCGGTTCTCTTCCAGATGCCCGGTTTCAAACAGTCGCAACAGGCGACCAGAATGATGGGAGCGGGTGACCCAGTGAAAATCGAACCAGAGGGCACGCTCACAGTTCTTGCCGATAAGGGATGCACCCAGGTGAGGTCGAAACCCATCGCTGGCATCCGCCTCATAGGCTTTATAGATCGACTCTACAGTCAGGGATTGAGGAAGTGGAAGCTTGGCCATTATGCCACCTTCCCTTCCAGAATATCGTGCGCCTCATCCAGCACCTGCCGCCATTCATCATCATCATAGTCGGCCCGCAAGACCTCAATAATGGCGTCTTTGAGACGCTGTTTTCGCTCCTGTCTATCTCCAGGTAGAGATCGAATGTGCTCTTTGAATCTGGCCAACCGCTCCTGCTTGTGCCGCAGAGCGGTACGGGCACGGTGGAACCAGGCAGCATCAATACGCCCACCCGTGGCTTGGCGTTGCAGATCGGCCGTTGCGATCTGGTCACGGATGGCGGTGATCTCCGATTGAAGGGTTATCATCATTTCCCGGCATTCTTTCCGGGATTCGGGCAAAAGGGGATTGTCCCCTCCGCCCTGTTCGTTCAGGATGGACAAGTCCATGAGCATTCCTCCAGAAACGTTTGTGGATGGGGCGGACCGTTACCTATGCTTGGCCGCGAAGTAACGGCTCCGCCCGCTTAGCCTATTGCCCCATGCGGCGCCAGGGTCCGTCCCCACTGGCTGTGGGCGGTGGAGGTTGAGCCCCCGGCTGCGCTGGTGGCTGCTGATAGGGTTGTTGTACCGGGGGCGCTGCCTGAGCCCTGGGAGGGGTGGCATTACCTACGGGCTTATAGCCCTTGATCTCGTTGTAGCCGCTTTTGCTGACCGCCACTTTGACCATGAGTGGCTGGAAATGCAGATCCTCGGAATCCTGCACCTGCATGCGCCCCAGGGCATGACAGATTGCCGAGAGCGCGCGTTGAGAGATCTCCACAGCCTGCTGGTTAGGGTTGATCAGGTTGAGCCGGTCATAGACCTTGCGACCGGTATGGACGCCGTCAAGAATATCCATCTCAAGCCAGAGGTACTGGCCCGTACCCGCCTTGGTAACCCGCATTTCGCTGTGGATGATCTGCACCCGATATTCACCAGGGGGCAGGTTCTCCTGGGGTTTGCTGGGTTCGACCTGTGAGGCGTCGAATGTGCCACCAAGATTTGCCATGCTTGTGCTCCTATGCTGTTTGCGGTGGTTGTCCAATGAGGTGCCCCTGTAGGATCGACCAATCCATGGGCAACTCTGGGGGAAGGTTGTAGCGGTTTTTAGCCAAGAAGGCCGGGCGCTCCTGTGTGTAGAGCACCCGTTCACCGCTGCCGACAGCGCGATTGACGGTCTTCTTGAATCCCACATCCGCTTTTGTCGTGCTGATGCGGTAGTTTGCAAACAGGACGCAATCGCTATGCTCCTGTACCAGAGCGGATGCCTTGGCGTTGAGCTTGATCTCATAGCGGTCGTAGGGCTCATGCTCAGGGCTGTCAAAGCGCTTGATCACCGAGTGCGCAATCTGAATGACGACCATGCTTTTTTCATCACGCAGGCGGTTAAGCCGGTCGAGATAGATGCGCCATAAATCCATGGCAAACACATACCCTTTGCCATAGCCAATATCTTCGATATTGCGCACCCCGTGCTGTTGACACACCTCAGCCCAGATCAGGGGCTCCAGCCAGTCTAGGCTGTCGAGCACCACCGTAGAAAAGTCATGCGGCTCAGTGATCAGCGCATCCAGTGCGCCGATGACATCCCCAAAACTTCTGGCCAAGGGAAAACTTGTGGTTTGGATCAAGCCAAGTCCATCCTCTGTAAGGATAAAGACTGGGTTGGGTGCACTGGCAGAAAGGGTGGTTTTGCCAACCCCTGCCACCCCATACCACACCATGCTTGGAGGTCGTGGTGCTTGCACCCGGTTAAGCGATTGGAGGGTTGTCGCCATTACATGGCCTCCTGATTAGAAATCATAAGCTTGAAAGTAGGCTTGCCAGCCTTGACGGTGCGTGCCCCTTCAAAAGCACTCCGGATCTGGGAGGGCCAAGCCTTGAACTTGGATTCCGGCACTTTGTAGTCAACATCCATATACTCGTTGGGGTCTTCACCGGCTTTGCTGATCCGGTCGAACAGATCCGAGAGTCGCTTTTGATCCCAATGCGGGCGCTTTGGAAGCTCTGCCGTTACCTGCACATCGCCGTCGATAAAGCGCACCGTGCCAAAGTCCTTACCAGCCTCTTTGCGCAGAAGATCAGCTTTATCTGCGTAACGACGTGAGATGACGCCTTCTAGAAACTCCTTGGTCAACTTGGCCGACTCCTCAGCTTTTGCCGCCTGTTGTTGCAGATTGGCCAACTGTTCAGGAGAGAGTTCTGCCAGTTCGCCTATGGGCATGCTGCGTAACTCACTCAAAGTGGGATTCATCTCTGTTTTCATGACTGTTTTCTCCTTCTTTTCTTCTTTGGATTCGTGCTTCCACCGTGGAAGCACCATGTGCTGTAAAAAGTGAACTTCAACTCTGTTCAGCGCCTGTTCTGGATCGAGCTCCACCACCTCGCAGATGAACCTGAAACTGCCAGGATGCCTCGATCGACTTCTAAACCACCTGCACAGATGGATGACATCCTGTCGAAACAGCTGCTCATTCCAGTACTTGGGGTTGTGCTCAACCTTCTTCAGAAGCCTCTTTGCGTCTCTAAGGGCCATGGCTAGTACGGCACGCCAGAGGTCAGTTTCACCTGACGGGATGGTTTGCTGATGGGTGATCGCGACAATGGTCATCATGCACTTGCGCCAAACGCCGAGCTGTGGCCTTGAACATTGACCGCACGGGACTGTATGAACTGCTCAACGTCCTGCAGGCGGTACATAATCTTGCGACCGATACGAACATATGAGAGAGGGTAGCGTTTGGAGACGCGCCAGTTGGAAAGTGTGGTCACCTCAATACCCAGCATCGAGGCAGCCTGTTTGGGTGAGATCAATTGAATGGGCTGGTTTTGGTTACAGGGTATGTACATTTGTATTCCTCCAGTGCTTGTTCATTGCTGTTGGAGAGAACCTTACACCACCTTTTCGTGAAAAGATAACGGACACTCGCGAGAGTCCGGTCTCTCACTTTTTTAGTGAGAGACCGCGAAATACACATACCTCTTCATATTGTTTTTATGCATATTTTTTAATACGCGCTTTCACAACTTCACGAAAAAGTTACAGTTCGCGGTCTTTCAAACGCCTTCTGAGAGACCGCAGAGAGGGTGAGAGACCGCGGACAAAAAACCACTTCTTTATATTTTCTAGTATTTACAAATTTGGACTATCTCAACTCGGCTTATTTTCGCGGACACACCCCAAAAATCTGAGAGACCGCGACAGGCACAAGACGCAAAAAAGCTCCTGGCAGTCTACCAGGAGCTTTCAATACAGCATCTTAGATCCTCTATACGCGCTTCAGATAGCAACCCCCTCAGGGGCAACATCGCTTAGCCAGCGCCTCAGTGTTCGATCCGAGTAACCGACCCCCTCACACGCCACGGCCTTCACACCATCATTTCGGTAGATCTCATGGGAAGGTTTCTGCGGGTTTTCACGCCAAATGTAGGCCGCCAAGGCACGGATGCGTTCTCTATGACGCGTTGATTGCCCATGCCGCCCAGAAAACGGATCCTTTGCCTCCTGAGGATGGCTTGGTAAAGAGGGCTCATCATTCACTTCCTGGGGAATGCCTTCTGATACCTGTTCCTGCATGTAAACCGCCTCAAAACGATGCACTGCAACACCAGAAAGCTTTATATCATCTCTGTTAACAGGAAAAGGGGTGTCTACCTCACACTCCATCCCTGGCACAGAGAAGTGCTTAATCCTGCGTGAATAACCATCATCTGTATCTGGCAGATAGGTCACTCCAGCCTCTCCATAGGACCAAATGATACCAATATCTCTGGGCAATAGAGGCAGCAAGCCAGATACAAAGCGTGTTTCTATGGGATATGAAAATCGTTCACCATTGGCACCCTCTTCCGAATCCATGATGTCCACATGGCAATAGGGCACCCAAAATGACAGTTCAAGGATCCCTTCCATACCATAGGAAAGCAGATCGTTTTCCGAACAGTCCCATCTTTCTACCACTTCCTTGATGGTATAATACTGTTTGGGAGGCAGAGCCATCCAGACCACCCGTCCTTTCTAATTTGTTTATTTTCCAATCGTACAGCCGATGGCCTTCAAGCTATCACCATCGATAAATAGTTGTCAAATACGTTTCACTTTGACTCATCCTCAAAACTCTGACACACTGCTGCTCATGGATACCTTAGGACACAGACTGAAAGATGCTCGGCTCGCGTTAGGCCTGTCCCAGAAAAAACTGGCGGATAAGGCAGGCGTGAGCCAGGGCCTCATTCATAAACTTGAGACCGGCTTCTATGAAGGCACCGGCCAGATTGTGCCTATTGCCGGGGCTCTTGATGTGCGCCCTGAGTGGCTTCACAGCGGCGAGCAACCCCGTCGTTGGGGCAACCCCCAATATAAAGATCTCAGGGAAAACAGTAGCCACTCAAGCGCAGATGGCAGCGCGCACTCAGGACACACCACATCCGAGGGGTATGCCCTCATCCCGATCTACTCCGTGCATGCCAGTGCAGGACTGGGCGAAGAGGTGATTCAGGAAGATGTACTGGACCACCTGGCGTTCCAAACCTCCTGGTTAAGCCAGAAGGGGCTTGATCCCTGTAAGCTGGGTGTTATCCAAGCCCAAGGAGATAGCATGTACCCCACCTTTGATGATGGGGATGTGCTTCTACTGGATATGGGACAGCGTGAGGTGGTAGATGGCAAGGTATTCGTCCTACGCTCTGAAGAGTATCTGTACGTCAAACGCCTTCAAATCCTACCAGGACGCATTCTGATCGTTAGTGACAACCCCAAATACCAATCCGTCCAGGTTACCCGTGAAGAGCGGGAACTTTGGAAGATTGTCGGCAGAGTCGTTTGGGTCGGGCGGGAAATCTGATTTTAAGAAACCTCATTCCACTTTGTTTCACCTCCACAACATCCCTTCTCATTCACCTCTCGCAGGTGTTTGTTTTCCGTTTTATTCCCGTGATAGCCTCAGCTTACGAACTCAATACTGGGGTATTCATATATGCGTACAGATTGCCACACATCTCACCCTGATAATTCGCTTCTATATGTTGCGGAGCTGCTGGCTGCTGGCATCATCCGACACTATCAAGCAACCCGAGCAGACATCAGAAACAGAGAGCGTTTTAGACTGGATAAGCAGGGCCAACAGAGCGTTCATGAAGAGAACAAAAACTCTGGGAAAGCAGGAGGCTGTTCATGAATGTATTGGCTGAAATCGTAGCCTTGCCCAAAAAGCCCACCAAAGAGCTCAATGCCATGTGGCGGAGCTACTTTAATACGGATCCTCCCCAGGCTGGCAAATCCTACCTGGTTCGCCGGTTGGCCTATCGGATCCAGGAGCTTGCGTATGGAAGCATTCCAGAAGCGACCAACCAATTGCTTGATACCCTGGCATCTGCGACGGCAGAACAAGCCACAAAAAACAGGTCTGACACCACTTCGCTCACTCCAGGCACGCGCCTTATACGGGAGTGGAAGGGCATGGAACATTTCGTCACGGTTCTAGACAGGGGGTTTGAGTATCAGGGGCGCAAATACCGCAGCCTTTCAGCCGTAGCCAAGGCCATTACCGGCACACACTGGAGTGGACCTGCCTTTTTCGGGATCAATGGAGGTAAATAACAATGACGGCAAAACATCAAAAAATACGCTGCGCCATCTACACTCGCAAATCTACGGAAGAGGGGCTAGATAAGGATTTTAATACGATGGAGAACCAGCGTGAATCCTGTTCCTCCTATATAACCAGCCAGAAAGCTGAGGGCTGGATTGAGCTTGCGGATGCCTATGACGACCCTGGTTTCAGCGGCGGAACGATGAAGCGCCCTGCCCTGACTCGCCTGCTACAAGATATTGAAAACGGGAAAGTGGACTGTGTTTGCGTGTACAAAATTGATAGGCTTTCCCGCTCCCTGGTCGACTTCACTAAGATGATCGACCTATTCGACAAACACGGGGTCACCTTCATCAGCATCACCCAGTCCTTCAATACCACCACCTCTATGGGTAGACTGACCCTAAATATCCTCTTGAGCTTTGCGCAGTTTGAGCGTGAGATCGCGGCAGAGCGCATCCAGGATAAGTTTGCAGCCTCAAGGCGCAAGGGCATGTGGATGGGGGGACACCCTATTCTCGGATATGATATCCAAAACCGCGCTCTGGTGATCAACCAACAGGAGGCCGACCAGGTCCGCTTCATCTTCCAACGCTACAGTGAATGCGGCTCCCCTACCATCACTCTCAAGGGTATGGCGGATAAGGGCATCACCAACAAGACCTGGACCAACGGGTCTGGCAAGCTTCGGATTGGGACTCCCTTTAACAAGAGCACCCTCAACCGACTCCTGAAAAACCGGGTTTACATCGGTGAAGTCGTTCACAAAGGCAACATTTATCCGGGGCTGCATGAGGCCATCATTAGTCAGGAGCTCTGGGACAAGGTCGAGCAGACCATCAAGTTGAACAACCGGCCCAACAGCATTATCCCAAAAGGGCAAACACCTTTCCCACTCCGGGGTCTGGTACACTGCAAACACTGCGGCATGGCCATGACGCCAACCCAGACCAAGAAAAACGGCCAGGTTCAATATCGCTACTACAGTTGCAGCGGTGCTCGAAAAGGGGTCACTGAAAACTGCCCATTGCCCAACGTACCCGCTGGCGATATCGAGCGCTTGGTGCTTGCACAAGTTCAAAACTTGGTCAACAGCCCGGAGGTACTGGCCAAAACCATCTTCTTGGTCAAAGCCCAGGAGCCTGCCATTCCAGAGCATGAGATCATCGGACTTCTGGCCTCCATCTCTCCTGTGTGGGATGAGCTCTTTCCCCTGGAACAGAACCGTTTGCTTAAGCTCTTGGTCAAGTCCATCGACCTCTCAGAACAGGGGGCCGATCTGTTTCTTAACGTCGAGGGCATTCACACTCTCGTTCATGAATTGGAGGCCGCATAATGGATATGACTTTATCACAGGATGGAACCACCCTGCACATTCATATCCCTATGCGGTTGCGCCGCCACGGCGGAAAAAAAATGATCGTCACCTCCGACGGAGAGCATATCACGCCTTCCCCTGCCCCGCTGCCCAGTGCTCAGTTGGATGATCCGCTGGTGAAAGCCCTGATCAAAGCGCGGCGCTGGCAGAAACAGTTGGAAGAGGGCGAGATTGGGACCATCAAAGAGTTGGCCGAAAAGGAAGGGGTCGACAGCTCCCTGCTCTCTCGCACCCTACGGCTCAACGCGTTAGCTCCCGATATCGTGAGTGCCATAATGACAGGAACAGCGCCTAACCAGGTCAGTCTTGAATCCCTGCGTCAGACCATACCCCACGCTTGGGAGGAGCAGAGGATTCTATTTGGTATGGCTTTAGTCCATCAACCAATATAATTCCGCCCCCATCTCACAAGAAGCTGATTGATAGTATCTTTATCACATACAGCAGGGTCAAAATCTTCTACAACCCATTCTTGATACTCCTCATAGCTGGGATGTTCAGGATCTTTCCAGCCTTCAAGAAATTCTGCATAGCCCCAGACACCACCGATATCATCCGGCGGGCAAGCCCGCTTCCCTGTCAATAGACATGGATACACACTGTCTGGCGATACTGGTTCTACTTTTTCTATTTCGATTTTGTGTTGCCAGTTATCGCCAAAGTCGTACACATAAGAAAATTTTTTCACCCCTCTTCCCAAGACTGTACGTAACATGATCTGATCCTCGGGTAGGATGTCAGCAAAGCTATCAAATTCAGGATCAGGAACACCATAGTTCCTTTCACCCACTTGAAACTCATGGAGATGACTATTATCCCATCCCATTGAAATTTGGATAAGTTCATGCAGATCAAATAGGGTAAAAGAATCCAGCACAAGGATCCTGCGCCAAATCGGTGGTCGAATCCTCTCCAGAGTGATTTTGAGCGTGATGCCTTTAGGCTTTCTGATTTTATTTGCCATTTCACACACCTCTAATGTGGAATGAATTCATCCAGTTCAGGTTGGCATTCAGTATCGTTTGCTACCAATATTAACCGAAAGGGATGTGAAAACCAATTTTTGAGCATTTTTATATCCTGCTGATTTTGTGACTATTCTCCCCGACCTTCAACGGAGGTCGGATTTCAGAAAGTCCTTGGCGACAGAGACAGAGAGAGGAAAAGGTAGGGAAAAGAGATGGATGGCACCCTACCCCGACCTGCTCTACGAGGCTCGGTAATTTGGACAGGTTGCTAACGCTTGGAATCATTGCAGAATTTTGGTACAAAAAAAGCCACTCTTGCGAGTGGCTTATAGAGAGAAATCTATAACGATTTCTTATGGTTGCGGGAGAGGGATTTGAACCCCCGACCTTCGGGTTATGAGCCCGACGAGCTACCGGGCTGCTCCATCCCGCGTCAAAATAGTATAAGGATTTCCGGCGGTGTCCTACTTTCCCACGTCTTAAGACGCAGTATCATCGGCGCTAAGGGGCTTAACTTCCGAGTTCGGGATGGGATCGGGTGTGACTCCCTCGCTATCTCTACCGGAAATCCTTATCTTGAGGGCCATCACCATAGAGGGGGCCGATATGTTTGGTCCGAACCGGGTTTAACCGGGTGAGTTGGACAACTGAGGGGAATGGGCTGCGGCTGTGGTATATATAGAAGTCAGTGGATCGATTAGTACAGGTTAGCTGCATGGGTTACCCCACTTCCACATCCTGCCTATCAACGTGGTGGTCTTCCACGGATCTCATAGGGAAAATTCATCTTGAGGTGGGTTTCCCGCTTAGATGCTTTCAGCGGTTATCCCTTCCAAGCGTAGCTACCGGGCGATGCCGTTGGCACGACAACCCGAACACCAGAGGCTTGTCCACTCCGGTCCTCTCGTACTAGGAGCAGATCCTCTCAATTTTCCAAACGCCCACGGCAGATAGGGACCGAACTGTCTCACGACGTTCTGAACCCAGCTCGCGTACCGCTTTAATTGGCGAACAGCCAAACCCTTGGGACCAACTACAGCCCCAGGATGCGATGAGCCGACATCGAGGTGCCAAACCTCCCCGTCGATGTGAACTCTTGGGGGAGATCAGCCTGTTATCCCCGGAGTACCTTTTATCCGTTGAGCGACGACCCTTCCTCTCGGAATCGCCGGATCACTATGACCTACTTTCGTACCTGCTCGACTTGTCAGTCTCACAGTCAGGCTCGCTTATGCCATTACACTCTACGGTTGATTTCCGACCAACCTGAGCGAACCATCGTGCGCCTCCGTTACTGTTTGGGAGGCGACCGCCCCAGTCAAACTACCCACCATGCACTGTCCTGACGCCGGATAACGGCGCGCAGTTAGATACCAAAGAGAGCCAGG
>NC_008576.1:4525000-4719581 GCF_000014865.1 Magnetococcus marinus MC-1
GGCTGTTGCACGGCAACCTGGTGGAGATGCTGCCCTTGGACAAGAATATCGCGGTGGTGGAGTGGTCCTGCCCCGGGGAGTTCGCCGGGCGAGACCTGCGTGCCCTGGATCTGCGGCGCAAATGGGGTATCAGCGTTCTAGCTGTACAGCGTGCGGCGGCGGACCGGCAGGAGAGCGGAGCAACGCTGGTCAACCCGCCGGCGGACACCGTGTTACACCTGGGAGATAATTTGGTCTTGATGGGTGCCCATGAACATCTCGTCCGAGTATCACGTCTAGGCACCGCGAATGGGGCGTAGGACACCTCGGTTTAAGGCGATATTTTAAGACCAAAGAGCGGCAAGACCATCTGCACGTAGACGGATAAAATGGACGGACCCGTCTGGGATACGACCAACATGACACAACGCCGCCCCGTGGCTTGCCCAGGAGCATACCATGGTTATTGTGTGCAATACATGGCATGATGAGCCGTGTAAACCAGTGCCAACCTATAAAACATGGGGCTTGTCCGCAGGTTATGGAATTTTGCAGATACCATGGGTTAAATTTAAAACGAGGCTAAACAGCAGATGTGGTTTAAACGGATTGTGAGCAGCAACTACACGGGATTGTGCAACCGGCTAGAAGGTCTGGTGCTCTGTTTTGCCTATCAAGAGCAGTTTGGTCATACCGTCTGCGTGGATTGGCCCGAGTTGGATCTGCTCCACATTAAAGGGGCCAAACGGTGGCACTATAACCCCATTGATAAATGGATGGGGGTTAAGCTGCGTGATCCCTCGCCCGCGGCGTTTCACCAGTTGGGTAAACAGCGTGTCTTAATTCAACGGGGTACGGTTGGCGGCGATGCTGAGATTTTAGACCGGCTGTTTATGCCCACCATGGGGCGTATTGGTCTGGCCGCTGCCGGACGGGCGCAACTACGGGCCCTGTTTGAGCAGGCCAAAGAGGCCTTGGTGGTTGGTGTACACATCCGTCGGGGGGATTTTCAAGCGGGGGATCCCAGCCGTTATGACATTCATGCTGCGCGCCATCCACAGGTACCTTTGTGGTGGTACCAATATGCCATGGACCAAGTACAAAAACGCTATGGCCACGTGGTTTTCTACCTGAGCCACAACAACCTTAGCGCAACCGAGGAACACCAACTCCGCACCCAGTTTAATCTGCTGCCCTCCCTGGCCAGCGGCAGGTTTAATCCAGGAGGTGGCCATCTCTCGGCCACCAATCCGGTGTTGGATCTGTTTGCCCTGGCGTGCAGCCCGGTGGTGATCACCACCCCCATGTCCACCTTCTCCCACTATGGGGCCAATGTGTTGGGACCCGCCTCTGTGGCGCTCTTACCGCTGCCGGTCATGGAACAACACAACCCCGGCCTAAGTATGAGTCAACTCTATGGGCAACGCTCCCCTGCGTGGTTCTCTTGCCTGCACGAAAACAAGGCGTTGCAACCGGTGCCGCGCATCGAGGCACTACCCGAACGGACGGAGAAAAATTTTCTCTCTTGGCTCGATAACACGGCCCCCTGAGCGATCAACCTGCTTGTACGGTAGCAATGGGTAGAGCCTTTTCCCCTGAACCCCCACACACGCTTCCCTTGGCGGATAACCACCCTAAGGGGTGGCTGCAAGCCTCACTGCGGGGGTGTGGTCGCTTTAAAAATTGCCCATAAAGGTGGTTGTACCCTCACGATTTTTAATGGCTTGAGATCGAGCCTTTTTCTGTTTTTCCCACTCGGCCTCGGGGGTGGCATCAAAATCAATCCGGTAACGCACCGCCTCCATGGGTGGATCCATAAAGATCGCTTGGAACTTGACCGGTTGCTTGGGGTTCATCTTATTGAAGCGTGTTTCAATGTCCCCCTGTTTGGTAATAATCCGCGCCATATTGTTTGGGTTTAAATTCATCGCCCGTTCGGGAATAATCCGCTCTGGGATCACGCTTACCGAGTTGAGATTGCGGTTGTTTTCATCCAACAAGGTTACGCGGGCCATCATAGGGCGACGGGCTGAACGGCGATTCATCTGGTTGGTCATGCTGCCTTCAACAATCAGCAGCACACCATGGTCAGATTCCCGCCATTTTACCTCGACACCATCTAGGGTGAAGTCATCCACACGGTTGGTGGCCCCACCACGGCTGAGATAATCTTTGCCAAACCAAGCACCGATGACCGCCAACAGCATCATGGCCGCCACCCCCCAACCTAGCAACCCTCCAAGCCCCCCCTTTTCCTTGGCTGGAGTCGCCGTGTTGGCCCACTCCAGATCCTCATCCTCATCATCGGGGCTGCTGCTTAGATCAAAGGGCTCCTCTTCTTGTTGGCCATAATCCAGCTCAATGATCTCCTCCTTGGGCTGCGGAATATCCGGCTCAGGAAAATCCAGCTCCTCAATGGTCTCATCGGAGTCGGGCACCGCCAAAATGGTCTCATCTTCTGGTTCGAGCAGCTCATCATCCGGCGACCACGATTCGGCCTCACCCAGATCCCCTAGGCTTAGATCATTGGATTCTGGCAGATCTAGGTTGATCTCATCCTGATCATCGGAGGCCAGCGCAGAGAGCTCATCCATACCATCTGCCGGAACCAAACGCTCCTGCATTACCGGGGATGGCGCTAGGGCGGCAAGATCATCATCCAGCATCAGCTCCCCACCGGGCTCATTCACCAGTTCCGTCAAGTCATCCAGATCATTGGGCAGGTCATCGCCCAGGGGCGCAAAAGCCTCGACAGATTCATCTTCAAAGGCGACTTCGTGATCGCTCTCCACCGCATCGACCAGCCCCTCCAGATCCATGGCGGGGGGATCAGCCAACACCGTCACATCATCGTCATCATCCAGATCCAACGCATCATCGGCCAGCGCGGAGAGGTCGTCCTCTTCGGTTAACAGGTCTGCAAAAGCGGCCTGCTCTTCACCCTCCAGAGTCAGCTCAGCACCCCCCTCTTCAACCACCTCGGCTTCCACATCTTCTAACTGTAATTCAGACTCCAACAGATCCGGCTCCGCCATGGCCGAAGGATTAAACGCCTCATCCGCTGTGCGTTCGGCATTTTCCATCACCTCGGCCAGATCCAATTCATCTTCTTCTACCAGGGACGCAGGCTCTACCATGGTGGCGGCATTAAAATCGTCTACATCCAAGAGCTTATCCTGCTCCTCTTGTAGAGCCGATTCGCTCAAGAAATCACCATCATCCGCAAAGTCAGCGGCGGGAACCTGCTCATCCACATCAAGAGCAAAGGCATCTTCGGCTTCGGGCTCTTCTTCGGCTTCGGGCTCTTCTTCGGCTTCGGGCTCTTCCTCAGCTTCGGGCTCTTCCTCAGCTTCGGGCTCTTCCTCAGCTTCGGGCTCTTCTTCGGCTTCGGGCTCTTCTTCGGCTTCGGGCTCTTCCTCAGCTTCGGGCTCTTCTTCGGCCTCAAGCTCTTCCTCGGCTTCGGGCTCTTCCTCAGCTTCTTCTTCTAGCTCAAGTTCTTCCTCAACTTCGGGCGCAGCTTCTTCCTCGGCTTCGGACTCTTCCTCAGCTTCAGGCTCTTCCTCAACTTCGGGCGCAGCTTCTTCCTCGGCTTCTTCTTCTAGCTCAAGTTCTTCCTCAACTTCGGGCGCTTCCTCAGCTTCTTCTTCTAGCTCAAGTTCTTCCTCGACTTCAGGCTCTTCCTCGACTTCAGGCTCTTCCTCGACTTCAGGCTCTTCCTCGACTTCAGGCTCTTCCTCGACTTCAGGCTCTTCCTCGACTTCAGGCTCTTCCTCGACTTCAGGCTCTTCCTCAACTTCGGGCTCTTCCTCAACTTCGGGCTCTTCCTCAGCCTCAAGCTCTTCCTCGATTTCGGGCACTTCCTCAGCTTCTGATTCTTCCTCAGCCTCAAGCTCTTCCTCGATTTCGGGCGCTTCCTCAGCTTCGGGCTCTTCCTCAGCCTCAAGCTCTTCCTCAGCCTCAAGCTCTTCCTCAGCCTCAAGCTCTTCCTCAGCCTCAAGCTCTTCCTCAGCCTCAAGCTCTTCCTCAGCCTCAAGCTCTTCCTCAGCCTCAAGCTCTTCCTCAGCCTCAAGCTCTTCCTCAGCCTCAAGCTCTTCCTCAGCCTCAAGCTCTTCCTCAGCCTCAAGCTCTTCCTCAGCCTCAAGCTCTTCCTCAGCCTCAAGCTCTTCCTCAGCCTCAAGCTCTTCCTCAGCCTCAAGCTCTTCCTCGATTTCGGGCGCTTCCTCGGCTTCAGGCGCTTCCTCAGCTTCTTCTTCTAGCTCAAGTTCTTCCTCGACTTCAGGCTCTTCCTCAACTTCGGGCGCAGCTTCTTCCTCGGCTTCGGGCGCAGCTTCTTCCTCGGCTTCGGGCGCAGCTTCTTCCTCGGCTTCGGGCGCAGCTTCTTCCTCGGCTTCGGGCGCAGCTTCTTCCTCGGCTTCAGACTCTTCCTCGGCTTCAGACTCTTCCTCGGCTTCTTCTTCTAGCTCAAGTTCTTCCTCGACTTCAGGCTCTTCCTCAACTTCGGGCGCAGCTTCTTCCTCGGCTTCGGGCGCAGCTTCTTCCTCGGCTTCGGGCTCTTCCTCAGCTTCTTCTTCTAGCTCAAGTTCTTCCTCAACTTCGGGCGCTTCCTCAACTTCGGACTCTTCCTCCGCTTCGGGCTCTTCCTCCGCTTCGGACTCTTCCTCCGCTTCGGACTCTTCCTCGGCTTCGGGCTCTTCCTCCGCTTCGGGCTCTTCCTCAGCCTCAAGCTCTTCCTCAGCCTCAGGCTCTTCCTCGGCTTCGGGCTCTTCCTCGGCTTCGGGCTCTTCCTCGGCTTCGGGCTCTTCCTCAGCCTCAAGCTCTTCCTCAGCCTCAAGCTCTTCCTCAGCTTCGGAAGCTGCTTCAGGCTCCGTGGGCAACGCGGTCGCGGCTTGGATCATCTGGTCAACATCCACCTCCTCCAAGCTGGGCTCAATGACCGCATCCTCATCAACCTGCGTATCCTCGTCAAAACTGGGCTCCTGACGCTTATCTCGGGTGGCTTCCAGCGCCATGTCCAGCGTGGCTTGAGCCGTCAGTTTTTCGATCTCATCCAGATCCACCTCTTCTAAGGGTGACTCCTCAAAGGCAAACTCAGCATAGTCACGGGACTCTGTGTCGTTATCTTGCGCTGTGCTTTCATCCTCAAGCCCAGGCTGCTCTGACGCAGGGGGCTGCGCTGACTTTGGCTCAGGAGGTGCTTGGAAAAAAATATGATGGCACTGAGAGCACTTTAATTTGCGCCCTTTGGACCCCAATAACTGAGGATCAACGTCAAAACGTGCATCACAATTTTCACAGGTTACGATCACGATGTTCTCCGGTTCCGTCCTCAACTGGCGCTGAAACAGCCCTACGAAGCAGCAATATCTCAACCAATTCAATATCCTATGCGAGATACCCGCCACATTACCCACAGGGAACCCGCAACAAAATAAAAAGCAATTATTGTTCCATTGTTACCAACCACGCAACCGTGCTCTAGGGGTTGCGGTGCCGCGTTCCAACCCATGGCTTTATATCAGCGCCCGTTGAGTCCTGACCCTTGGAACGTTACCATGGTTCCGGGTGTGCAAAAAAGAGCCTTATCTCCCTGCTGTATCATTTTGCATGTCAATATATTTCATTATGTTGTGTAAATTTTTTGACTGTTCCTAGCGTCTGTTAATGGTGTGATGGCGTTTTAACCGCGCCATCCGATTTTCCGCCCCAGGGTTACATGGATGGGACCATGGTACGTTTTCATAATGTCAGCCTACGTTACGCAACCGGGTTTGAAGCGCTGCACAACATCAGCTTTCATATCAAACCCGGTCAGTTTATCTTTCTAACCGGTCACTCCGGTGCAGGAAAAACCTCCATCCTGAAACTGATCTATCAGGCAGAAACCCCCTCAGAGGGGGCCATTCTACTTAATAATCGCAATATCGAACACCTGCCCCATAAGCAATTGCCCGCGCTACGGCGGGGCATTGGCGTCATTTTTCAGGATTATAAACTGCTCTACGACCGAACCGTTTATGAAAACGTGGCCTTGGCCATGGAGGTCGCGGGGCAACCCACCGACAAAATTGAAATTCAGGTCGAACGCACCCTGGAGTATGTGGGACTTAAAGAACGCATGTTCCACAACCCCATCGCCCTCTCGGGTGGCGAACAACAACGGGTCGCCATCGCCCGGGCCATCGTTAACCGACCCCCTCTGGTCATTGCCGATGAACCCACCGGCAACCTGGATAAAGCCATGGGCCAACGTATCATGGGGCTGTTTCAATCCCTTCATCAGCAAGGTACCACCATTATTGTGGTCACCCATGATGTGGAGATGGCCCAACAGATGGGGCACCCCATCATCATTATGGAAGATGGACAAATCCTCACCACGCTGGAGGGACGCCCATGAACCGCCCTACCCGCTCGGTCAGCCGCAGTCGCCCCCAACGTCGCATGCGCAAAACCGCGCCTATGACCCCCACCATACCCCAACCCACTAAGCCACCTAAGCTCAGTGGGGGGTTCCATCATCGGGCCATACGTCAAGCCATTGGTCAGTTCCGCAGTGGCTCTATGGCCCACTGGACCACCATTGTGGTCATTGCCCTCTCTTTGACCATTTATGGTGCCTTTGCCCTGCTGGTTACCAATGCCAATATGGTGCTGGAACAGTGGCGTGGGGATAACATGATCGCTCTCTTTTTAAGTGTACACGCCAACCAAAATCAAATGGATAACGTCTATCAGCAGTTGGCCCAATATCCTGGCGTGATCGAACTGAACGCTGTCTCCCCCAGCACCGCCCTAACCCGTATGAAGGCGCTGTTGGGTACCGAAGCGGGCCTGCTCAACGGGCTGGATGAAAATCCCCTGCCCTACTCCCTTGAGTTTAAACTGGCCCCCGGTCATGAACATAAAACCAAAGAGCTGGCGCAACAGGCTACCGGGTGGGATGGCGTCGATGCCGTTACCTATAACCGCCAGTGGGTAGAGCGGCTTGATCTGGTTGTGCGTTCCGTACGCATGGGGGGCAATGTATTGTCGTTTTTACTTCTGACGGCGGTTGCCTTTATTATCTCCAACACCCTTAAACTAACCATTGTGGCCCGTAAAGATGAGATTGAGGTAATGCGCTTTATCGGCGCAACCGACGGCTTTATTAAGGCACCCTTTGTCTACGAGGGCATTATTCAGGGTATTCTGGGTGCTGTTGGGGCGCTGCTGCTGTTGGTTTTGTTTCATCAACTCGCGGCACATGCGATCCACGATCTGGGCAGCAGTTTTGGATTTACCCTCATCTTGGTTCCACTCCCCCTTTCCCAATCGGCCTTGATTCTGGCCATTGGTATTATGTTGGGTTTAATTGGAGCCATTCTATCGACCATGCGTTTCCTCAGCGAGCGTTAGAAATGGCCTCCTGGTGGGATTTCGCTGGCTTGCGACAACCCCCTACAGCTTTGTGGCGCACAAATGTAGGTTCGCCAAACCTTTCAAAAGGTTACGCTAACTTATGCTGTTTTGCTGCGGTGGGCACTTTACAAAAGATCCATTTTTGACCACCCTATGGGCTGCAAAATTTCAACTTTTCTGTCAGGGAGATCCCCATGTCCATTCCGCAGGAACTATACTATACCAAAGACCATGAGTGGCTACGTAAAGAAGGGGATGAGGTGGTGATCGGCATTACCCGCTTTGCCGCCGATCAATTGGGCGATGTGGTGTTTGTGGAGCTCCCCCAGGTAGAAGATACCCTGCAAATGGGGGGTACCTTCGGTGTGGTTGAATCGGTTAAAGCCGCATCGGACCTCTTTTCACCCATCACCGGGCAGGTGATCGCAACCAATCCAGACCTCGCAGAAGCCCCAGAGTTGGTTAACGAAGATCCCTATGGTAAAGGGTGGATGTTACGCTTGAAACCCGAAGATCCTGCACAAATGGATGCATTGCTTACCGCCCAAGCGTATACCGCTTGGCTTGAAACCTGCTCAAGTTTCGCAGTTCGTTTCGGCCAGAATTTGACGTTGTGAACCAAGGGGATCGAGCATCAATGCCTTGCTGAGCCAAGCCTCGACCTCCTGTTCAAAGAGTTCAATTACCTCGTTTTTTTGGTGATTTTCAAGAATGGATGTTCGGCCAAGGGCATCATTGAAGATGGCGCGGAAGGTATGCCAGAGCTTTCGGGCATAGGTCAAAGCGGCCAGATTGTGGGCGAGTTGATCCCGCTGGCTGCCTTTGATCGCCACCATGCTGGAGAGAACAGCATGGCGCATGGCAGCTAGGTGTAGGCAGGCGATGACTGCTTCGAAGGATCGGACGGATTCATTAAGGAAACCAAGGTGCTGTTTGGATTCCTTGTAGAAAACTTCGATTCCCCAGCGGTTGGCGTAGTGCTCGATCATATTTGACAGCCCCATTGACCGGTCTGTGGTCAGAAAGACGGCCCACTCCTTCGAGCCGGTTTTCGGATCGATCAGCCGGACGAAGAACAGACGTATAAGGCCGATTTCGGGGTGCTCTGCATCTAGGAAGGTTCCTTTGAAGCGCTTGGACCCCTTAGCTTTCCTGATCTTGCCCTTGGCAAACCGGGTGTAAAGTTCGGCACTGGTCAGTCTCTCGCCCTGGAATAGGAACTTGGTGTTGTTGCGCTTCCATCGGATCAGGGGGACCACGCCCAGATCCAGGATTTTCTTGACGAACTTAACCGATGAGTACCAAGCATCGGCGAGAAAATACTGGGCCGGAATCCCAGCTTGAATGGCTCTGGCAACCATGTCGACAGTCTGATCAAGCTTAGACATCTTGGCCGCCTCACGGTAACGCCGTCCAAGATGTGAGCGACAATCGAACCGGTAACTGAGGATGTGGAGCAGATTGCTGATCAGAGGCCGCTTTGAAAAACGCAAAGCGGCATCCAGTGGCAAGGTTCCCTGCTTGTTAACCCAGACCAAGTGGGCTGCTTCAAAACCTGCAACTGAGCGGCCGGTATTGTGGTCATGATGCCAGCAAACACCTTCAATACGATCACCACGCTTCTCTTTGACGGTGGTATCGGCAACAAGGTAGCCGGGGCCGAGATCCAGCGTTCGCCACTGGGGTAGTAACTTTTTGATTAGCGCCCAATGCGCATTCCGCCATGGAAATTGGCGTTGGAGCAACCGGTAGAAGGTATCCTTGCCTACCGCGAAGACCGACAGAAAGTGGTCGCGGCAAAAAAGGTGAATGGATGGCACCTTCAACAGAGGATGCAGGATCAGTAACATGATCAGCGTCGGAAGATCCTTCCCCGTTCGTTTGCTCCATCCGCGCCGATTGAATATCGCCTGGAAGCCAATTTCCTGGAGAAAATCGACGATAGCGTTATCTACGCCGAATACTCCAAAGGATTGGGTTTTGATCTCGTCAATCATGGGGGTAGGCACAGTAGCCTGTTCCCTGTTATGCTGATTCATGAAGCTGGCCTCGTCCCTGAGCTATCTGACTGATTCGACACCAGAATTATAGCATACACGAGGCAGCTTTGCCCTTGACTTGGTTGGCAAATATCAGTCCAATTGATCGGTCAACGAACTGCGAAACTTGAGAAACCTGTTAAAGGCGTGGTATTGACAACCCTGCCTTGGAGATAGCCTGTTTTAAAAAAACCCCGCTAAAGCGGGGTTTTTTAATGAAATCTCCACAACTATGTATTTCATTATAGTATTGTGCTTATTATGATCTCAAGTTTCGCAGTTCGTTTCGGCCAGAATTTGACGTTGTGAACCAAGGGGATCGAGCATCAATGCCTTGCTGAGCCAAGCCTCGACCTCCTGTTCAAAGAGTTCAATTACCTCGTTTTTTTGGTGATTTTCAAGAATGGATGTTCGGCCAAGGGCATCATTGAAGATGGCGCGGAAGGTATGCCAGAGCTTTCGGGCATAGGTCAAAGCGGCCAGATTGTGGGCGAGTTGATCCCGCTGGCTGCCTTTGATCGCCACCATGCTGGAGAGAACAGCATGGCGCATGGCAGCTAGGTGTAGGCAGGCGATGACTGCTTCGAAGGATCGGACGGATTCATTAAGGAAACCAAGGTGCTGTTTGGATTCCTTGTAGAAAACTTCGATTCCCCAGCGGTTGGCGTAGTGCTCGATCATATTTGACAGCCCCATTGACCGGTCTGTGGTCAGAAAGACGGCCCACTCCTTCGAGCCGGTTTTCGGATCGATCAGCCGGACGAAGAACAGACGTATAAGGCCGATTTCGGGGTGCTCTGCATCTAGGAAGGTTCCTTTGAAGCGCTTGGACCCCTTAGCTTTCCTGATCTTGCCCTTGGCAAACCGGGTGTAAAGTTCGGCACTGGTCAGTCTCTCGCCCTGGAATAGGAACTTGGTGTTGTTGCGCTTCCATCGGATCAGGGGGACCACGCCCAGATCCAGGATTTTCTTGACGAACTTAACCGATGAGTACCAAGCATCGGCGAGAAAATACTGGGCCGGAATCCCAGCTTGAATGGCTCTGGCAACCATGTCGACAGTCTGATCAAGCTTAGACATCTTGGCCGCCTCACGGTAACGCCGTCCAAGATGTGAGCGACAATCGAACCGGTAACTGAGGATGTGGAGCAGATTGCTGATCAGAGGCCGCTTTGAAAAACGCAAAGCGGCATCCAGTGGCAAGGTTCCCTGCTTGTTAACCCAGACCAAGTGGGCTGCTTCAAAACCTGCAACTGAGCGGCCGGTATTGTGGTCATGATGCCAGCAAACACCTTCAATACGATCACCACGCTTCTCTTTGACGGTGGTATCGGCAACAAGGTAGCCGGGGCCGAGATCCAGCGTTCGCCACTGGGGTAGTAACTTTTTGATTAGCGCCCAATGCGCATTCCGCCATGGAAATTGGCGTTGGAGCAACCGGTAGAAGGTATCCTTGCCTACCGCGAAGACCGACAGAAAGTGGTCGCGGCAAAAAAGGTGAATGGATGGCACCTTCAACAGAGGATGCAGGATCAGTAACATGATCAGCGTCGGAAGATCCTTCCCCGTTCGTTTGCTCCATCCGCGCCGATTGAATATCGCCTGGAAGCCAATTTCCTGGAGAAAATCGACGATAGCGTTATCTACGCCGAATACTCCAAAGGATTGGGTTTTGATCTCGTCAATCATGGGGGTAGGCACAGTAGCCTGTTCCCTGTTATGCTGATTCATGAAGCTGGCCTCGTCCCTGAGCTATCTGACTGATTCGACACCAGAATTATAGCATACACGAGGCAGCTTTGCCCTTGACTTGGTTGGCAAATATCAGTCCAATTGATCGGTCAACGAACTGCGAAACTTGAGTTATGATATATCCTACTGAAAATATTCAGTCTATTGTAAATTTATATCTCCCTATGCCATCTTCGTCCGTCCCTGCATACCTATAACATTCGTACAAATTCGGTTATTTATCGTTTTTATATTGGTAAAACGTAAAGGCTTGTTATAGGATTTAATGCGTTCTCCTTGTCGCAATACGATTCAATGCATCGTTTGGTTGGGACAAGGAGGCTCACTTTTTTCACATGCTGTACCCTAATAGCCGTACCTTCAATAAACCTGTATGTACGCCTATGACGGTTGCATGAGTTGTTGCTCTGTCAATCTTTGGTTAAACCCTAAAAGCCTGTTAATGGTTGGGTCTACGTTCCTAACACGCCCTGCTATTGGCTGTTTTCTTTTTACCGTTAAATTAAGATTTTGCCCATTGTAGGAGTGTTTAAACATGTCATCGGATATGGTTCAAAAAACCGCTCAAATTGTTGAAGCCTTTGTGCGCAACAATTCCATTACAGCCCGTGAAATACCCCAATTTATCAAAGAAGTTCACGCATCTCTGACGGGGCTCAGCCAGCCAGCCGACCCCCCCTTGGCAGCCCCTTCTGTGGTGGCCCCTAAGGTGGAATTAGCCCCTGTGCTGGTTGCTAACGAAGTGGGACAACCCAGCGGCAAACCTACCCCTGCGGTGGCCATTGCCGATAGTATTTCCGATGCCTTTGTAACCTGTCTGATTTGCGGCAAACCCTGCAAAACCTTAAAAGGGCACCTTACCCGCTCCCACCACTTGGAGCTGGATGAGTACCGTGCCATGTTTGATCTACCCACCAGCTACCCAGTGGTCTCCCCCGACTACTCGGCCAAGCGTCGCAAGCTGGCCATTGATTCTGGACTGGGGGATAAACTGCACAAGGCTCGCAAAAAATAGAATCCCATCCGGTTGCTTAACTATAGCGTCCCATGAAAAACGCCCACATAGATGATGTGGGCGTTTTTCATGGGCATATCTCTTATAACCACACGCTAGCTATAGTGGATAATAAGCTCATATTTGGGTTTATTCACCGCAGCAGATCCCGCAGGTGGTCGAGGCTGATCACTGCGGCTGGCACGGGGGCGAATTTTTTTGGGTTCCTCCACCACAGGGGTGGGGGGGGGTGGCGGCGTTGCTTGACTTTGTTGTTGTTTTTTAATCAAAAGTGGAATAATGGCCTGATGCCATTTTTTTCTTAGCTCCGTGTCGGAGCGGCCCGTAATCCGCAATTTGGGAAAATGGGCACAGGTTGATACCCAAAGCGCGTTTTGTTCGTCCCGTCGTGCCTCGATCTCCAGTTTCACGCGACCGTTTCCTTACCTCTAGGGGCCTAGACTCTGTTGACAATGTATGCAGGCTGCACCTGAACCCATGGACCACGACCAGAAGGTGTCGACCCTTTGGATTTAGCCGTTCTTATTCAAGGGGGAGAACACCACCCCCGCTACCATAGCAAATGAAATGGGGTGGGAGCCATGAAATTGGTTTATTGATGCCAAGAAGATGGCAAAATCTCCGTTTTTTACCTTAGTATGGAGCGGCCACCTATAAGCCTACCAGCGTGTCACATGGCCGCACGGTTACACCTGACCTACTATATTTGAAGATAGGGTTAACACTTATGCATTGGCGTCTGCAACAGCTTTGGAAGCGCATTCGTCGCAAGCTGCATTGGCCATCGGCCTTGACCCATGCCCAGCAGCCTATGATAACCCCAACCTATGAGCACTCCGGGCAGGTTACCCATCCGGATGTCCTAGATTTTGGCCAGCCCTGGCAGGGCTACCGATTTTGGATGGTGACTACCCCCTACCCTTTTTTGGATGAGAGCGTGGAAAATCCCTCTATCCTGGTCAGCCATGATGGAGAGAACTGGCAACCCCCCGAGGGTCTGCGAAACCCGCTGGTAGAGCGTCCAACGAGTGGTTTTCACGCCGATCCAGATATGTTTTTTAACCCGCAACAGCAGCAGTTGTGGCTCTATTTTTTACACACCCAACGTCACCAGCAGCAGGACCTGCTGCGCATGTGCAGTGCCGATGGCCGACACTGGAGCCCCCCAGTGCGCATTTTAAGCTTGCCCTATCAAACCATTCGCTCCCCTGGCCTGCTTTGGTATCGGGGCGAGATCCTTATGCTGTCGGTTAATATGAGCGGTGGCCGCATCTTAGAGCTACGCCGCAGTCACAACGGTGTGCAGTGGTCCCAGCCACAGCCGGTGGCCCTTACCCTGCCGGGTTATACCCCCTCTCATCTGGATCTGCTGTATGATGCACCTAGTGCACTTTTTTTTATGCTTATCCAGGCTGATCCCCTAGGGGGAGGTCCCAACCGCCTATTTCTACTAAGTAGCAAGGATCCTTTGGTGTGGCGCTGTGGGCGGCGTCCGCTGCTCTCACCACTGGATGCACCGAGTTGGGCGGCTCAAACCCTCTATCGTTCCAGTTTTAGCATGCATCCCGACGAACACACGGTGGAGTTGTGGTATGCCGGGCGCAGTATGGAACATGCCAACCATATTGCACACCTTACGATCGCGCGGCGCCGCTGGTTTAAATTGGCCAATGGCCCGTGGTTTGCCTAAAAGGAATTTCTGATGCTGCGTCCTCTCCTCTTACTCTGCTGGTTGTTGCTGCTCCCCTTACCCTGTTTGGCCCAGGATGCCCCTGTCACCACCTTGGCCCAGGATAGTTTGTTAAAACTCAATGAGATTCACCAGGACCTTATGCAGCGCCAACAGATGTTGGCTGCTCTTGAAGAGGCCCTTAAACAGGCGAAAACCGACAAGCGCAAAGAGCTTTTAAAAGCCCAATTGGATGAGAGCCAAAAGCAGCTCGTCGAGCAAGAACGCGCCTTTGAAATGATTATGACCGGTGGCGAAACCTTAATTCGGCCAGAGGATGAGGCCGAAAAAAAGAAGTTTGATTGGCAAAATGAGCTGCTGGAGATTGTACAACCCATCATGAGTGAACTGCGCAAGCTCACCGAACAGCAACGCAAACGAGATAACCTAAACAAACGCATCGAGTTTCATGAAAGTCGATTGGCGACCATCAATGGCGCATTAGAGCATCTGCAAAAGGCCAGCACCCAGGGTTTGAGCGAAGGCGCATTGGCCCGTTTTAAAGAGATTCAGCGCGGCTGGCAGAACCAACGCGCCACCCATCAACATCTGTTAGGGGTTAATCGTCTACAGTTGGTAAATCTGGAACAGGATGCCGCCAAAAAGGAGAAGAGTGTCCGTGAAAAACTGCATGAATTTCTATTTGGTCGGGGCCTAACCCTGATTTTAGCGCTGGGGGCCGCCCTGGCTGTCTATCTTATTATGGGGCTCATGCGCGCTACCCTGCAACGCGCCCTGGGGGGACGCAATGCCCAGCGCCGTAAAATCCAACGGGTTATGGCACTAAGTTATCAAAGTATTGCGGCCTTGTTCGCCCTGATTGCGCTCTTTTATGTCTTTAATATGCGTGGCGATCGTGCCCTGCAAGCGGTGGCGATTCTGATTGTCGCGGCGATGGTTTGGTTACTGCGCACCTCTGTCCCCGGTTATGTGCGCGAGGTGCGCCTGCTGCTCAACCTCGGCGAGGTGCGAGAGGGTGAGCGTATTCACTATAAAAATCTGCCTTGGGCGGTGGTTAGCCTCAACTTGCACACCACCCTACGTAACCCCTGTGTGCAAGGTGAGTTGCTGCATGTACCCCTGTCGGTGCTGTTAGAGCTACGTTCTCGCCCATTTACGGCGGATGAAGCGTGGTTTCCCTGTGCCATGCAGGAGTATATTTTGCTGCCCGATGGCCAGCCTGCCCAGGTGATGCAGATCACCGATGAGCAGGTGCGCATTCGTTTGGAGGGGGGTGCCATCAAAACCTACGACGTGCCCAGTTTTTTAGCCACCCAGCCGGTTAATCTCTCCCATGGTTTTGCGGTGGAGACACATTTTGGTGTCGATTATCACCACCTCAACCACGCCCTTACCCAGATCCCTCAACAACTGGAGCAGGGTATTAAGGCGGGCTTACTGCAACGCTATGGTGAGGGCTTGCTGGCATTGACGGTGCAGTTTGAGCGGGCGGCGGACTCCTCTTTGGATTATCGCATCTTGGCTCAATTTACCGGATCGGTGGCCGCGCGCTACACCGAAACCTCGCGGGATCTACAGGGGTTGGCGGTGGAGTGCGCCATCACCCACGGTTGGCAGATCCCCTACCGCCAATTGGTGATCCATCAACTCTAGCCCGATCGTTCATGAATCCCAGACGCTCTGGCTTGATCTTTGAATTTTAAGCCCCGCTTGCCGGGCTCTCTTTTTTCATCACCACCCACATCTCTTTATGGTAGAGATGGGGTATCTCTGGACTGTGGCGAAACAGATAATTCCGCGCCTGACGTCGCAACCAACCGCGCCAACCATAACCCTCTTCAGGGGTCATGCGGGGAAAGTCGATCTGCACCATCTGCATACCGTGCTGCTGGGCCTTTTGTTCGAGTAACTGCTGGGCATCGTGCAGGGAGAAAAACCATTTGTGGCGGTCGTGTTGATTTTTGGAAAGGGCGTAATATTTCATGGTGATCGGGCGTCCACTACAGAGCGCGTGATAAAAATCCCCCACGGGGTTGGGCAGAGAGAGAATCACATATGCCCGGCTTACCCGGCACATCTCATCCAGCATGGCGTGGGGGCTTTCCAGATGCTCCAACACATCGGTGCAGACCACACAGGCAAAGCTGTTATCGGCAAACGGCACCTGCCCATGGTCCAGATTGGCCACCACATCGGGATTACCATGTTCCGTATCCAGATCCACCCCAACATAGTGGGCCGTAGCGGGCACATGGTGGCGCAGGTGGCATTGCCACGCCCCTAGATCCAACACCGACTCCTGCAAGAGGGGGGTATATTTACGCCAGATATACTCAGCCCGGCTCACCCGATCATGGAAGGTGAAGTTGGTATGGTAAGTGGGCGTAGTGTGGGGCATGAGGTCATCCTGGATTGGGTCAACAACAAGCTTGCGGGTAAAGCAAGCGGTAAAAGGCCACACAGGTATAGAGGAAGCAGGCCGGTGGTCTTGGCCCATCATCCCTGTTTCATACCCCTAAGGCAACGCATTCACGCTGTAAAAAGGGCTTTAAATAACGACCGGTCCAGGAGACCTCGCAGGCCGCCACCTGTTCGGGTTGGCCCTCGATTAAAATCTGTCCTCCATGGCTGCCCCCTTCGGGACCGAGATCAATGATCCAATCTGCCGTCTTGATGACGTCCAAATTATGCTCAATAACCACCACCGTGTTGCCCGCCTCCACCAGACGTTGCAGCACCTCGACCAGCTTGCGAATATCATCAAAGTGCAGGCCGGTGGTGGGTTCATCCAAGATATAGAGGGTTTTGCCGGTTGAACGCTTGGAAAGCTCCCGAGCAATCTTGACCCGCTGCGCCTCTCCCCCCGAAAGGGTGGTGGCCGACTGGCCCAACCGCATATAGCTTAACCCCACATCCATTAAGGTTTGCAAGCGACCGCGCAGGGCGTGGTGGGCGTGGAAAAACGCTAAAGCCTCCTCAATGGTCATGTTCAAAATTTCGGCGATGTTTTTGCCTTTATAGTGGACCTCTAAACTCTCCCGGTTATAGCGGGCACCGTGGCAGACATCGCATTGAACAAAAATATCGGGGAGAAAGTGCATCTCAATCTTGACCAGACCATCCCCGGCGCAGGCCTCACAGCGTCCCCCTTTGACATTAAAGCTGAAGCGTCCCGATTTATAGCCCCTAGCACGGGCCTCTTCGGTAGCGGCCATCAGTTCGCGGATGGGGGTAAATAGCCCGGTGTAGGTGGCGGGGTTGGAGCGCGGGGTGCGGCCAATGGGGCTTTGATCCATGTGGATCACCTTATCCAACTGCGATAACCCTTCAATGGTGGTAAACTGACCGCTGGTCACCCGTGCATTGTGCAGACGCTGCGCCAGGGCGGGATAGAGGGTATCCAACACCAAGGAGGATTTACCCGAACCGGAGACCCCCGTAATACAAGTAAGCAGCCCCACCGGAATATGGGTGGTGACACACTGTAGATTGTGGGTCGAGACCTCTTTGAGGGTAATCAACCGCTTAGGGTCAACCGGGCGCCGTTGTTGGGGCACAGGAATGGTTTGCTGACCATTGAGATAGTGCCCGGTCAGGGAGTCGGGATGGGCCATAATCTCTGCCGGTGTGCCTGCGGCCACCACCTGCCCCCCATGTTCTCCGGCACCGGGGCCCATATCCACCACATAGTCGGCGGTACGAATGGCATCTTCATCATGCTCCACCACCACCACCGTGTTGCCCAGATCCCGCAAGCGCACCAGGGTATCGAGCAGCCGTTGGTTATCCCGCTGATGCAGGCCGATGGAGGGTTCATCCAGGATATAGAGCACCCCGACCAAGCCGGAACCAATCTGATTGGCTAAGCGAATGCGTTGGCTCTCCCCCCCGGAGAGGGTACCCGCTGTGCGGTCCAGAGTGAGGTAGTCGAGCCCCACGGCGATCAGAAAATTGAGCCGGTCGGTTACCTCTTTTAGGATGCGCTCTGCAATGGCGTGTTCCCGGGGGGTTAATTGCAGATCTTCGATAGCGCGTTGCGCTTCGCGCAGGGGCAGTGCGGTAAACTCCGCCAGATTACGGGACCCCACTTTGACATGCAGGGCCTCTTTACGCAGCCGCTTACCCTGACAGGCGGTACAGGGTGTGGCATTGCGGTATTGGCGATATTGTTCCCGTTGCTCTTCGGATTGGGTCTCCAGATAGCGCCGCTCCATGGTATGGATCACCCCTTCCCAGGGGCGGTGTACGGTGCGGGCGCGGCGAAATCCTTTCCAGCGAAACTTGACCTTCTCATCTCCTGAGCCGAACAGCACAATCTCTCGAAAGGGCTCGGGCAGCGCTTGCCAGGGCAGGTTTACATTGATCTCAAAGTGCTCTGCCAAGGTATAGAGGGACTCTTGCGCCATGCGTTGGGTCGGTTTAGCCCAGGGGGCAATGGCCCCTTCACGCAGGGAGAGGCTGGGGTTGGGCACAATCAGCTCTGGATCAAAAAACTCCTGGGTACCGAGCCCGTCACAGCTGGGACAGGCCCCAAAGGGGTTGTTGAACGAAAAGAGGCGTGGTTCAATCTCTGGATAGGAGATGTTGCAGTGAATGCAGGCATTTTTTTCGGAAAAGAGCCACTCCTGCGGGGTATCTTCCACGGTCTGCACCCGCGCGATGCCCTCACTTAACCGTAGGGCGGTCTCCAGCGAGTCGGCCATACGGGTTTGAATGTCTGGTTTAACAACCAAGCGATCCACCAGGATCTCAATGGAGTGTTTAACCTTTTTATTGAGGGTGGGGGTTTCGCCAAGGTCATAGGTTTCGCCGTCAATGACCACTCGGGTGAACCCCTGTTTTTGCAGCTCCAGTAGCTCTTTTTTGTACTCACCTTTGCGCCCTTGCACGATGGGCGCGAGCAGCAGCAGGCGGGTACGTTCTGGCAGTTCCATCACCGCATCCACCATCTGGCTGATGGTTTGGCTTTCGATGGGGCGACCACAGCCATAGCAGTAGGGGCGTCCAACCCGGGCATAGAGTAGGCGTAGATAGTCGTAGATCTCGGTGACGGTGCCCACCGTGGAGCGGGGATTTTTTGAGGTGGATTTTTGCTCAATGGAGATACTGGGGGCGAGCCCTTCGATGGCATCCACATCGGGTTTATTCTGTAGGCTGAGGAACTGTCGGGCGTAGGCAGAAAGGGACTCGACATAACGCCGCTGGCCTTCAGCGGAGAGGGTATCAAAGGCCAGTGAGGATTTGCCCGAGCCGGAAACGCCGGTGATCACGGTTAGGGCGTTGCGGGGGATCTCTACATGAATATTTTTCAGGTTGTGTTCCCGGGCACCACGGATAATGATCTTCTTTTCTTCCGACATTGTTTTAACGATTCCTTAACGCCACACCCATCCTCTATTCAGGAGAGATCATGGCCCACTATATGGCTGAATTGATTTTAACCGGTCGCCCGGTTTTAGTGATTGGCGGAGGTCAAGTCGCGCAGCGCAAATTACGCGGCCTTATGCCAAGCGGCGCTTGCATCACCGTTGTGGCCCCCCACTTGAGTGATGAGATTGCCCAGCTTGTTACCACCGGCCAACTGGAACATTGGGCTGAACCTTTTACCCCCACGCAGTTAGAGCCCCATTGGAGCCTGATCTTTGCCGCCACTGGCGATGGTGCGCTTAATCGACAAATCGCACTATTGTGCGCCGAGAAGGGTTATTTTTGCAACTCTGCCGATGGACCGGAGGTGAGTGGTTTTATTGTTCCGGCGGTGGTCCGTCGTGGGGATGTGACGGTGGCGGTGAGCACAGGGGGGTTGAGTCCCTCGTTATCGCGCCTGCTCAAAGAGCGCATTGAGGCTTGGTTAGAGCCAGGCTGGGGAGAGTTGGCGCAACTGTTTGGGGCTATGCGTCAAACCGTGTTGGCGCGCATACCCCATGCGGCGACGCGCTATCGCTTTTGGCGGCACATCGCGTTAGCGGCCCAGCAGGAGCAGCGTTTTAACCAGCAGACCGACAGCCGAGCTTGGTTTGAGAACAAGCTTGATCGGCATGATTACTAGGGTATTGACCCGTATGGCACACCCCTTATGATGGCCGTTTAAACAGGGCCACCACTTCCACATGGCTGGTCATGGGGAACATATCCAGGGGTTTAACCTGTTCCATGGTATAGCCGCCTGCGCAGAGAATGGCGGCATCGCGGGCAAAGGTGGCGGGGTCGCAGGAGACCCAGACGATGGTGGCTGGCCCCCCTGCGTCTTTGATCTGTTTGGCTAGGTTGACGGCCCCATCACGTGGTGGATCCACCACCATGGCATCCACTTGGTTTAGGGGGAGTGTTTTTAGCGCGGTTTCGCTAAACAGATCCATGGTTTTAAAGGTGACGGAGGGGTGTAGGGTGGTATTACTACGCCCTCGTTTGACGGCGGGTTCGTAGCTCTCATAGCCGGTTACACGGGTAAATTGACGAGCCAGGGGCAGGGTAAAATTACCGAGGCCAGAAAACAGGTCCAGCACCCGTTGCCCTTGGCCAATCCAGGCGAGCACTTGCTCGACCAGTTGGCGGTTTTGTTCAAAGTGGGCTTGGGTAAAGTCGCCGGGCATAAATTTTAGCTGGCTTTTGCCGTCGGGGCTGTAGCGGAGGGGCTCTTGTGAGATAAAGGGGGTAAGGTCCTCTTTACGGCCAGATTGGATCCACAATTGATCAATTTTATGGGTATGGGCAAAAGTGGTTAGAATCTCTTTATCTTTTGCGGAGAGTTTGCGCAGCAGGTGCAGGATCATACCCACCCCTTCATCCCCGCAGCTTAGATCCACTTGGGGGAGCCGCTCGCGTACGCTCAATTCGGACACCAGGGTACGGATGGGATGGATGAGGGCATCCAATTTAGGGTGGAGGATGGGGCAGTTGGGCAGGTCGACGATGCGTTTGCTTGCGGTTTGGTAAAAGCCGACCACGGCATGGTCTCTGACCCAGTATATTTTCAGGCCGCAGCGGCGGCGGTAGCCTGTTTCGGGTTGGGCGGATTGCAGGGGTTGCATGGGTGGGTTTTCAAATTTGCCGATGTGTTGTAGGGCTTCTTTGACCACGGCGGCTTTGAAGGTGTTGCGGGTGGTTTGGTTAACATGTTGCAGTTGGCAGCCGCCGCATTGGTGGTAGACGGGGCAGATGGGTTCGCAGCGGTTGGGGCTGGCTTGAATAATTTTTATCAGCTCGGCGTGGGCGTGTCGTTTGCGTTTGGTTTTTATTTCGATTTCCACCAGATCACCGGGGGCGGTATTGGGCACGAAGATGGCCATACCGTCATGGAAGCCGAGGCCGGATCCACCAGAGGCGAGTTTATCAATGGTTATTTGCATGGTGGTTTAGCCGATCTTGTTGTGGGTTGGGTGGTGGGTTGAGCGTGGGGTTTTGGCTATTATCCCCGTTGCTGAACTTAACTGGCGTGCTTTTTATTCTTAAAAAAAGACCAGAGGGGAGAGAAACAGACTCTCCTTTCCTGGGCGTTTTTTTTTGTAATCTTTTGATTTTTATACTTCGGGTCTTGCACCTAATGGTAAGGCTTCTATTATCAAAAAAAGGTTAGAGGGGGGTCTGGGGGGAGAAGTTCTCTGTCTCTCCCCAGGGTTTTGCTTTTGATCTTTTGACTTTTTTGCTTTTAGGCTCGCCCTTCGCTAGGGGAGCTTACAGGCCGTTTTTTTGGCCTGTAAGCGACCAGCGAGCCAGCCTTTTAATCCCCTCTGGGGGGTCCCTTGAGGCTTTTTTCAAGGGATCGCCCAGAGGGGATGCCCAATGCCCCAGCGGGGGTTAGGTCTGGGCTGTGGTTGGGGAATGTATCGGTTTTACTCCCCCAGCGGCTGTGTGCCCTGGTTTACACCCCAGCCACTCTGTGCCCAACCGCCCCGCCACGCTGGCACGTGACTTCGCTACCCTATGCCCCGTACCGCTCCCCTACAAAACCCCTGCTCTCTTATAAAAATCCCTGCACCCTTGCTCCATCGGTACGGGGCTTTACAAAAGATTAAAAAAGTCAAAAGATCTCAGGGCTTCGCCCCGAACCCCACTGGGCGCCGCCCAGACCCGGCAGGGCCGCCGCCCTGCACCCGCTGGGCGGGCAAGCAGAGCTTCCCCCCAGACCCCCCAATCCCTTTTAATAATGGCACGCCCTGGGCATAAAGGCATCCAAGATCACTCGAATATGCCCTCTACCACATTGGCCCATGAGCGGCTTCCCCCCCAGCGCCCGTGTGCCCAACCGCCCGCCACGCTGGCGCGTGACATCGCTACCCTACGCCCCGTACCGCTCCCCTACAAAACCCCTGCTCTCTTATAAAAATCCCTGCACCCTTGCTCCATCGGTACGGGGCTTTACAAAAGATTAAAAAAGTCAAAAGATCTCAGGGCTTCGCCCCGAACCCCACTGGGCGCCGCCCAGACCCGGCAGGGCGCCGCCCTGCACCCGCTGGGCGGGCAAGCAGAGCTTCCCCCCAGACCCCCCAATCCCTTTTAATAATGGCACGCCCTGGGCATAGAGGCATCGCCTCACAACGGCTTGCTCGCCCGCCAACGCAACCAATGATCCGCTAACGTCATCGCCACCATCGCCTCCGCAATAGGTACCGCCCGTATCCCCACACACGGATCATGCCGCCCCTTGGTCACCACCTCACACGCCTGCCCATGCACATCCACCGACTGACGCGGTACCAAAATAGAACTGGTCGGCTTAACCGCAAAACGTATCACAATCGGCTGCCCCGTAGATATACCACCCAAAATACCACCCGCATGATTGCGCACAAACTCAGGATGCCGCGCATCAACCCCAGGACGCATCTCATCAGCAAAATCAACCCCCGTCGCATGACCACTCGCCATGCCCGCACCAATCTCTACCCCCTTAACCGCATTGATCGACATCACCGCCTTCGCCAAATCCGCATCCAAACGATCAAAAACAGGCTCACCCAATCCAATCGGTACACCCTCCGCATGCACCTCCAAAAAAGCCCCTACCGAATTGCCCGCCTTACGAATGCCCTCTAAATAAGCCTCAAATTCCCCAACCGAACCCGCATCCGGACTAAAAAAATGGTTGCGCTCAACCTCCGCCCAATCCCACCGCGACGGCTCAATCACCACCGGACCCATACCCGTCAATGCCCCCCGAACCGTCACCCCCTCCGCCTGCCTTAATAACTTCTTGGCAATGGCACCCGCCGCAACCCGTATCGCCGTCTCCCGCGCACTACTGCGACCACCCCCGCGATAATCCCGATTGCCATACTTGCTCCAATAGGTAAAATCCGCATGCCCAGGCCGAAATTTATCCTTAATCTCACTGTAATCCTTAGAACGCTGATCCTCATTCTCAATAATAAATCCAATGGGCGTGCCCGTGGTACGACCCTCAAAAACCCCCGATAAAATCTTTACCTCATCCCGCTCCTGCCGCTGCGTGGTAAAACGACTCTGCCCAGGACGACGCCGGTTTAAATCCCCCTGCAAATCCGCCTCACTCAGCTCCAATCCCGCCGGACACCCATCCACCACCCCACCCAATGCCAAACCATGGCTCTCACCAAATGTGGCTACCTGAAATAGTGTCCCAATCTGACTGCCCGCCATGGCCGTTTCTCACTCGCTCGCTGTTCTAAATGGCAAAGGGGTCAGCGCACCGCTAACCCCCCTTATACCTACCCTATGCTACCCGCAAACTACTCATCCACTGCACGCATGCCCACCACATGATACCCCGCATCCACATGCATAATCTCACCCGTCACACCCGAACCCATGTCCGACAAAAACAACAAGGATGACTCACCAACCTCCTGCTGACTAATGTTGCGACGCATGGGCGCATTATCCCGGTTCCAGTTGAGAATCTCTTTAAAATCTGAGATACCCGCCGCCGCTAAAGTGCGAATCGGCCCCGCAGAGATACCATTCACACGTATACCCCGCTGGCCCATATCCACCGCCAAATAACGCACACTCGCCTCTAACGCTGCCTTGGCCACCCCCATCACATTGTAGTGCGGCATAACCCGTTCCGCACCCAAATAGGACATGGTTAAAATACCCGCTCCATCGGTCAAACGTGGCTCAGCAATGCGACAAATGGAAATTAATGTGTAAACCGATGCCGTCATGGCAAGCTGAAAACCCTCCTTAGAGGTGTCATAAAACTTGCCCTTTAACTCCTCTTTTTTTGCATAGGCTACAGAGTGAACGATAAAATCAATACCATCCCATATCTCCGCCGAAGCATCAATAACGGCCTGGATCTCCGCATCGTCCGTGGCATCGCAAGAAAGTGTAAAGGCCGCACCCAGTTTTTCACCCAATGGCACCACCCGCTTAGCCATGGCCTCACCCAAATAGGTTATGCCTATCTCCGCACCCTCACGCTTACACACCTCTGCAATGGACCAGGCGATACTACGGTCGTTGGCAACCCCAAATATGATGCCCCGTTTCCCCTTCATCAAGCCCATGGTAACAAACTCCTAATCGCTAAATATGATCCAACATCAGAAAAAAGCTAGCATTTCATGTTAAACGCTATCTCAATCCTGCTTAGGGATCTGCAAAAGCTAAACTTTACCCTGTAACACTCTATGGGTAAAGCGCTTTCAAACCTACAACCGGTATATTACCCTTTATAGCCCTATAACATAACCCCAACCATACGCCGATTGCATTCACCCCATACCTTCGCCTTAACACCGGTCATCCCGTAGGCCTGCCTAAATGGCTGACACGGCTCCGCATTGCCTCTTTACGCACCCCAGCCAGCTCATAAACGATGGCTAAGATCTTGCAATAAAAAGCCCGCCAGTCGCTCTCTACCTAACCCCCGCCCCACAGCCAATACCTTAAATCGCTCACCCATGGCATCCGGCATAATCAACCTCGATACCGTTTGTCGTAACAACGCAACCCGCTCTCGATCCTCGTCCAGCTTAATAGCCTGCTCCAGACGCTGCAAAATCCCCATCCCCAGCAAAAACCAACCCTGGGTGGTAAATCCCAGCAAATCCAGCCCATGCTGCCCACAACTCACCTGCTGCATGGCCGAAAAATCCACGTGTGCTGTCAAATCCATATCCCCCGGCCACAACCACGGCTCTTTGATCCGTTGATGGCGCTGGTGCGCCATCAACGTACCATGGGGTAAACCCCCCTGATAATAATCCTGCGCAACATATCCATAATCTATCATCAAAACCGCGCCTTGTTCCATATTTGCGCTTATTCTACCCAGCCACTGCTGGGCATCTAAGGAAAACTCCGTACGCCAGCCCGTCTCTAATTCAATGCCCCTGACTTTAAAATAATCACCCTGAAGTGCGCTTTCTGGCTCAACCAACTGCTCGCACCAAGAGCGCCCGTCCCATTGTGCCACCACCTCTTTTAAGCCCTGTTCCGTCTGCTCCACCCAATGTACGGGAAAGGCATCCAATACCTCATTACCATAAACTACCCCTTGAAAAGCCCCCTCGCCCTCCCAGGCATCCAAATCATATACCCACCGCACTTTATGGATATCCACCCCTTTTTTTTGCAAAAATTCGGCTTGAACCCTACGAAAATCAGGACTTTTTTCTAATATAATCAAGGATAAAGCATCATAAAAATCAGGGAATTTTTTGGCTGTACGAAGCACATCCCCTGCTAACTTACCACTGCCCGCGCCAACCTCCATTACCGCAAAAAAGGCCGGGCTACCCATACGTTGCCAAACCTCCATCATCTGCAACGTCAATAACTCACCAAACAGCGAGGTCATTTCTGGGGCCGTAGTAAAATCCCCCTCCACACCCAAACGTGACCACTTGCGCATGTAATATCCATAGCTTGGATGATACAGCGCCATCTCCATGAACTTACGAAAAGAGAGGATACCACCATGCTCTTTAGCCCACTCAATGAGTTCGCTCTGGAGTGCCTCAGAGGCAGGCGATGGGGTGTGTTGCATGATCTTCTTAACCTTTTCGTTTAACCAATAAAAAAGGGGATGGTGTAAACACCATCCCCTTTTTGTTATGTCTTCAACGCTTACATCAACGATTTAATCGTCTCTGCCACGGATGCCATCAATGACCCCGGTAAAATACCCCACAGCACCACCAAAATACCGCTTACACCCACAATGGCCCGACTAAGAAAATCCATTGGCATATCAAAGGCCCGCTCCGCTTCATCGAAGTACATGGTTTTGATCACCTTCAGATAGTAAAAAGCCGACACCGCACTAAACAACACACCCAAAATGGCCACGGTATACATGTGCGCATCAATGGCCGCCATGAAAATCTGTAACTTAGCCATAAAACCCGCAAGGGGTGGAATACCCGCCATGCTAAACATAAAGATCGCCATCAACAGCGCCAAACCAGGACGCTTAGCCGACAGCCCTTTATAGTCTTCAATCTGGTCACCAAAGCCCTCTTTGTTCAATACCAAGATTAAACCAAAGGCCCCCACATTCATAAAAATGTAGATGGTTAGATAGACCAATACGGCCTCATACCCCATCTGGTTACCAACCGCTAGGCCGATCAAAGCATAACCCACGTGACCGATGGAAGAGTAAGCCAGCAAGCGCTTGATGTTGCTCTGACCCAAACCCGCCAGCGCGCCAACACCCATAGAAACCACCGCCAACAGTGCCATAATGGGGCCCCAGGTGGCGTGCATGGGGCCAAACGCCTCCACCAAAACCCGGAATAGGGCCGCAAACGCCGCAATCTTCGGCATGGCCGCCATAAACGCCGTAACCGAGGTAGGCGCACCCTCATAGACATCGGGTGCCCACATATGGAATGGTGCCGCCGCAATTTTGAACGATAGCCCCGATACCACCAATATCAAGCCCATGGTAATACCAAGCATGCTGTGGTGGTCCTGCTGCAAATAAGCATTAATGGTCGCAAAATCCACACTACCGGTTACGCCATAAATCAGTGAGATGCCATACAGCAAGATACCCGATGCCATAGAGCCCAACACAAAATATTTTAAACCCGCCTCGTTGGAAGCCAAATCATCGCGCTTGTATGCGGCCAGCACATAAATGGCAAGTGACAGCAACTCAATGCCCAGATAGAGCACCAAAAAGCTGCCGCTGCTGATCATAAACATGCCACCCAGCATGGCAAACAGGGTCAAAACAAAATACTCCCCATTGCCCAGCTTGCTCTTCTCCAGATAGACCCAAGAGACCACCATGGGCAGCAGCGTCGAAAGGTAGAGCATCACCTTCATAAACGCAGCAAAACGATCATTAACAAACATACCGCCAAACGTGCTGCTCTGCGTGGCACCCACCCCCAGCAAGGTGATCACCATGGCCACCATTAAAGCACCCGCTGCAATACGGCGTATACGGCGCGCCCCTTCGGCACCCTCCCACCAAGCACTGGCTAGAAGCAGTCCCATGGCTACCACAGAAATGACAATCTCTGGCAGCATAAGGGCGAGGTTAATGTCGGGCATTTGAATCGCCATGGTCACATTCGCTCCAATTCATCACACGTAGGGTTCTAACCCCGCGTCAAGGACGCGCTACTTAAACGCGACTCAGTGAGCCGCAACCGCTTGCGTCATTACCCCGGTCTTTACCACCTGTACCTGATCCACCAGATGCGCCACCGAACTATGGAAGGCATCCAAGAAGGGGTTGGGATAAAAACCAATCCACAACACCAGTACAATAAGGGGCACAAACAGGGCAATCTCCCGCCCGTTCACATCCATTAAGGACCGATTTTCTTCATGCACCATCTCGCCAAACATCACCTGTTTGTAGAGCCACAACATATAGGCCGCCCCCAACACCAGACCCGTCGCCGCCACAAAGGCCACCGTGGTATTGGCAAAAAAGGCACCCATCAGGATAAGAAATTCGCCAATAAAACCATTGGTCCCAGGCAGACCCACCGAAGCCATGGTAAACAGCATAAAGATCACGGCATAAATGGGCATACGTATGGCCAAACCGCCAAAGCGGGAGAGCTCCCGGGTATGCAGACGGTCATAGATAACCCCCACAATCAGGAACAGCGCCCCCGATACAATACCGTGGTTAATCATCTGCAAAATGCTGCCCTCGATCCCCTGTTGGTTAAACGCAAAGATACCAATGGTCACAAAACCCATGTGGGATACCGAGGAATAAGCAATCAGCTTTTTCATATCGGTCTGCACCAATGCCACCAATGCCGTATAAACGATGGCGACCAGCGACAACACAAAGATAAAGTCCGCCATATAGCGGCTGGCATCCGGCAAGATCGGCAGCGAGAAGCGTAGAAAACCGTAGGCACCCATCTTCAACAGAATACCGGCCAGAATCACCGAACCTGCCGTGGGAGCCTGCACGTGGGCATCCGGCAACCACGTATGAAAGGGCCACATAGGCACCTTCACCGCAAAGGCGATGAAGAAGGCCAAAAAGAGCCACATTTGATAGTTAAAAGGTAGCTGAACTTCCATCAATTCCGGTATCGAGAAGGTCCCTGTGGTGACATACAGGCTGATCATCGCCACCAACATCAATACCGAACCGGCCAGTGTGTAGAGAAAAAACTTCATCGCCGCATAGACCCGGTTTTGACCACCCCAAACCCCGATGATCAAAAACATGGGAATCAGCATCGCCTCCCACAAAACATAAAAGAGCGCAAAATCCAGGGCACAAAACACCCCGATTACAAAGCTCTCCAGCGCCAAAAAGGCCGCCATATACTCCTTAACCCGCTTCTGAATGCTCTGCCAAGAGGCCAGAATACAAATGGGGGTTAATAAGGCCGTGAGCATGACAAAGGGGTAGCTGATACCATCCACCCCCATCCGGTAGTGAATACCCAAGGCAGGCAGCCAAGCGGCCTCTTGGGTAAACTGAAAACCCGCTACGCTGGGATCAAACTCACCGTAGAGCAGCAGTGAAAGGATCAGGACCACGGTGGAAATTCCCATGGCCGCCAAACGTGCGATGTCGTCACGTTGGCGCTCCACAAAGGCAAGAATCGCCAGTGCGCCGATCAAGGGCAGGAAAGTAAGAAGGCTCAGCATGATTGAAGCATCCCCTTTGTTCGGTTCCTTAATCGGACCTTAGCTGTAGAAGGTAGCCAGGGCCAATACGCCGACAAACATGGCGAAGGCGTAGTGGTAAACATAGCCAGACTGCATACGCCGCAACGATGCACCCCAACGACCCAGGGTCCGCGCCCAACCGTTGACACCATAACCATCCACAATGGTCTCATCAGCGGTTTTCCAAAGACCTTGACCCAAACACTGGGCACCCTTAACAAATAGCTTGTCGTAAAGCTTGTCAAAGTACCAAGCATTGAGCAAAAAGTTGTAACCGCGTGGGCACATTTGCGCAATTTTAGCCGGTAACGTGGGTGCCAACACATAGAGCACAACCGCCACACTCAACCCCAACACAAACATAACAAAGGGTAGCCACTTGACCCAGGCAGGCACATGGTGCGCATGCTCCAGGGCATTGTGCCCTGCTGCCAGCACAATGGCCTCTTTAAACCAACCCGCCTCAATCAACGGCACCCCAAGATAACCCGCAAACAGCGCCCCAATGGCCAACGCAATATTGGGACCCCGCATAAACCAGGGTGCCTCATGGGCATGGTCGTAAGCGTGATGATCCTTAGGCTTACCATGGAAGGTCATAAAGACCAACCGGAAGCTATAAAACGTGGTCATACCCGCCGCCATAATACCCAACCAAAAGGCAAAGGTACCGGTGGCACTGTGGGCCGCATAAGCAGACTCCAAAATCGCATCCTTGGAGAAGAAACCAGCCAGCCCCGGAAATCCGGTCAGTGCCAGTGTGCCAATCATCATCAGGCCATACGTGAGCGGGATTTTTTTCACCAAACCGCCCATCTTACGCATATCCTGTTCATGGTGCATGGCGTGGATCACCGCACCGGCCCCCAAGAACAGCAACGCTTTAAAGAAGGCGTGGGTCATAAGGTGGAACATGGAAGCGGCATAGGCCGATACCCCCGCCGCAAAAAACATATAACCCAACTGCGAGCAGGTAGAGTAGGCCACCACCCGTTTAATATCGTTCTGCACCATGCCCACGGTGGCGGCAAAAAACGCCGTCAAAGCACCAATGATGGTCACAACCGCCAATGCCGTCTCCGACAACTCAAACAGGGGCGAAGCGCGGCACACCAAAAAGACCCCAGCCGTCACCATGGTTGCCGCGTGGATCAACGCCGAAACCGGGGTTGGACCCTCCATCGCATCGGGCAACCAAGTGTGTAAAAAGAGCTGTGCCGATTTGCCCATCGCCCCCAAAAAGAGCAGCAAACAGATCAAGGTGATGGTGGTAAATTCATAACCCAGAAAATGCATGGTTTGGTTAAATTCACCACGCGCTGCCATGCCAAACACCGCGCTATAATCCAGCGTACCAAACACCATGAAGATGGCTAACACACCCAGCGCAAAACCAAAATCCCCAACCCGGTTCACCAAGAATGCCTTGATGGCGGCGTTACAGGCCGACTCCTTCTTAAACCAGAAGCCGATCAACAGGTAAGAGGCCAAACCAACCCCTTCCCAGCCAAAAAAGAGCTGTAAAAAGTTGGGTGAAGTGACCAACATCAGCATGGCAAAGCTAAATAACGACAGATAACTGAAGAAACGTGGATTATCTGGATCCTCATGCATGTAATCCACCGAGTAGATATGCACCAAGGTCGAGACGCCGGTCACCACAATCAACATCACCGCCGTCAGGCGATCCACCAGTACACCCAGTGTTACCTGGAAATCGCCGGAGATAACCCAACTCCAGAAGATCTCTCTAACCACCTCGCCATCATTGACTGCGATCTGCCAGAAGGCTTGGATCGATAATAATAGGGAGAGACCAATCCCACCAATGGTGACCATTTGGCTCATACGGGTGCCGATGGTCCGCCCCAAAAGTCCCGCAATCAGCGAACCTAGCAGCGGCAACAGTACGATGAGTTTATACGTGCTCATATTCTTACGCCATCCCTTCAGCTGGATCGTCCCCCAGAGTGATTAACCCTTGAGGGTGTCGATCTCCTCCACGTTAATGGTGGTCCGATTACGGAAGAAGGTCACCAATATGGCCAGACCAATCGCCGCCTCTGCCGCTGCCACCGTGACAACGAAAAAGGTGAAGATCTGACCGGTCAAATCATGCAGATAGTGGGAAAACGCCACAAAGTTGATGTTCACCGCCAGCAGCATCAACTCGATACTCATCATGATGCTGATCACGTTTTTACGGTTAAGGAAGATACCAAACACCCCTATGGTGAACAGCATCGCCGCCAAAACCAGATAGGCATTGAGACTCATGGTGTTCAGGCCCCCTCGCCAGATTTGACCTTTTTAAGCGCAACCGACTCATCACGAGTACGGGCGATCTGGTCAGGTATATTCTGTGTCCGCACATTGTTACGTTTACGATGTGCCAACGCCACTGCCCCAATCAAAGCCACCAACAAAATCAAAGAAGCGACCTCGAAGGGGAACAGATATTTCGTGTAAAGAATTTTACCAATCTCTAAGGTGTTGTTCACATTTTCCCCAACCACCGCCCCATGCTGCTCAGGGTGGATGCTGCTGGCTACTGCGGCAAACTCAAACAGCACCACCGCCCCAACCGCAATGCCCAAGGGTAGATGATCCCGCGCCCCTTGGCGCAGCAGAGCAAAATCAACATCCAACATCATCACCACAAATAGGAACAGAATGGCCACCGCACCCATGTAAACCATCACCAGAATGACCGCTAAAAACTCAGCCTCAATCAGCAAAAACAGGCCGGCAGCGGTGAAAAAGGCCAGCACCAAAAACATCACCGAAGAGACGGGGTTCTTTGCCGTGATTACCCGTAGTGCGGCCACCAACATGATTGCAGCCAGGAGATAGAAGACGACGTCCACCAACATGTAGCGCGCTCCTTCAGCGATATTTGGCATCGGCGTTCAAACGTGCATCAATTTCTGCACGCCATGATTCGCCATTGGCCAAGAGTTGATCTTTTTTATAAAAGCGCGCATTGCGATCTTCATAAGCCATATCCAAATAAGGCCCCATAACAATGGCCTCCACCGGACACGCCTCTTCACACAAACCGCAATAGATACACTTGAACAGGTCGATGTCATAAACCTTGGTCAAACGCTTGTCGGCACGGCTTTCGGTATCAATTTCAATATAGATCGCCTGGGCCGGACAGATCGCCTCGCACAGCTTGCATGCCACGCAGCGCTCTTCACCACCCTCATACCGGCGCAGCACATGGATGCCACGAAAACGGGGCGAATAGGGTGTACGCTCCTCTGGGTACTGAATGGTAATATTGGGCCGAAACATGTAGCGCAGGGTTACCGCCATGCCTTGCCAGAGTTCCCGTAGAGCCAATGACGCCATCAACTGTTTCATTGCATTTCCCATTTGCATCGACTCCCCTTACGCCATATCCAGTAGATGCATGGCAAGGCCGACGATAAAGATCCACGCCAGCGAGATGGGTAAAAACACCTTCCAACCCAACCGCATCAGTTGGTCATACCGGTAGCGGGGGAAGGTGGCACGCAGCCATAGGAAGAAGAAGATCAACACGCCGGTTTTGAGAATTAACCACACAATGCCGGGTATAAAACTCAGTGCCTCAATCGGGGGCAACCAACCACCCAAGAACATCAGCGAACCCAATACCGACACCATAATGATGTTGGCATATTCACCCAGAAAAAACATGCCGTAGGTCATGGCTGAATATTCGGTACAAAAACCCGAAACCAGCTCCGCTTCAGCCTCAGGCAAATCGAAAGGGGCGCGGTTGGTCTCCGCCACCACCGAGATAAAGTAAATGAAAAACCCTGGCAGCAAGGGCAAGGCATACCACAGCCCCTTCTGCGATTCCACAATATCCCCCAGGTTAAGACTGCCCGAGAGCATAATCACCGGTACCAGGGTAAAGCCCATAGAGACCTCATAAGAGATCATCTGGGCCGCGCTACGTAACCCCCCCAACAAAGAGTAGCGGGTGTTGGACGCCCAGCCCGATAGCAACACCCCATAGGCCCCCAGCGAGGACATCGCCAAAATAAACAGCACCCCGACGTTGACATCTGCCAACACCAGCTCCGGTGAGAAGGGAACCACCGCCCAGCTAACCAACGCCGTGGAGAAGGTCAAAATCGGCGCAAGGATAAACATCGTCCGGTGCGCCTTGGCTGGCAGCATGGTCTCCTTGACGAAGAGCTTAACCGCATCCGCCAGGGGTTGCAGGATACCAAACACACCCACCCGGTTGGGACCCAAACGGACCTGCATAAAGCCAATCAAACGACGCTCTGCTAGGGTCAGATAGGTGACACAAAACAGAATCGGCGCGATGAGTACGGCAATTTTAAGGATGGTCCATACCAGCGTCCACAGAGTTTCCCCCAAGTACGCCACGCCCATCGCTTGAATGGAAGAGATGAATTCAGCCATTGCGTATGCCCGCTTCCCGGTTCAAGCCCAAAGCTGCATGCTCATGCAGCCAATCATGGTGATACCCGTTGGGTGTATCACCCCAAAGTTTCCCAGCACACCCTAGATGGCCGCAATCGAGACATCCGGATAGGCATGTTCCCAATCGGTCAACCGGTGCACCGCCTGATGACCAAAATTGGCAAAGGCCACCACGCTACCCACCGGCACACCCGCATCAATGCTCGCCTGCAACTCAACGGTATGATCACCACGGATCAACCGTACCATGCCACCCTCCACCACCTTAGCCTTAGCGGCATCGACAGGATGGATGCGTAGCCGATTGCCTCCATTGAGGGCCTGCATCACCTTGGCACCCCGCACCATGGCATCACTATGGTAGAAGGGCAGTTCCAATGAGAGCCGCAAACCCTTAGCACTGGGTGGTGCCAACCACTCCGTGACCGCCAAACCGGTGGTTACCGGCTTATGGTCACAGGCTGGGGTCAAATCCTCACACACCAAGCGCTCTTCTTTATAGCGTAGGTCGGTGTTCTCCAACGCCTGCCGCAACGATTCGGTGGTGGTATAGGAGAGCGGAGTCGAGAACCAATCCGACAGCTTACGCAACACCCGCCAATCCTCTTTCGCCTCACCTGGAGCCGGCACCATGGCCTCCATACGTTGGGCGCGGCCCTCGGCATTGGTGACTGTGCTGCTCTTCTCCCATGGGGTTAGGCCCGGCAATACCACGGTAGCCGCCTCACTGGTCGAGTTGCTAAAAGCACCTAGATAGATCACATCGGCCTTTTCCAGCGCTGCCCGTGCGAGTTTGGGATCGGCCGCTTCACGCTCTAGATCGGCACCCAACACAAACAGCACCTTAATGGAACCCTCCGCCGCGCCCTGCAAGATCTCATGGGCATTCTTACCCCGTTTACCCACAATGGCGTAACCCGCACCACGATGGGGCACCACACCCATATCCTGCGCCGTCACCGCCGCAGCCCGCGCACTTACCCGGTTATAGCCGTTCCAACTATCGTCCAATTTGCCCAGCTTTTCCAAAATCGCTACCACCGTACGACGTAACGTTTCAGCCGCAGGATGGTTGATGGCAAAGTCACCCAGCAGGATAACCGGTTTCTCCGCCGCTTTGAGCATGGCGGCCACCTGAGCGGCCTCTCCTGCCCCCTTACCCTTTAAGGCGGCTAAAATCTGGCTCAATACGCCAGGCTCTTCACCCGGTAAGGTCACCAGCGTGTGCAGCCCAGGCAGTGCCAAATCCTTTTCACAGGGATTAATGGCCATCACCTTGGCACCCTTACGGGCTGCTTTACGCAGACGCAGGTTGAGCAAAGGCACATCATAACGACTGTTGGAACCCACCAGCAGGATCCCGTCCGCCTCTTCGAGCGCCTCCAGCGAAGTATTCATCATCAGATCGGCCCGGGTCAGCGCCACGGCATCCCCACTAAAATCACGCTGCCGAATGCGATGGTCCAAATGCGGGCTGCCCACTACATTGCGCATAAAATCTTGGAAGGCATAGAGCTCCTCAGCCACCGTTTGCTCTTCCGACGCAATACCCGCTACGGCGTCACCCTCACCCGCCTTGATTAACTCCGCCGCGCGTGTCATCGCCTCGGCCCAGCTCACCTCTTGCACACCCTCTTCACCACGAATGGTCGGTTGGGTTAGGCGACCCACACTCAAACCGTCATAAGAGAAACGACCACGGTCGCACAACCATGTCTCATTGATCTCGTCGCACTCACGGGCAACCACCCGCTTAACCTCGCCATCCAGATGGTCCACCCGCACCTGACACCCCACCGAACAGTGGGTGCAGATACCATCGCCGCTGGACATCTCCCAGCTACGGGCTTTGAAATGGAAGGGTTTATCATTGAGGGCACCCACCGGGCAGACCTGCGCCAAGTTGCCCACCAACTCCGATGAGAGCGCCTTGCTCACGTAGGTACCCACCAACATATGGTCCCCACGCCCCGTGGCCCCCATCTCTTCCACACCGGCAATCTCGGTGGAAAAGCGGATGCAGCGCGTGCAGTGAATGCAGCGGTCCATCTCTGTTTCAATAATGGGTCCCAGATCCAAATTGTTCGGCTGGCGTTTAATCTCAATATAACGGGAGCGGTCTGGACCATATTTCATGGCCAAATCTTGCAGATCACACGCCCCACCCTGGTCGCACACCGGGCAATCCAGCGGATGGTTGATGAGCAAAAACTCCATCACCCCTTGGCGGGCGGCCATCACCATATCGCTATGGGTCTTAACCTCCATACCATCCCCCACGGGCATGGCACAGGCCACCACCGGGCGGGGCATCTTAACCACTTCAACCAAGCACATGCGGCAGTTGCCCGCCACCGACAGCTTGGGGTGATAACAAAAATGGGGAATATACACACCCAGCTTCTTGGCCGCCTCCATAATGGTGGTGCCAGGCTGGACACTGATTTCCTTACCGTCAATTATTAGGGTAGGCATCGCGTAGCGTCTCCTCAATCCACCATGCAGCGACCATGTTTAACATGGTACTCAAATTCGTCCCGGAAATGGCGGATCGCCCCAACCACAGGCATCGCCGCTGCATCACCCAGGGCGCAAATGGTTTTGCCCTGAATGTTACTGCACACACTGAGAAGCAGATCAATATCACCCTCACGACCCTGACCCGTTTCGATACGGTCCATAATCTGCGCCAACCAACCGGTACCCTCCCGGCAGGGGGTGCATTGACCACAAGACTCGTGGCGATAAAACTTGCTCAACCGGGCAATGGCTTTGACGATGCAGGTGGATTTATCCATCACAATCACCGAACCCGCACCCAGCATGGAGCCCGCTCCAGCCAGCGCCTCATAGCTCATGAGGATGGTTTCACACTGTTCGGGAATAAGCACGGGCGTCGATGAACCACCGGGGATAACCCCCTTTAGATTCTCCCAACCACCCCGCACACCACCAGCATAGTCGTTGATCAAGCTCTTTAGCGGAATACCCAACTCAACCTCATAGTTGCCCGGTTTGTTAACATGACCCGAGACACTAAACAGCTTGGTACCCGACGACTTCTCTACCCCCAACTTGCTGTACCACGCGCCACCCTTTTCCAGGATGGCCGGTACCGCGCAGAGGGTCTCAACATTATTGATCACCGTGGGGCAACCATACAGCCCCACGTTGGCTGGGAAGGGTGGCTTGAGACGGGGTTGACCCTTCTCCCCTTCCAGGGAATTCAGCAGGGCGCTCTCTTCACCGCACACATAGGCACCAGCACCCCGATGCACCGCCAGATCAAAATCCACTCCCTTACCCAGGATGTTTTTGCCCAGCAGATTGGCCGCATACGCCTCGGCCACCGCCGCTTCTAAAACCTCTGCCTCGCGATAAAACTCACCGCGAATATAGATGTAACCCTGCTTGGAGTTGACCGCATAACCCGCAATGATCATACCCTCAATCAGAAGATGGGGATCAAAACGCATGAGATCACGATCTTTACAGGTTCCGGGCTCGCCCTCATCGGCGTTGCAAACCAGATATTTGGGCCTGGGATCATCCTTGGGAATAAAGGACCACTTTAGGCCCGCAGGAAATCCGGCCCCACCGCGGCCACGCAGGCCAGCACTCTTAACCTCTTGGATAATCTCTTCACCGGACATCCCCAAGGCCTTTTCCATCCGCTTGTAGGCGCCCTGCTGTTGAGCGACTGCAAGGGTGTTTTGCCCCTGAATATGGATGTTTTTGAAGAGCACCAGATTGGCTTCGCTCATGGTGTGTCCTCGCCGTTATACGAACTTAGGCCTTGTTGGCCAGCTCGTCGATAATCTTAACCGCTGTTTCTGGTGTCAGATTTTCGTAGTAGTCGTCATTGATCTGGAACATGGGTGCATTGACACAAGCCCCCAGGCACTCCACTTCGGAGAGGGTAAAGTTACCATCCTCCGTGGTTTGACCATACTCAATCTCCAGACGCTGTTTTACCGCTTCACCAATGCCATCCGACCCACACAGCCAACAAGAGATGTTGGTACACACCTGTACATGGTGTTTACCCACGGGCTTGAGGTTGTACATGGTGTAGAAGGTGGCCACCTCATAAACACGGATCGGCGCCAGACCCATCAGCTCCGCCACATAGTCCATGGATGCCCGCGACAGCCAGCCACCAAACTCCCGCTGGGCCAGATCCAACACGGGCAGCAGGGCAGATTGACGCTTATCTGCGGGATAACGGTTATAGATGGTCTCAACCTTTTTGAGAGCCTCTTGGGAAAAAGCGGGCTTGGCCGCTGGTGCAATCTCACTCATCGCTTTCCATCACCTTATTGGGTTGATGCCTTAGCGGTCGATTTCGCCAAACACGATATCGATGCTACCGATGATGGTGGTCACGTCGGCAATCATATGACCACGGGCCATTTCCTTAACCGCTTGCAGATGGTTAAACCCTGCCGCGCGAATTCGCGCCCGGTACGGTTTGTTGCCACCGTCGGAAACCAGATAGACCCCCAACTCACCCTTGGGTGTCTCCACCGCCGCATAGACCTCACCCGCAGGCAGGTTAAAGCCCTCGGTGCAAAGTTTAAAGTGGTGGATCATCGACTCCATATCCTGTTGCATATCCTGACGGTAGGGCATGGAGATTTTAAAATTATCGTTGCGTACCGGTCCGGGCTGCATCTGATCCAGGCACTGCTGGATAATCTTCACCCCTTCACGACACTCCTCAATACGCACCAGATAGCGGTCGTAGCTGTCGCCGTTTTTACCCACGGGAATATCAAACTCAACCCGGTCATAGGCGTCATAGGGCTCGGCCTTACGCAGATCAAAGGCGACCCCACTGCCCCGCAGCATGGGTCCGGTAAAGCCCCAGCTAAAGGCATCTTCCTGGCTGACCTTGCCAATATCCACCAAGCGCTGTTTCCAGATGCGGTTGTTGGTCAACAGGGTTTCGTACTCATCCAACTTGCTGGGAAAATGGTTGCAGAAGTCACGAATGCGCTGCTCCAAACCATCTGGCAGATCACGGGCCACACCACCAGGGCGGAAATAGTTGGCGTGCATACGCGCACCACAGGCCGCCTCATAGATGTCCATCAGCTCCTCACGCTCACGGAAGCAGTAGAGGAACATGGTCATGGCACCCACATCCAACCCGTGGGCCGCAAAGAACAACAGATGGTTGATAAAACGGGTGATCTCCGCATAGATGGTGCGGATATATTGCGCACGCTCCGGCACCTCAATTTGGCCCAGTCGTTCGACCGCAATGACCCATGCGTGCTCTTCGCTCATCATGGACATATAGTCGAGACGGTCAAAATAGGGGGTACCCTGAATATAGGTCTTCTGCTCCAACAGCTTTTCCGTGCCACGGTGCAACAGACCCACATGGGGGTCGGCCCGCTCTACCACTTCGCCATCCAACTCCAGCAACAGACGCAACACACCATGGGCAGCCGGGTGTTGTGGGCCAAAGTTGATGGCGTAGTTTTGAAACTCTTTATGGTCGGTAATGGTCGCTGGCATCATTCCCCCCCTAAGCCTGTTCGCCAGTGGCGTTGCTGTAGAAGTTGCGGTTGGGTACGGTCAACGACACCGGCTCGCGTACAATACGTTGCTGGGTTTCGTCATAGCGCAGCTCAAAAGGACCGGTAACGGGAAAATCTTTACGCAGGGGAAAGCCATCAAAATCATAATCCAACAGCAGGCGACGGAGATCTGGATGGCCTGAAATTAAAATGCCAAACATCTCATACATCTCCCGCTCAAACCAATCTGCCGCTTTCCACAATCCCGTAATGGAGGGCACAGGGGTATCGGCATCCACCAGGGTTTTTACCCGGATGCGATGGTTTTTATGCACAGACAGCAGTTGGTAGACCACCTCAAACGGTTTTTCACGCTTGGGGTAGTGCACCGCCGTCACGTCGATGAACAGTTTAAAATTCATCCCCGGATCATCGCGCATGGTTCGCAGGGTATCCACCACCTGCTCAGGGTCGCACCAGACCACCAGCGCACCACAAACCCACTCCCGCTTTAGCTCAGGCAGGATGGAGGCCACCCGCGACTCCAGCCGTTGCAACTTGTCGCTGCTCATACACGCTTCCTCCAACCGGAGTAAACCTGACCTTCACGGTTGATCTTTTTTTGTAGCTGCATAATGCCGTACATCACTGCCTCTGCCGTGGGTGGGCAACCGGGAATGTAGACATCCACCGGCAGAATGCGGTCACAGCCACGTACCACCGAATAGGAGTAGTGATAATACCCCCCGCCGTTGGCACAGGAGCCCATCGAGATCACATAGCGTGGCTCGGGCATTTGGTCATACACCTTGCGCAGCGCCGGGGCCATTTTATTGGTTAGGGTGCCTGCGACAATAATCACGTCGGACTGACGCGGGGAACCGCGAAACACCACCCCAAATCGGTCCAGGTCATAACGACTGGCACCGGCGTTCATCATCTCCACCGCGCAACAGGCCAAACCAAAGGTCATGGGCCACATGGACATGGAACGACCCCAATTCACCAGCTTGTCCGCCGATGTAAGCAGAAAGCCACGGTCACTGACTTCCTGATGCAGTTCTTCGATCATTCCCATTCCAACGCCCCCTTCTTCCAGGCGTATGCATAGCCAACCAGCAGCACCACCAGAAACAGCACCATCTCTACAAAGCCTACGATACCAATCTCCTTAAAGGCTACCGCCCAAGGAAATAAAAACGCAGCTTCAATATCAAAGACAATGAACAGAATGGCGAGAAGGTAGAAGCGTACATCAAACTTGATGTAGACCCGTGATAGTGGGGCAAATCCACACTCATACTGGGAGCGCTTCTCCGCGTAAGGACGCTTTACCCCAACCAGATAGCTGGCCGCCAACATAAAGACCGCCATACCTCCAGCTATGACCAGCAGAATCAGGACCGGAAAATAACTCTCCAGCATGCTGTCACCCTTTCCTTGAGCGCGTATGTAACAGATGGGTTATCAACCACACCCACGCATTTATCAGGTAGCCGGACGATGAGTACCATTCCAAGCACCCCACGTCAAGCGCTACATCGGTTATCCGAAACAGTTAGCCCTTGACCAACCCACGTATATTACCCACTCCATTCTTGTATCGCAAGTGTAACACGTTGTTATATGGTTACAATCGTCTTATTCAGGCTAAGTAAAAATTTATTGATTGACTCATAAAAATGGTACATATTATTTCTAGTTATCTATGCGTTTGATTAATTGGCCTATTTTAAAATATACCCACCCAAACCCATCCATCGTAACGGGCTAATCCACGCACCACCGAGCTTGAGCCTCGATCTATTCCCGACCCCCTGAAGCATGTGCAACGCCGTCTCATGCTGACGCGCCCCCACCCTCAATGAACCTAAACCATACGCCACACCCAAGGCTATTTATCTTAGGTTATTTACGCCACCTCCACCAGCAAGGCGTAATGGCCCATATATCCCCTAGGGTTCAAGCCAATTTGTTTAACAACTTATAGACATAGGCTCAAAGTTTTTTACCGTCCGCATATTGTTAAGGCTTCCCTACCAATCTTAACTGTGCAATACTCTAAGGCATATATTATAGCTTTTATAGCCTGAAACCCTTCGGAATACAACTTGTGGTAATGATACTATGAATCGCCCAATGCAAACCATCTCTCTTTCCGACCGCCTCGCGCCCTGGTTAAGCCACTCTGGCGCCACCTTGCATAGCAACGCCAACGTGACCCTCTTGGAATATCAGTGCTTGGACAGCACAACCTTGACCGCTATGCGGCTCCCAACCCCGCCGCTGACCCTATTACGGCATCTTTTTCAACCCTGGCCGCTACGTGAAAAAAATCTCTCTCTACCCAATATTGATCCGCTAACCATTCATGATCCCAACCAACGGCTGTTCTCTCTCCTCCATCATCGCGCTAACATATATGACAATATTATGGATGCCAAGCGACTCGCTAAACCACCTCATGAGATAACGCTTTACCATATTGAATCGCTTTATTTAGGTGACCATTCGACCTATATTTTAGAGGGCGAACAGGCCATTTTTTGCATCGACACGCTCACCTTTAAACCCCGTGCCCAGCTGATTGTACGCACCCCTTTTCCCTTACTCATTGGTACCCTAACTCGCCGTCTAAAAAACGATCTTCCCTCTCCATCGCTCCGTCGATATGCCGATATTACCTTTGCGGGTCAAGATGGCCAGCTCCCCCCCCATATGCCAAAAATGGGGGGAAACCCCTACCGCCACGGTCAACCCAGCTACCCCTATAGCACCCTGTTGATACAACGTCTTAAAGGCATTTTTTATGTTGCTTGTCGCGGCGGTCATGGCATCAATGGCCGCGATGGTGTCAACAATGGTAATGGTGAAGATGGCGGCAATGGTGGGTCTGGTGGTGATCTGCATGTCTATTACGGCAAAACCCGCAAACAGGATGGCTCCATCCTTACAGAAAGGCATCTAAACGTTAGCCGTGTCGGCTCGGGTGGTATGGCCTTATTCTCCAACAATCGTCAGGGAATGGCCTGTCACGCTGGCCGGATGGGCATCCCCGGCACCCCAGGAGTGGTCACCATACGTTTATGTAAAACCGCCCCCTAAGGCCGCTCTGTCCCTGTATCCATAAAGAGCATCGGCCCCAATCCCCTGCTTAACCCATGTTTAACAGGCTATTGTAGAAGATCTTAAAATACAGAATCTTACGATGTGTATTTTTTTCGAGTGGCACTACAAACTGTGCATTCTTTGGAAAATGTGCTCAGACGACCATCTTTTTCACCCCGCCTGGGTTTGCATGGATTCCAAGCGCCTGGAAGATTTTCTGTTGTTCAGGCTCAGGTCTGGTGGCTTTGCGCACCTGCAAGGAATGTCCATCGGGTCGTCGAAATGAAGCGGTAATCCGGCACTGGCTGGAGAGGATGTCTCGCAGCGTGCTCCAGCGACCGTGGATACCTTTTTCCGCCAATTGTTGACGTATTATCTGTACGATCTGGTAGGTCAGCACGGTGATAAACAGATGACCATCGCTGCGTTCCTCTTTCCGATGGAAGAGTGGACGCAAGCCCAATTCCGATTTGAGAGAGCGAAACACCGATTCCAGATCCGTGAGGGTGATGTAGGTGCGCCATAAGCGCTCCTCATCCCAGCCGGTCTCGTTGCTACGCAGGCAGTAGACCCCAGGGTGGGTCAGCGAGGTGCCATCGAGCGGTTTTTGTTTCCAATGGATGGCTTGGGCCTGCAAACCACTGTCGTCCGGGATGATTTCGATGTGGTAGTGCTGGCCTATACCACGATTTTTTTCTTTCAGCCGTCCAATGCGCTCCCAAAGTTTATCGATATTCTTTGTGGTGCGGGGCTTGGAAAGCCCCTCGGAGAGCTTAGTCAGACCGGCTTCAAAGCGCTCGGCAAAACGCCGGGAGATCCCCTTTTCCTTTTCCGCACGGCGTTGGGAATGACAGTAAAGCCTCACCTCCTGGCCATCGTCGCTGAGAACTTTTTGGATGTGGATCTGTTCCTTTGCGGCCGTTTCGATACATGCAGCACCGTTGAAATCGAATTGCCGCTCGCGTTCTCGGCTGACCACCAGATAACGATAGCCTTTGTCGCGTAACCAGACAAGATTGGCCTCAGTGGCTACCCCCCGATCCATAACCACCAAGGCACCATTGGGAGCATTCAAGCCTTTGAGCATCCCTTCCAGGGTGCTCCCTTCGGAGACATTGCCGGGGAAAATCTGCGAACGGCGCACAAACCCGCTACCGTCGAGTACCAGACCCAAGGTCAACAGGGGAGAGTCGCAACGCTTCTCCTTTGAGCGCCCCCGCTGAGCTTTGCTGTTTCCTTCTGCCTCTCCCTCAAAATAGGTATTGGTCAAATCGTATAAGGTGACGGTGCCCGGCAGGTTGAATAGATCGTTAATCTTGGAAAACAATCTGTTTTCGATAGCCTCGCGGTTTCTGATCAATAGGTCTGAAACTCGGTAAAATTGCATCAGGCTCATGGTCTCGAAGTCCACATCAAGCAACTCCCCTAGGCCGCTTTGGGCGCTGAGCCATCTATGCAGCGCCCGTTCGGAACCAGGTGCGGCCATGCGTCCAATAATGGCGCCGATGGCTGCGGCTCGCTGAGGGCCGGTTAGTCCGACATCGGCCAACAGTTCTGTAAACCCTGCCTTACCCATGGCCCATAGTCCCACCTGCTCCACCCCCACACTCCGGGGGCGGCTCATTTCAAGAGAGTCCACCAATACTGTTTGCACATCCTCTGGGGAAAGGCCGGTTTCCGTCTCCTTGGCAGACGGGATTGCTTCCGGCTGACGGGTCAACAATTGCGCGACAATACGCTGGGCCTCCCGCTCCACTTGCGAAGGACAATCAAGAGAAATCAGTGTCTTCTGAGGGCTTAGCAGTTGATCGATACGTGAACACAAGGTGGGCCAGTGATTCTGGCCTATGGCGAAATGACGGCCAAGATTCAAGAGTGTCACCTGCCTGACCTTCGTGCCGACACGAAGGGATTGAACCAGGCGATGCGTGTAGTAAGATTCGCCTGTGGCTGTATTGCGGGTTTGTGTGCGTCGTATATACATACTCGGAATGATACCAAAAGCACCATGGTGGCGCAAGACATAATAATTTATTATGGCACTACAAAACATGTTTGAATTTGTGAGTACATATAAATCAATATGTTAAAATATATCAATAGGCCAAACATGCCTAAATTCGGTAGAGAAATGTTAAACATGGGTTAAGCGAACGTTGACCTTTTAATGGTGCCCCAAAACCAACACGAACACCTTAAAGCACCCACTAAAAAAGGGCCGATCCATGCCGGACCGACCCTCTTTTAAACGCACCATCCGTAACCGCTACTTAGCCAACACTAGAGACTTGGCTGGCTGGGGTACGGGTATCCATGTTTTTACCACGGTTGGTGTGATCATCAATCTCAGCCGCTGAGCCGATCATGCGACCAAACAAGAAGGTGGTAAAGGCCGCTGACTCCATACTGTCGTTGCTGATCTCACCCTTGCTGTAGGAGCTCCACAACATTTTCAGCAAAATCACCGCAATAACCGCATCCACATTGACGCAATAGACATTCTTACTCACGCCCGCTTTGAACAGACCATTCACTAACTCATGGTAGTAGTCCAAAAAGACGTTATAGTCGCCACGCTTCTTGAACAGCCCATTGACAAACTGTTCACGAGGATCGTAGTTGACGTCCTTATTTTTGAACACGGGATGGTTGATACAGGGTACCTTGAAATAATTCAAATCCCCTTCAGCCTTCGCCTTGTTTTTGTACTTTTTGTACTCTTTGGCGTAGTTGAGCGCCATCTCAGCCAAATCCAACGAGGTGGCCTTGCCTGGATCGGTCAAACCACTATCTTTAAAGCGATCCACCAAGAAAGCAATCGCCTCAAAGCCATTACCACCATGGGCAAAGCCGGTGTGGGTCAGGAAGCCAATGTAACCTTTGTTAATCTGTACCCGATCCGATACCTCTGGACCATCCGCAGAAACCGCACCCTTGGCACCCTGTGCCGAAATGGTGCCAGGACCGTTGGTAATAATCAGACCCAACAAGACCGAGAAGCTGTAGAGCTCATTTTGGTCGGGCTTACGCCCAAACAGCGCCAAAAAGGCCGTGGCGGTGAAGCTCCAGCTATTAATCAACTCGCTGTTGGAGACACCCTCAAAGCGATCTCCGCTTTGACCTTCGGCAGCTACCGCCGCACCCACCATGGTGGAGAACACCTCAAAATGCCAAGGCAGATTAACCACCGTAATGCGCGACAGACGCTTGCGCATCAACGGACGCCACGCCACATGCAAGGCAATGGCAGCGATCACACCATCTCGGCTGGGCTGCTTACCAACCTTGGCCGCCACCGCTTTGACAAACTCAATGAAGATACTCTTGGCACCCCGTGCCTCACAGCCTGCCAACATCGCAGCCGCACCATCGTCACTGTCGCTGGTAAACAACGCCGCATCAGCCATAGCCAGCTGGGCGCTATAATTACCATCCGCAGCCACATTGGTGATCCCACTACGACCAAACAGCTCTATCAAAGCATCGGTGGCCTTACGGGCCCCCTCAACCAACTTGGGACCCACCATACCCACCGCCGTGGAGAGTACAACGTTGGGGCTGCTCCCTGCGGCACGGGCCGCATCCGCCGCCAACAACGCAGGTTTGCCATGTTGGTTGACCGCTGCGTTTAAGACCACGTTCATCAACGCCTGTCCGGTTGCATCAGGATACTCACGCAACAGTGACTGCGCCAAGTTCTCTTCCAACGTATGGGTCGAAGCATCCAGCACACTGGTACCATGGATCGAAGAGACCTGAGTCTTAGGATCCATCTTAGAAGCACCAGAAGCATCTTTCATGCTCTGACGCGGAAAGACCGTGCCCACCTGCTTGGAGAGCGCTTCAATTTGATCATCATAGGGAGAGACCGCCTTTTCAGCTTTGTAGGTAAGCTTTTCTGGCAGCGTCATACCCTGGTCATTTTCAAACCAGCACTTCAGGGAGAGATCCCCATGGGGTTCAAAGTCCGGCTGCACCCCATTGAGTGCCATCACCTTGGAGAGCGCCAGGGGAATATGGGCAATGTTGGTGACCACCGCGCCCTTGGCACTGCACACCGGATTTTCTGGCGTAAAGAGGCCATCGACCCCAAACTTCTCCATGAACCACTCTTCTTTAGCCAGTGCATTATCGCCGGAACCGGCAATGGCACCCGCATGCCCACAAGAGCGGGTCAGTTTGGCTTTCCAACGGCCTACCACACAGGCTACAACCGGCTTCTTAAACACCAGATCATGTTCATAATAGCCACCGGGCTCTACATAAAAGACCGCCGCTTTGGTGCGGTCATCATTATGCATAGCATAGGTATATTCAGGTGCCGCATAGTGAATATAAACATCTTTACCTGAACTCACCGAGGTGGTGGTGCCCCAACCAGCCGTGGCCAGATAGACCGCAATGGTGGTGGTAAAGTTACCCGAGTTGGAAAAGATGGAAACGGAACCAGGAATCAACGACTCTTCTGGATTCGCCCCACCCAAAGCCCCACCAATACGCACCTTGTTGTGTGCATCGGCCACACCCAGGCAGTTGGCACCCAGAACATCCACACCACGCATTTGGCAATAAGCGCGAATAATGCGGGCATCCTTAACCGCAACCTTCTCGGTCAGGATCACCACCTTTTTAAGGTTGGGGCTTACACGAACCGCCTCAATGACGGCATCTTTTACACCCGATGGGGGAACATACACCACCGCCGCATTAAACACATGACCCGCTTCCACCGCCTCCAGCACGTTGCTGTAGACAGGGATATCCCCAGCAGGGGTTTTGAGGGTGCTGCCGGAACGCCCTGGCTGGGTACCGCAGACGATGTTGCCACCCGAATAGGCATGGCTGATGGGGGTAACACTCTTACTCTCGCCACCAAGGATGTTCAGAACGCAGACGCGATCTTCCTTGGTCGCCATTTCGGCCAGAGAGTGAATGCCCACATAATAAGGAAACTCCGACACCCCTTTAGCCAGTTGGGTGTGGTAGCCTTCGTTAAGATTTTGCTTTAATTCTTGAGACATTGATCGTTCCTCGGTCAATGGCGTTGTGGCGAAGGTGCGCACTGAATCGGTGGATAAACCCCCAAATCAGGCGTCACAGCCCAGCTTATCGGCAACCTGTTGACGGCCACCATTGGCCATCCAGTCGTCGATATCCTTGGCATAATTCACCACTTCACTCATGGCGGAATCATAGCCAAAGAAGCGATAGGGCAGACCCAGTGCGTCCAGGGTATCTTTCAAATAACCCATACCGCGGATCAGGTTAGGCCCACCACGACCCACCACCACATAGAGTGGCGTTGGGCCATATTCGCCGAAATATTCCCGCAACGCATCCGCCATACCCCGGAACGTCTCAAAGATATCGGTATTGTTGGCCTTACCACCGATAATGAAGAAAACGTTGCTCTGTTTAATCCAATATTTCATGGTGATACGGCTGATGTCATACATTTTTTGATAGGGAGGATTGCCGCCAAAATCCGAAGAGATGGTGGCCCGATCACCCAGTTGCTCCGTTACCAATGCGTTGGCACCACCACCAAAGGTCATGGCGGTGATAGAGCCTTGGTCATTGATCACGTACACGTCCGACTGCCCCTGATAGGTGCGCAGTTGGTTGACCTCCATCTCAAAATTGGAGTAGTCCGCCATATCCAGATCGGTGGGCAGATTAAGACGCTCAACATTGGGATCATCCCCATCAAAGGAGCACTTAAAGTCACACGCCACCGGGACCAGACGGCCACTGGCATCGGGCATCATACGAATGGGGTTCAGCTCCAGCGTGGTCATGCCATAGTTGTGGTAGAGATCCCACAGCTTGGGCAGATTTTGTACCAGTGGACTGATAATCTCATTGGGCGCACCCAAACGGGTTAGCGCATTAGAGACCACAAAACCTTTAAAACCGGTCAGTGGGTCAAAGGGCACCGTGGCGATCTTCTCCGGGGGGAGCTCTTCGATATCCACCCCACCATGGTGGGTGATGGTAACCGTGGGTGCCCGATATTTGGTGCTATCGGTAATGGAAAAGTAGACCTCATACTTGGCTTCCACAAAGCTTTCAAAGGTCACACCCTCTGCCTTGGCATAGGCATTACCGTGCTGATGCTCTGCAAAATAGAGCCGTTCCTTCTCTTTGAGTGCGGTCTGCACATCCTTGGCAATACCAAGTAGTCCGGCCTTGCCTTTCTTGCCTACACCACCTTTAAAAATTGGCTTAACCAGCAAACCACCAGCCTCGTCAATCATGGACTGTAGTTCGCCGGCTGAGGCTTCTGGCCCTAGCACTTTGGAGGTGGGAAATCCAACATACTTAAGAAGCTTGGATCCCCAGTACATTCCTGTAATCTGCATTAGAACGACTCCCTTAAACCTGGAGTGAGTTGATTCTGTATTCAGGCTATCCATACTCCTTATCACAAAGGCGTAATATTAGCCAGTCCTGATGTTGGTTTTTTGCCATAAACATTCACAACAGTGATGCCACCCAACGCGATTTGCAATAACCCAAAAAAAAGAGCAAGTCGTTTGCACGCTTGCTCTTTTTGTAAATCTCAAAGTGGCGGGAGCGACGGGACTTGAACCCGCGACCTCCGGCGTGACAGGCCGGCATTCTAACCAACTGAACTACGCCCCCGCAAAGGGCGGATCTTAACGATCCATTTGTTCATCGCCATGCGATGAGGCGGAAAAAATACCGCTTTGTGAAAACGAAGTCAACATCTTTTGACAAAAAAATTTGACCCCGCCCTCGACCCTCATTTAGACCCATGGAGTATCACCGCAACCTTATGAACAAGGATGAAGTGGTGGGCGAAACAGGGTTCGAACCTGTGACCCTCGCCTTGTAAGGGCGATGCTCTCCCAGCTGAGCTATTCGCCCCCATGTGTCCGATTAGGGAACCATAGAAATACAGCTTTTCAAAATGGGATGCAACCCTTTTGCGACACAATTTTCAAGTTTCTTTCTTCCATCTATATTTTCACCTACTTTCAATAGGATCTATTTATCGTTGGCTGCACATTCCCCTTTTCAATCCTGCGTAGGTAGACCATGTTACGTCGCCAACGCCCTTTTTTAGGCTGCTGCAATCCCCAAAACCAAAAAGAGCACACCCCACGGTGTGCTCTTTTTGCAACGCTTAACCCGCTTGCCACGCCATTTTAGTGGTGAGGCACACTACCCAGCGGTTCACTCTCTTCTCCTATCCCCTTTTCCAAGGGTAGGGCGGTTTCAACCACCACATCCACCTGTTCCGGCATGCGGACCAGAGCCAGTTTTAAAACTTCGCTCACATGCCGCACCGGATGGATCTCCAGATCTTTAAGGATGCTCTGAGGAATCTCTTTTAGATCCTTCACATTATCCTCGGGTATCAACACCCGTCGAATGCCTGCACGGTGGGCCGCCAGTAGCTTTTCTTTCAATCCACCGATAATCAACACCCGACCACGCAGGGTGATCTCACCGGTCATCGCCACATCTTTGCACACCGCAATACCGGTCATACAACTGACCAGCGTCGTACATAAAGCAATGCCCGCTGAGGGGCCATCCTTGGGGGTAGCACCCTCTGGCACGTGGATATGGAAATCCCGTTTCTGGAAAAACTCGCCCTTAATGCCCCACCCTTCCGCCATACTGCGGGCACAGGTCATCGCCGCTTGCACCGACTCCTGCATCACATCGCCCAACTTACCGGTGATGGTAAAGGAGCCCTTGCCCTCCAGATGGGTCGCTTCAATGGTGAGGATCTCCCCACCCACCTCGGTCCACGCCAAACCCGTGGTCACCCCGACAATGTCCGCCTCTTCCGCGATACCAAAACGGAAACGCCGGGTACCCAAATATTTCTCTAAACTCTGGGCGGTAATGGTGACCTTTTTACGATTCTCTTCCGTCAACAAAATACGCGCCGCCTTACGACACAACGCCCCAACCTCCCGCTCCAGATTACGCACCCCCGACTCCCGGGTGTAGTAGCGGATAATATCGGTAATGGTACCCGACGAAATGCTCAACTCCTGCTCCGTCAAGCCATGCTCTTCCATCTGTCGGGGAATCAGATAGCGGGTGGCAATGCGCAGCTTTTCATCCTCGGTATACCCCGCCAGACGGATCACCTCCATACGGTCCAACAGGGGACGCGCAATGTTCAGGCTGTTGGCGGTGGTAATAAACATCACATTGCTGAGGTTGTAATCCACCTCCATATAGTGGTCACTAAAGGCCACATTCTGTTCGGGGTCCAACACCTCTAACAACGCCGACGACGGATCACCCCGGTAGTCAGAGCCTACCTTATCAATCTCATCAAGCAAAAACAGCGGATTACGCGTGCCTGCCCGCTTCATGGATTGAATAATCTTACCCGGCATAGAACCAATGTAGGTGCGACGATGACCGCGAATCTCCGCCTCATCCCGTACCCCACCCAGTGAAATACGCACATACTCGCGCCCCGTGGCCCGTGCAATGGATTTCGCCAGCGAAGTCTTACCCACCCCCGGCGGTCCCACCAGACAGAGAATGGGACCCTTCATCTTGCCCACTTTCTTCTGTACCGCCAGATACTCCAATATGCGCTCTTTGACCTTCTTCAGACCATCATGATCCTCTTCCAAGATGGTCTCGGCCTCTGTAAGGTCATGCTTGAGCTCGCTCTCTTTGTTCCAGGGCAGCGAAACCAACCAGTCGATGTAGGTCCGCACCACCGTGGCCTCAGCCGACATGGGGGACATCTGCTTAAGCTTTTTAAGCTCACCATCGGCCTTCTTTTTAACCTCAGCGGGCATACCCGCTGCTTCGATCTTTTCGGTCAGTTCGGTGATCTCATCCTTCTCCGAACCCTCATCCCCCAACTCTTTCTGAATCGCCTTCATCTGCTCATTCAGATAGTAGTCGCGGTGGCTTTTCTCCATCTGCTTCTTAACCCGGCCACGGATGCGCTTTTCCACCTGAATCACCTCTATCTCCCGTTCTAACAGAAGATAGAGCTGCTCCAGTTGGTCCACCACCCCATCCACCTCCAACAACTGCTGCTTGTCAGAGACCTTGAGGGTCAGATGCGACGCCGCCGTATTGGCCAAACGCACCGGATCCTCAATGGATTGCAGTGTCATTAATACCTCTGGCGGCACCTTTTTGTTGAGCTTACCATACTGCTCAAACTGGGTGATCACCGAGCGCATTAAGGCCCGTGCTTCCGCATCGCTGTAGCTGGCTGGCTGTAGGGGCACAGCCTCGGCCTCAAAATGGGGTTCGCTCTGAATATAGCGCCGTACCCGCATACGTCGTAGCCCCTCCACCAGCACCTTTACCGTGCCGTCAGGGAGCTTGAGAATCTGGAGAATCGAACCCTCGACCCCCATCGTGTAGAGCTCCTCTTCCGACGGAGTGTCGGTTGAGGCCTCCTTCTGGGTCACCAAAAGGATACGTCGATCCTCTTCATTGGTCGCGGTAACCGCATCCAACGCGCGAATAGAACGATCACGCCCCACAAACAGGGGCACAATCATATGGGGAAAAACAACGATATCCCGTAGCGGTAATACCGGCATACGCACGGCAAGCCCTAACGAGTCGTAGGTTTCTTCAGTCATGCCTTACCTCATTTCAGGCATTGGCTTCCAAGGCTTCTTCAGCATAGATCAGCAGGGGCTCGATCTGCTTCTCAACCACTTCGCGGTTGATCACCACTTCGCGCACCCCTTGCTTGGAAGGAATCTCAAACATGATGTCAAGTAACGTCGACTCCAGCAGTGCACGCAGACCACGGGCACCGGTTTTACGCTCAATGGCCCTTTGCGCCAGCGCTTCTAAAGCACCATCGGTAAAGGTGAGCTTGACGTTCTCCATCTCCAACAGTTTTTGGTACTGTTTTACTAAGGCATTTTTCGGCTCTGTAAGAATACGCACCAACGCCTCTTTGCTCAGCTCTTCCAGGGTGGCCACCACCGGCAGACGCCCCACAAACTCGGGAATCAAACCAAAGGCCAGCAGATCCTCAGGCTCCAGCTCTTTAAGCAGGACGTTGACACTCTCCTCTTTGCTGTTCTTGCGTACCGTGGCCCCAAAACCAATACCATGATGTTTGCTCGAACGCTTCTCGATCACCTTCTCTAAACCATTGAAAGCCCCCCCACAGATCACCAAGATATTGGTGGTATCGACCTGTAGATACTCCTGCTGGGGATGCTTGCGACCACCCTGGGGCGGTACGCTGGCCACGGTACCTTCAATAATTTTCAACAACGCTTGCTGCACCCCTTCACCAGAGACATCACGGGTGATGGATGGGTTGTCGGATTTACGCGAGATTTTGTCAATCTCATCAATAAAAACAATACCCCGCTGGGCCTTTTCCACATCATTATCGGCCGCCTGTAACAGGCGCAGGATAATGTTCTCCACATCCTCCCCCACATAACCGGCCTCGGTCAGGGTGGTGGCATCGGTGATGGTAAAGGGGACATCCAGTAGGCGCGCCAGGGTTTGCGCCAACAGCGTTTTACCCGAACCCGTGGGACCGATCATCAACACGTTGCTTTTGGAGATCTCCACATCTGCTGAAGTATCGTTACTCTCCAGCCGCTTGTAGTGGTTATAGACCGCCACCGCCAAGGTACGCTTGGCGTTATCCTGGCCGATAACATAATCGTCCAGGGTGCTTTTAATCTCCATCGGGGTGGGTACACCGCCCCGCTTTTTCTCAAGCTGATCGCTCTTATCTTCACGAATGATCTCCATACAGAGATCAACACACTCATCACAGATAAACACGGAAGGGCCGGCAATCAGCTTGCGCGCCTCGTTCTGGCTCTTACCGCAGAACGAGCAGTGCAGGATGCTGCTGGAATCGGAAGAGTTATTGGGCATGGTTAGCTCTACTCCATAACAGGTCCCGCCCAGGTGGGCCGGGCTCATTCCACAGAGGCTACTCTTAGGTTAGAGTCGGCTTTGTGGGAAGTTGTTTCTGCTTATATGCTAAAGCCCTTCGACTTCGCACCGCAGCTACCTTCGTTAGGTAGACTTAAAACAACAGGTTGTCATATAAAATGGCGTGCACACATGGGTAAAACCAGCCCACCCCTACCCGCCACACGTTTGATTTAAGACTCAGCCTCAGCCTCGGGCAGTTCCCGATGGCTAATCACCTTATCCACCAAACCGTACTCTACCGCCTCGGTCGCGGATAAAAAGTTGTCCCGTTCGGTATCCAACTGCACCTGCTCTAGGGGCTTGCCGGTATGATGCGACAGCACTTGGTTAAGATTTTCACGAATCCGCAAAATCTCCCGGGCGTGGATCTCAAAATCGCTGGCCTGACCCGAAAAACCCCCTAAAGGTTGGTGAATCATCACCCGCGCGTTGGGTAGTACCAAGCGCTTACCGGCCTCACCCGCTGCCAACAATACCGCGCCCATACTGGCCGCCTGTCCAATACAGAGGGTACTTACACTGGGGCGGATAAACTGCATGGTGTCATAGATCGCCATACCAGCCGTCACCGAACCACCCGGGCTATTGATGTAGAGGTGAATATCCTTTTCAGGATTTTCCGACTCTAAAAAAAGCAGCTGGGCAACCACCAGGTTGGCCATGTGCTCCTCGACTTGGCCCACCAAAAAAACCACCCGCTCCTTGAGCAGACGAGAGTAAATATCGTAGGCGCGCTCGCCCCGGTTGGTGGTCTCCACCACCATTGGCACCAAACTCATGGTATCCATACTCCTAAAAAATCCTTGAAGAAGTGCACCCGGCCCACACTGGCTGCGCGAACGCCTCTCTTTTGTCCATTATCTAACAAAGGACCGTTAGCAAGTTTTGAACCATGGAACGCTATGAAGTTCCCACTTAACGCAGCGGCCATGGTTTATAGGCTGCCCCAATATCCCTTGCCCAAACCAAACCATAAGCTCTAAGTGTATCCCATGAACCCCCACCAGACGCAAGGCGTCATGGTATGAAAAAGGCCCGGAGTGTCCAACACACCGGGCCTTTTTATCTATTACCTTAACCACCTACGCCGCGAAAATGGGCACCCTGTGTCCAAAACAGCCGTAAAATGGTACAATTTTATTCAGCCTGCCTTAACCGCGCTGCGCCACCAACTCTTCAAAAGATTTTTCTTCTTCTGTCACGGTGCCCTGTTCAATCAACCAAGCCACGGTTTTCTCTTCCAACGCGGCACCCCGGAACTCCTCTAAACGCGCCTTATCCTTCTTGAGCTGCGCCTTGAGCTGCTCAGCATAGTCCCCAGCCGCAAACTGCTGCACCAGCGCGTCAATGTGGGCTTCAACCGCCTGATCATCAATTTCCAGATTCTCTTTGCTGACGATACTGCCCATCAACAGACCCAGAATGATGCGCTCTTTGGCCTTTTCAGCGTACTGGTTACGCCAAGTCTCATCGGTAAAACCAAGCTGCTCGGGATCAACCCCTTGACGGCTGTACTCCTCTTTCGCCGTGGCCACCATCTGCTCAATCTCATGATCCACCATCTGACTGGGCAGCTCATTGGGATTGTTTTCCAACAGCAGCTTAAACACCTGCTGTTTCATCTCTTGCTTGGCTACCTTGTCGGCCTCTTTGACCAGACGCTCGTGGATCTCTTGCTTCATCGCCTCCACGCCGCCCTCTTGGACACCGGCTTTTTTCGCCAGCTCTTCGTCCACCTCTGGCAGCTCACGGCTTTCGATGGCTTTTACCACACACTTAAAAATCGCCTCTTTGCCCGCCAACTGGGTACCATGATAATCTTCTGGGAAGGTGACCTTAACCTCCAGCGCATCCCCCCCCTTGGCACCGATAAGCTGATCCTCAAAACCAGGGATAAACCGGTTGGAACCCAGCTCTAACACATAATCTTCCGCTTTGCCGCCCTCAAAGGCTTCACCATCCACAAAGCCCTCAAAATCAAAGGTCATGCGGTCACCGCTGGCAGCCGCCACACCCTCTTGGGTACGATATTCGGCATTGGCCTCGCGTACCCGGGTGATCACCGTCTCAACATCAGAATCCTGGATGGTCACCACCGGTTTGGTCAAGCTCATACCGGTGTAATCCTTGGGCTCAATCACGGGAAAAATCTGAATTTTGGCCGTGTAGGTGAAAGGCTTGCCCTTCTCCAACTCCACCAGATCCAGCTCAGGCTGACCCACGGGGCGTAGCCCTTTTTCCATCAATGCGGTGGGGTATGAATCCCGAAACAGCTGTTCAGCAACCTCAGCCCGGATACTGGCCCCAAAGCGTTGCTCAATCATCTTGGTAGGCACCTTGCCCGCCCGAAAACCAGGGAGACGAACCTGAGCGGCCGTTTTGGTCATTTCTTGGCTGAGTAGCGCATCGACCTTCTCCGCCGCAACGGTGATGGTGATATCGCGATCAAAAAGGCCATTCTCTACAACGTTGACTTCCATGATGAGCACCGGTTTTGGTTTTTTTGAGCGATGAGGTTAAGAAATGTTTACTCGGGAAGAAGAGTTGGTGCGAAAGGGGGGAGTCGAACCCCCACGCCTTGCGGCACTGGATCCTAAGTCCAGCGCGTCTACCAGTTCCGCCACTTTCGCCCACAGCTGGAGGCTGATATCCACCCGACAAACGACATAACAAAAAGAACCCGGCCCTGCAAAGGGCCGGGTCCCATTTTGATCTTGGGGCGATGGACGAGATTTGAACTCGCGACCGCCGGAGCCACAATCCGGAGCTCTACCCCTGAGCTACCACCGCCATAATCATCGTGCGATCCCGACGAAGCCGCTGGCCTAACCACCACCAGCTCATCGAAGAAACCGACTTATATTTAATGTCTCAGCAAAGGAATGGCAAAGTATTTTTTTCCGCTCACGCGATAACCTTGCCCTTTACCCTTGGGTTTAGCCAGAACGATGCCCCTTTTTTTGTGGCAAAGGGGGTGGCGCGCCCGGCAGGACTCGAACCTGCAACCTACGGCTTAGAAGGCCGTTGCTCTATCCAGTTGAGCCACAAGCGCTAACAACCGATACAGTCTCAAGTTCCCAAGGTGGCGGAAAAGCTGGTCGGGGCGAGAGGATTCGAACCTCCGACCCTCGGTTCCCAAAACCGATGCGCTACCAGACTGCGCTACACCCCGAATCCGCAAACGCCAGATAATCCCAACTCTTTTTAAGGCCAACCTATGATAGGCTCCCTCAAAAGGGCCAAAAAAATCCCGTATTGGACACTCTTCCATTTCCGAGAACAGGCAATATACGACAACCCCGCAGGCGTGACAAGTACTATTCGCGCTGCTTTTACACAATCCATTAACAAACCGTCTCAACAGCGCTATAATGCTTCGTTCCGTTTTGCCGTGCCCTTGGTTTAATCTTTCTCAAGGAGCTTGTTGGTATCCTTGATTAAGCTATCCATGTGCCTGTTTATAAATGGAATAAATATAACCAACCCCTTTCACCGGCGGGTGGTTCAGTCGCGCTGCGGCGCTGGATCCCTTACTATCGAGGGTATGTAGAAACACCCATGAAGCTCGTTGTCGTTGGATTAAACCATAAGAGCGCACCGGTCTCCTTACGTGAGAAGGTCGCCTACAGCAGTGATACCCTGCCCCGCAGCCTACAGGCCCTTACCCGCCTAGATGCGGTGCATGAGGGTACCATTCTGTCGACCTGTAACCGGGTGGAGATCTATATGGCCAGCCGCGACCCCGACGCGGCTGCGGCCCAAACCAGTCAGTGGATCGCCCGCGATCACGCCCTTGACCCCGCCGATGTCACCCCCCATCTCTATACCAAGGCCGAGTCCGAGGCGGTGCGTCACGGTTTTTGTGTAGCCTCTAGTCTGGACTCCATGGTTTTGGGCGAGGCTCAAATTCTCGGCCAAATGAAACAAGCCTATCAAGATGCTCTCTCCGCTGGTTCCACCGGGGTGGTGCTCAACCGTTTTTTCCAACACGCCTTTTTAACCGCCAAACGGGTCCGTACCGAAACCTCCATTGCGGAAAATTCCGTCTCGGTGGCCTCTGCCGCTGTGGATCTGGCCAAACGCATCTTTGGTGATCTGAGCGGTCATAGCTGCCTGCTGATCGGGGCCGGTGAAATGTGTGAATTGGCGGCCCGCCATCTGGTAACCCATGGGGTCAAAGAGGTGCTGGTGACCAACCGCACCTTTAGCCGCGCAGTGGATCTTGCGCAGCAGTTTGATGGTCATGCTTTTCCCATCGAAGCATTGGCCGAAAATCTACATCGCGCCGATATTGTCATCTCCTCCACCGGCTCCACCGTCTATATGGTCGGGCCGGATATGGTGAAACAGGCTCTCAAAAGCCGTCGCCAACGCCCCATATTTCTTATTGATATTGCCGTACCTCGGGATTTAGATCCCGAGATCGGTCAAGTGGATAGCGCTTTTCTTTACGATATGGACGACCTTAATAAAATCGTCAACGACAACCGCCAAGACCGTGCCGAGGCCGCTCAGGCTGCCATGCAGATTATCGAGGGGGAAACCCCCCTGTTTATCCAATGGTTGGATACCCTGGATGTGGTGCCCACCATCAAACAGATGCGCCGCAAGGCCGAAGCGGCCAAAGACCAGCTCTTGCAAAAACATTTGGCAGGCTGGGATCTAAGTGATACCGACCGGCAAAGGGTCGAAAATCTGGCCCGCCAACTGGTCAATAAGTTGATGCATGATCCCACCGAACGGTTACGTAGCCTAACCAATGAGCATGACGGCGACCGTTATATCGATGCGGCCCGCAAACTCTATAAGTTGGATGACGACTAGCGGACTTCCCTTGTTTTGCGTCCTCTCTGTAACGCCCTAAACCCACAACCTTAAAGCCCTGGCGGCCTCCCTTTAGGCGGTCGCTGGAATGCCTATCAACCTTTTCATACAGAATCGCCAAGAGACCCCATGGCCATTGAAGAGAAGCTTGAATCCCTAACCAGCCGTCATGCGGAGCTTTCCGCCCACTTGGCCGACCCTACGACCGTGTCGGATTCCAAACGGTTTGCCGCCTACAGCAAAGAGTTTTCCGATCTGGAACCCGTTGTGGCAGCATGGCAGGCCCACTTGGCTATCCTGCAACAGCTCGCGGAGACCGATGAGATGTTGGCCGAGGCCGGTGATGACGCCGAGATGCGGCAGATGGCCCGCGAGGAGCGGGAAACCCTAAAAAATAAATTGGAGCAGAGTCAGAAGCATCTACACCTTATGCTGCTCCCCAAAGATCCCAATGACGACAAAAACGTGATCTTGGAAATCCGCGCCGGTACCGGCGGTGAAGAGGCTGCCCTATTTGTCTCTGACCTATTTCGCATGTATGGCCGTTTTGCCGAAATCAAAGGGTGGCGCATTGAGATGCTCTCCAGCAGCGCCACCGATCTGGGCGGCTATAAAGAGCTCATCGCCATGGTGCAGGGCAAAGGGGCCTACATGGGCCTAAAATATGAGTCGGGGGTGCATCGGGTACAGCGCATTCCAGTCACCGAGACGGGCGGACGCATTCACACCTCGGCGGTGACAGTGGCGATCCTGCCTGAAGCCGATGAGGTGGAGTTGCATATCGAAGATAAAGATCTGCGTATTGATGTCTACCGCTCATCCGGTCCTGGTGGGCAGAGCGTTAACACCACCGACTCGGCGGTGCGCATTACCCACCTGCCCACTGGCTTGGTGGTGATCTGTCAGGATGAAAAATCCCAGCACAAAAACAAAGCCAAGGCCATGAAAGTGCTACAAGCCCGTTTACTGGATGCCCAACAACAGGCGGCCGATTCGCAGCGGGCCGAAGCGCGCAAGGGACAGGTGGGCAGCGGTGACCGCTCTGAGCGGATTCGCACCTATAACTTTCCCCAGAGCCGGGTTACGGATCACCGCATCAACCTGACGTTACATAAACTTGATCAGGTGCTACAAGGAGGGTTGGCTGAGGTAGTGGATGCCTTGACCGCCCACGATCAAGCCTCCAAACTGGCCCACTTGGGCGGGGGAGATTAATCCCCCTTTATCTTTTACGTAACTTTTCTAAAGTCTTTTATGGCTTTACCTTTTTTAATAAAGACCGCTGGTCTTAATAGTGTCACGGTGCGTTTACCATGATCAAATTTGTACACCACACCGTCTGGGCCTTTGATGCCGAGTGGACCCCCGACCCTTTGGCAGGCCGCATGCTCTATAACTTAGATGAGGATCTGACCGATGCCCAGGTATTGGCGGAGATGTGGAAACAGGGGGGGGCCACCGAGGAGAACCCAACACCCTATCTAAAAACGGCGCTCTGTCGGTTTATCTCCATCGCTGCGGTGGTACGCCGTCAGCACCAGGATGGCACCATCACCGTTACCTTGATGTCCCTGCCAGAAGAGGTGGCGGATACTCAGGCACCCTATGCCAAAGAGGATGCTGTGCTCAGCCGCTTTCTCCAAGGCGTGGGTGAAAAAAAACCGCAGCTGGTGGGGTATAACTCCATTAGTGCCGATATTAAGGCGATGTTGCAACGTGGCATCATTCGTGGCATGCATCAGCCCAAATTTGCTCATCGCCCCAACAAACCGTGGGAAGGGGTTGACTACTTTGCCCGTGGCGGCGATTGGCATGTGGACCTTAAAGAGGTGGTCTCAGGGTGGGGACAGTTCACCCCCTCCCTGCATGAGATGGCAACCCTATCGGGTATTCCGGGCAAGATGGATGTGGCCGGGGATCAGGTGCCGCAAATGTGGTTGGATGGTCGTCTGGCCGATATTGTGGCCTATAATGAATTTGACGCCCTAACCACCTATCTGTTGTGGCTGCGCATGGTCCATTTTTCTGGCCATTTTGATGGGGCGACCTATCAAAATGAGCAAAATCTGGTGCGCGCCTTGATCGAACGGGAAGGGGCACAAAAGCCCCATCTGTTGGCCTATTTGCAACAGTGGGAACGCCTGACCAAGATGACCACGGCTTAATGTGGGGCGTGGAGGGGGTTATCCTCGCTTGCCGTCCGCTTACCGCTAAAAGCGGGGAACCCCTGTTGCGTGGTGGCTTCCCTACTCTATGTTGCGTCCTGCGCTTCTCTACGGTTATGGCTGGGCGTAACCTCGCTTTTAATGCGTAGATCTCATGGGTTTCGCTACCATGGAGGATCTACACTGCCCTTTTATACAAAGGTTGCCCATGTCCGAACAACTGTTTCGCCACATTCTTACTTCCCGCGTCTACGAGGCTGCGGTGGAGACCCCTTTGGAACAGTCGGCTTGGCTTTCGGCGCAGCTACGCAACCAAGTTTTTATTAAACGCGAGGATCTACAGCCTGTCTTTTCGTTTAAATTACGCGGGGCCTACAACAAAATGGCGCAGCTTACCCCTGAGCAGCGGGCCCGGGGCATTATTGCGGCCTCTGCGGGCAACCATGCGCAAGGGGTGGCCTTTAGCGCCCGTCAGTTGGGGTTATCTGCCACCATTGTGATGCCCTGCACCACCCCAGAGATCAAGGTGGGGGCGGTCAAACAGTTTGGTGCCCAGGTGGTGCTGCATGGGGATAACTACTCCATCGCCGCCGACCACTGTAAAGAGCTGGCTCAGCACAACGGCATGACCTTTATTCACCCCTTTGACGATGAGCTGGTGATCGCCGGACAGGGTACCGTGGGGCTGGAGATTATGCGCCAGAGCGGTAATCAACTGGACGCCATTTTTGTTCCGGTCGGCGGCGGGGGGTTGATTGCGGGCATTGCCACCTATGTAAAAAATCTGCTACCGCAGATCCGTATTATTGGCGTAGAACCCACCGATAGCGATGCCATGGCCCGCGCCCTAGAGGCGGGCAAGATTGTCTCTTTAGACCAAGTGGGCATCTTTGCCGATGGGGTGGCGGTGCGTGAGGTTGGTACACGCACCCTGGCGCTGTGTGAACAGTATGTGGATGAGATGGTGCGGGTCAATGTGGATGAGATCTGTACCGCCATCAAGTGGACCTATCAAGCCACCCGTGCCATTGTAGAGCCCGCAGGGGCCTTAGCGCTGGCTGGTTTACGCCGCTATGTGGCGGAAAAAGGCATAACCGGTCAACGCTTGGTGGTCATCAATAGCGGGGCCAATATGAACTTTGAGCGGCTCCGTTATGTAACCGAACGCACCATGGTTGGGGAGCAACGCGAGGCGCTGTTTGCCATCACCATACCTGAACAGCCCGGTGCTCTACGCCACTTTTGCCAAGAGGTGGTGGGGGACCATAATATTACCGAATTTAACTACCGTCTATCGGGGCGCGATGCCGCCCATATCTTTGTGGGCATTGATCTGCGTGAACCAGCCGAACGACAACTGCTCGCCCATCGGTTACAGAGTTTCCACTATCAATTTGTGGATCTTACCGAAAACGATCTGGCCAAGACCCACCTGCGTCATATGGTTGGCGGGCGTTCCCATGTGGTGCAGCATGAGCGTCTTTTGCGTTTTCGTTTCCCCGAACGGCCCGGTGCCTTGGCCCACTTTCTTACCACCATGCAGGCGGATTGGAACATCTCACTGTTTCAATACCGACTACACGGCGGGGAGTATGGTCGGGTGTTGATTGGTCTGGAGGTGCCCCCTGAGCAACACGATCAATTGCAAAGCTGCCTAGATAAGCTGGGTTTTCGCTATGTAGATGAGAGTGAGAATCCTGCCTATAAGCTGTTTCTCTAGGCGATCACATGGGTTAGACAGGAGTAAAAACCATGTTAAAACGCCATGTCTTAGCGGTCAACAGTGGTCGTGCCCAAGCCTTCATTGATATAACCGATGGGGTCAATGCCCTAATAAGCAAAGCGAAAATGCAACAGGGTCTATGCCACCTGTTTGTGCCCCATACCACCGCTGGCATCACCGTCAATGAAAACTGTGATCCCGACGTGGCTCGGGATATATTGGCGACCCTGGATCAATTGGTGCCCATCCATGGGAACTACCGCCATGCCGAAGGCAACAGCCACGCCCACCTGAAAGCAAGCTTGATGGGGCACGCTCTAAGTGTACCAATCGAGGGGGGTAAACTGTTGCTCGGTACTTGGCAAGGCCTCTATTTTACCGAATTTGACGGACCCCGCGCCCGCAAGGTCATCCTAACCCTTAGCGAGGGTTAGGGTTGCCCGCTGGGGATGCTACCGTACAAAAAAAGGGCTGGAGTTTGGCAGAACTCCAGCCCACTTTTCACGCCCACACCACCTCCGCTTAAGGGGGGGAGGAGGGAGATGGCAGGGCGATGGCAACAGCCCGGCAAGCCTAGCTGTATGCGCCATCCCTAAAGGGTGTTATCGCTACCCTTGTATCGTTCATCCTCAGTATAGAGTGAGTATCCTCTATGTTAGTTCATAATGAAATTCTAATTTTTATAGTGTGGTGCTGACCACACCCTAAAATCCCATATTTCCCCCCATAAATAACAAAAAAGCCCCCTACAGCGCGGCACAATGTAGGGGGCTTAAATCCAAATATAGACTTTATATCCGGTATGTTACAATAACAGCGTAGAAAGCGTGAACCGGTGTTGGTAAGGTGCGCCCATGGGGATTGTAACCATTTCCTGAAAAGTGTAACCCTTATGTAACAAACACTTAATCTGGATTTTTTTGGGAATCCCGCACATTTTTATGCATGCTATCCATGACAGCCCGGTAGTCCGGTTGGGAAAAGATGGCTGAACCGGCCACAAACACATTGGCCCCTGCTTCGGCTATTTTGGCGATGTTATCCGGTTTTACGCCGCCATCTACCTGGAGTTCAATGGGGCGATCCTGGCGGTTGATCATCTCCCGCACTTGGCGCACCTTGTTTAAGCTGTGGGGAATAAAGCTCTGCCCACCAAAACCGGGGTTCACACTCATCACCAATACCATATCGACCAAGTGCATGACATTTTCAATGGCGCTCACCGGGGTGGCGGGATTAATAGAAACCCCAGCCTTTTTTCCATACTCTTTGATAAGGTTAAGGGTACGATCAAGATGGTGGGTCGCCTCGGCATGCACGGTAATAATGTCACTACCCGCTTGGGCAAAGGCCTCAATGTAGGGGTCTACCGGCGAGATCATCAGGTGGACATCCAGGGGTTTGGTGGCTACCTTACGAATAGAGGCCACCACCGGTGGGCCCATGGTTAGGTTGGGCACAAAGTGGCCATCCATAACATCCACATGGATATAGTCGGCACCAGCCGCCTCTACCATACGGATCTCTTCGCCCAAGCGGGCAAAGTCAGCGGAGAGGATAGAGGGGGCTATTTTAATCATGCTGGTCTCGCTCCCGGGTAAGAGGTCGTAGGGGTCGTATCGGTTAGGGGGGATTGTGGTCAAGATGGGCGTCTGGAGCAAGGCTTTTTCACCAACAGAGGGCAAAACATGACACATCCACGGGGGTTAAGTCGTCGTCACATGCTGCAATGGGTCGTCGCTTGGGGCATGTTCACACCATGGCTCAGCGCCTGTATGCAGCGGGGTATGATTAAACCGGGTTTACACCTTGGTGCCGGTGGCATAACGGCCAACGGGCACTCCCTCATGCAGGGTGAGGCCATCCCAGCGGGAGCCCTCTTGCAGACCGATATGGGTACCCAAGCGGTGGTGGTGATAGGGCAAGATGCCCTGCTGCTGCGCCCGGAGACCCAGTTGCAGCTAGACCCCCCTACCCTGGCCCAAGTTACCGAGGCTGCTGTGGTGACCGATGCCTCCCCAAGCACCCTTGCAGAAACATTGGGGGTACCAGGATTTTTATTGCAATCCGGCGGGGTGCTCTCGGTCTTTGCACAAGGACGCCGACAGTTGCGCACCCCTCAAGCCTTGATCGGCATTCACGGTACCGGCATCTATTTAGAACTGGAAGCGCAACGCACCTACGCCTGTACCTGCTATGGAACGGTAACAATCACCCCCACCGCCAACCCGAACATGCAGGCCCGCATCCAAACCCACCATCATGATGATCCCCGCTATATTGACCGCCATGGGGATAACCTGATGGTTACAGCCCCGGTCATCAACCATACGGATGCCGAATTGACCATGCTGGAGGCCCTGGTGCTGCGTAAACCGCCCTTTATCTCCTCGATCACAGGTATCAGCCGCTATTCACTTTAGGGAGTGCCTTGCTCATGTCCCACCCGTTGATCGACACCCACGCTCACCTTTGCGATGACCGCTTTGACGCCGATCGGGACGCAGTATTGGCACGGGCGCACGCCGCCGGTGTTACCGCCATTGTGGCGGTAAGTGAAACCCTGGCCGATGCCCAACGCACCTTGGCACTGTGCGACAGCTACCCCCTGCTAAAACCGGCCTGCGGCCTCTACCCCGGATATGCCGACCTGGATCAAGCAGAGGCCATGATTGCCTTTATGCAACAGCATCAACAGCGCTGGGTGGCCATCGGTGAAGTGGGCCTGGATTATATGCTAGCTAAAGAAGAGCCGCAGCGGGCGGTGCAACGGGCGGTGCTCAGCCGTTTTGTTCAGTTGAGTGAAGCGTGGGATCTACCCCTTAACTGCCACTCACGGGGGGCGGGTAAACAGGTGGTGGAGTTGCTGCTTCAAGAGGATGCCAAAAGGGTGCAGTTGCACGCCTATCATGGACCCCACAAAGCGGCCCTACAGGCGGTGGAGGCGGGCTGGTATCTCTCCATTCCTCCGGCGGTGGTGCGTTCAGGGCAGCTACGGGAGTTGGTGGTCAAACTCCCCCTGCACGCCTTGTTGTTGGAGTCCGACAGTCCGGTGTTGGGCCCCCAAGCCGATACCCGTAACGAACCTGCCAACCTAACCCAAAGTTTGGCGGTGGTGGCGGAGCTGCATGGTCTGGCCATCCCTGCCTTGCGGGAGAGGTTGTGGGAAAACAGCCTGCGCCTCTATGGTGAGCGGCTGGTGCCAGCCCTGGTTTAACCCCCAACATATGGGCATGGGCACCCTTTAGCCGAGCCTGAACATCAGAAAATCTTCCAGGCGCTTGGAATCCTTGCAAACCCAGGTGGGGTGAAAAAGATGGGTGTCTGAGCACATTTTCCAAAGAATGCACAGTTTGTCGTGCCACTCGAAAAAAAATACACATCGTAAGATTCTGTATTTTAAGATCTTCTACAATAGGCTGTTAAACATGGGTTAGGCTAACAGCGTTGCACCGCTGCGCACCCTTTGCATGATGGCCTCGGCGCTTACACCCTCTGCCCGCAAGGCGCGTAAGGTTAGGCTTTTATCCCGCTTGGCATAGCGCTTACCCTGCTCATCGGTGAGTAGGGGATGGTGGTGATAGATGGGTGTGCGTAACCCCAACAGCGCTTGTAAGAGACGGTGCAGATGGGTCGCTTGACGCAGATCCTCGCCCCGAACCACATGGCTAATGCCCTGCACATGGTCATCCAGGGTGACCGCCAGATGGTAACTGGTGGGGGACTCCTTACGGGCCAATACCACATCCCCAAAGATCTCTGGCGTCGCCGTGATCTCTACACCCTGCTCACCATCAACCCAGTGCAGCGGGACGCCCCCCAGCAGCTCCAGCGCCCGCCCCACATCCAACCGCAAGGCATGGCTCTGTCCCTCGTGCAGCCGCTCCATACGTTCTGCCATGGAGAGAGCTCGACAGCGCCCCGGGTAGAGGGGACCATCGGGACCATGGGGAGCACGGTTGGCGTTGGCGATCTCTTGTTGAATGCTCTTGCGGGTACAAAAACAGGGGTAGAGTAGCCCCAAATCCTGCAACTGCACTAGGGCATCCCCATAAGTCACCATATGCTGGGACTGCTGGCGCACCGGCTCTGGCCAGTAAAAACCGAGCCAAGCCAGATCGGCAAAGATCGCCTCGGTATACTCTGGGCGGCAACGCACCGTATCAATATCCTCAATACGCAACAGAAAGCGCCCGCCATGACGTTGGGCAAAATCAAAGGCACACCACGCCGAATAGGCGTGCCCCAGGTGCAGATAGCCGGTAGGACTGGGGGCAAAGCGGGTAATCACGCCATCCATTAGGCGGCAGAGCTGCTCTCGTCAGAGCCATCGTGCATAGAAGAGAGCTCTTCGGCACTAAACACCCGATCGGTATCGAGGATAATAATAAACGTATTGCCCTCTTTACCCATGCCACGGATAAACTCGGTGCGCAGGTTGGTACCCAGTTTGGGTGCGTTTTCGATATGTTCCGGTTCTAGGCTCATCACCTCTTTAACCGAATCGGCCAAGGCACCCAGCACGGTTTTTTCACCAGCGTTCTCAATTTCAATGATTATGATGCAGGTATCGACAGTTTTGCCAGCCGCTTGCATACCAAATTTGATACGCAAATCCACCACCGGTACCACACTACCCCGTAAATTGATCACACCACTCATAAAATCAGGCGTGCGGGGGACTTTGGTGACGGAGGTAAACTCCAGCACCTCCCGTACCCGTGCAATGTCTACGGCAAACACCTCTTTTTCCAAGGTAAAGGTAAGAAATTGAGTGGTTTCAACAATGGCCTTGCCTGACATGACGACTCTCCCTAGCGCTTAAAAGCCTTCTTTACCGTAAGAAAAGCATAGCTTAATCATACCCCGCGAGCAGCGTTGATGCTTAACCCAAGGGGGAAAATGCGGTATTACACGCCATGCCGCTCCAAAAATTGCTGCCATATAGATGGGCTTATACCTTGAATAACAAGCTGTTTTTCGCGGGATTTCTCCCCCCTTACCAACGTTACCTGACCTTTGGCAATACCCAACTGTTTGGCTAAAAAATGACACAGCGCCTTATTGGCCGCCCCATCCACCGGTGGTGCATTAAGGGCAACTTTTAACTGCTCACCCTGCCAACCCATGACCCGCTCTTGAGCAGCCTTGGGTTGCACCCGAATGGTCAGGTGCAGGGTATCTCCCTGCCAGGATGGTTGTCCCATCTCTAGTAGATTCCCACCAAAGCACCCACCACCAACTGTAGCAGATTCAGCACAAAGGTGGTCAAGATTGCCGCGACAAAGGGAGAGATCTCTAATCCATAGAGGGTTGGCACAAACCGGCGCAAGGGACGTACCGCTGGCTCGGTGGCCTGGAACACAAAACGCGCCAGCGGATGCCGCAGATCCAGTTTAGAAGGCTGCCTTTGGCGAAAGCTGTGCCAAGAGTAGACGTTAATTCCCCCCCGCACCAACAGCAACACCATGTAGAATACCACCAGCAGGTAGATTAACTGAAGTAGCTGCGCCACAATGACCAACATCGCCCCCCCCACATTACCGGAAGAGAAGATGGCCTGCACCAAACTTTGCAGCATATTGATGCCAAAAAAGGCCACGATGGGGGAGAAGTCTATACCCGCTATGCTGGGAATCATCCGGCGCAACGGCCCCAACACAGGCTCAGTAACGCGTATGAGTAGCTGCACAATGGGGTTATAGGGATCAGGGTTGACCCAAGAGATCAGCACCCTAAACAGAATAATCCAGGAGTAGAGACCCAGAAAAAAGGTTAACAACTGCCCGATGGAACTCATGATACCCATGGGTGATTTTCCTTAATGGTTCATCTCTGAAAGAGCCTGCTGCCACCCAGCCTGCTCCGATTTTATGTTTGCCCAAGCCGCCCTGAGTACTCGGTTAAACGCACACCTCAACCCCCAAGGCTGCTACCCTCTAACGGGTTATTGACCCAATGCCTTGGATCGGTTCCAAGCGGCCTCTACCGCAGCCATTAGGGCACCTCGCACTCCTTGCCGCTCCAGCACGCCCAGACCCGCAATGGTGGTACCGCCGGGAGAAGTCACTCGATTTTTTAACACACCGGGGTGCTCACCACTCTCCCGTAGCAGGGTGGCGGAGCCCAACAGTGTCTGCACCGCCAGTTGATCGGCCAGAGCTCTGGGTAGACCACAGGCCACCCCCCCATCCGAGAGCGCCTCGGCGATTAAAAACAGATAGGCTGGCCCTGAGCCAGAGAGGGCGGTTACCCCATCCATGAGACTCTCTTGTTTGACCACCGCGACCTGGCCCACACTTTCCAGCAAGCGTTGTGCCTGGGCGAGTTGCTCTGCATCAACATGTCCATTGGGGCATAGTACGGTCATGCCTTGGCCCACCAGCGCCGGGGTATTGGGCATGGCCCGAATGATGGGTTGACCCGCTGGCAAGGCCGCCGCCATGGTGGTTAGATCCACCCCCGCCGCGATAGAGAGCACCACCGCAGTGGGGGCCAGCTGCGGGGCCACATCACGCAACACTTGAGCGACCAGATTGGGTTTTACCGCCACCACCACAAAAGCCGCCTCTGCCACGGCATCCGGATTATGGGCATGGCCCTGGATGGCAAATTGGCGGATTAAGGCCTCTCGCTGGGTGGCGTTGGGCTCTCCTACACGCAGCTTTGCGGCGGGATAGCCGACCTTGTGCAGACCAGCGATGATGGCACTGGCCATATTACCACCACCGAGAAAGGCGATTGGGGGCTGACTGGACATTCTTTTATCCTTACCTTGATTGCTTCGCATGTGGGCTATGAGCATAGCCGCTGTTCGCTTGGCTTTCCAGACTCAAACCGTGAGAGACCGATCTATGTGGGCGCTTAGGCTACGCGACGTTCCCCAAACAGGGCGCTGCCTACCCGTACCATGGTGGCCCCCTCTTCGATAGCCACGTGAAAATCGTGACTCATCCCCATGGAGAGGGTCTCCATGGCAACCCCTGGCAGACGCATTTGTTGCACATGGTTCGCCAGGGTGTAGAGCGCCCGAAAATAGGGACGCACCTGCTGGGGATCTTCCAGATAGGGGGGCACGGTCATTAAACCCTGAATGCGCACCCCTGGGATCTGGGCTATGTGACGCACCTGCTCTTCCAAGGCCTCGGCGGTCATCCCATTTTTTTGCGCCTCTCCACCCACATTGACCTGTAATAGGATGGGCATTTGGCGTTGCTCGGCCTGCATGCGTGCGCCGATGGCCTGGGCCAGGGTTAGGGTATCCACCGTTTGTACCATGTGGAACAGTTCACCGATGTATTTGATCTTATTTTTTTGCAGCGGGCCGATCATATGCCATTGGGGCTGCACCCCAGCGGGCATAGACACCGTGGGCTGTTTCTCCTTGGCCTCTTGCACGCGGTTTTCCCCAAACAGCAGCTGCCCGGCCTCGATTGCTTCGCTCACGGCGCTGCTGGACTGACGTTTGGAGACCGCCATAAGCTGCACCTCGTGGGGTGAACGACCCGCCCGTTGACAGGCTTGCACCATGTGTTCTTGAATGGTTTCCAGTCGCTGGGTGATGGTGTGCATGGTGTTGGACCCTCGGCTTGAGCGAAAGCGCGGCATGTGATCTGTGGTAACAGTGTAGAACCCTTGTGCCATTAAAAAAAGGCTGGTCAAAACGACCAGCCTTTTCTTGATCTTTTACAGACACCCATTAGCCAGCCAGAGCTTCGTCCACCCACTCATAGAGTTTGGATTTGGGCATGGCGCCAATTTTAGAAGCTTGAATCTGCCCCCCTTTAAAAATCATCAGGGTGGGGATACCGCGCACGCCAAAGCGACCGGGAACATTGGGGTTTTCATCAATGTTCAGCTTAACCACTTTCAGGCTGCCAACTTTATCCTGAGCCAGCTGGTCCAGAAAGGGGGCTACCTGTTTACAAGGGCCACACCATTCGGCCCAAAAATCCACCAACACAGGGGTCTCTGCTTGCAGGACATCTGTTTCAAATTGGCTATCGGTGGTTGAAGTGACATGTTCGCTCATGATCTGGTCTGCTCCTCTTGTGCATAATAAAGAAAACGGCGCGACCCCTTGGATGTATAAGATTGGGGCTACGGTATAACCCAAGGGTTGACACTGTTGTCCATGTTACCAGCTTAGGCTAGGCTAAGGCTGTTTATGTTCCAATTTCCTAAAATAAAGGCGCGGCGCTTAACCACCTAGCCTGCTGCAATCTCCCGCAAGATGGATACTGCCCTGCTACCGTAGGTTGCCAGCCTGCTGTTGTCAAGTTGCTCTCATTTGACCTTTGACAATCATGCGCCCAGTACCTATAGTTGCACATCCTAGATTTTGATGATTGCGCGGTTAGCTCAGCCGGATAGAGCGTTGGCCTCCGGAGCCAAAGGTCATAGGTTCGAATCCTATATCGCGCGCCATTTTTTCAAAGGCTTACGAATCTCTTCGTGGGCCTTTTTTGTTGCCAACCACCCAATAACGACCCAAAATCACAATCTCATCGCATGGACTGCATAACTTGCCCATACCCGCTGCCTGAATTTACCCATCTGACTTCTCCAACCCTGGCCAAGCGCACCAAATATCCACACTCCATTTACCAGACTTACACCGGCTTGACACATAAAGTTCATTTGCATTTCAATGGCTTACAAGCGTATTGTGTGAAAACTTTGTTGAAAGGGAGTTCACATGCGCATTCTAATCGTATCCGACGCTTGGTATCCCCAGCGTAATGGTGTTATCCGGGTTCTAGAGTCTCTCATCGAAGCGCTCGAAAAACGTGGTCATGTACTTGGCATGATCACCCCCAACCGCTTTACCACCATCCCCTGCCCCAGCTATTCGGAAATCCCCCTGGCCTTGTTCCCCTATCGCGGGGTCAAACGGCAGATCCAAGCCTTCGCCCCACAGGCGCTGCATATCGCCACCGAAGGCCCCCTGGGATCCGCCGCGCGGCGTTGGTGCTTAAACCATAAAGTGCCCTTTACCACCGCCTACCACACCAAATTTCCCGAATATATTCACGAACGCACCAAGCTGCCCCTAAACTGGCTCTATGCCGGCATTCGCCGTTTTCACAAACCAGCACACACCGTCATGGCCCCCTCGCCCTCGGTCTATCGTGAGCTAACCGCCCGCAACTTTCCCCATGTGCAACCCTGGGCCCACGGGGTTAATGTGGAGGTGTTTACCCCCCAACCCAAAGATTTCCTGCAACTGCCCCGCCCAATCCATATGTTTGTGGGGCGTATTGCGGTGGAAAAAAATATTCCCGCTTTTCTGGATCTGGAGCTGCCCGGCAGTAAGGTGGTGGTGGGACGGGGTCCCCAAAAAAACACCCTGCAAAAACACTACCCCCACGTCCATTTTTTCGATACCAATAACGATACCGAATTGGTCCAGCTCTTTAGCAGTGCCGATGTCTTTGTGTTCCCCAGCCTGACCGACACCTTTGGTTTGGTCATGCTCGAAGCCATGGCCTGTGGCGTGCCCGTGGCCGCCTATCCCGTTACAGGGCCTTTGGATGTCATGCAGTTGGATGGCCCCGGCGAAAACGCCATGGGCTGCCTCGATTTTGACCTTACCCTGGCCATTCAAAAGGCGCTGGGTAAATCTCCCGCAGCATGCCGGGCCTACGCCATGAACTTCTCCTGGGAGCGCGTCGCCGACCAGTTTCTGGCGTTTCTTGCCCCCATCGAAACACGGGATGCCCTACCCGCCCCCCTCACCGCTGAAGAGGTGGAAGGCTCTTAAGCCTTATACACGCCCTTGCGCTACCCCTTGACCCATACAGACGGAGGGATAAGGGATCTGAAAACAGACAAGCCGGAGCATAACGCCCCGGCTTGTCTGTTTTTTACACCTTAGGTCAGGCTAATCCCCACCATGCGGTTACTGCTTGGAGGTTTTTATGGGCGCCTCGACCACCTCTTTATAGTCACACCCCTCCGCCACGCAAATATGCTCGGTACCCCGGGTTTTGGTCACCTTTTTGGTCACAAAGGGAGCCTGACACTTGGGACAGGGGATCTCCAAAGGCTCATCCCACAACGCCTGCTTGCACTTGGGATAGTTGGAACAGGAGTAAAAGATCTTACCCCGTCTGGATTTCTTCTCCAAAAAAGTGCCCTGACCACAGCTCGGACAGGCCACACCCGTATCCCTGGGTTTATTCAGCGGCTGGTTATTTTTGCACTCCGGTGCACCAGAACACCCATAATATTTGCCGTAGCGCCCCTCTTTAATCAGCATGGGTTTGCCACACTTATCACAGGGAATGTCGGTAAGCTCCGGCTCTGGACGCGAGACCTCCTCCTCCTTATTGAGCGGCTCGGTATGCTTGCACTCTGGATAACCGGTACAGGCCTTAAACTTACCAAAGCGGCCCAGTTTGATGGAGAGCGGTGCGCCACATTTGGGACACGGCTCATCAATCTGCTCGGTGGTTACCTCCTCTTTAGAGGTGGTCTCATCCTTGAGCGTGATCTGCTGAATAAAGGGCTGCCAAAAATCCTCCATCAAAGGGACCCAACTCTTCTCCCCCCGGGAGACCGCATCCAACTGATCCTCCAGATTGGCGGTAAAGTTATAATCCACATAGGTAGAGAAGTGTTTGGTCAGGTAGCTGTTGACCACCATACCCACATCTTCGGGATAAAATTTGCGGGCATCCAGCTTGACATAACCCCGATCCTGTAGCGTGGACATGGTCGGCGCATAGGTGGAGGGTCGGCCAATACCGTAGCTCTCCAGCACTTTAACCAGGGTGGCTTCTGTATAACGCGGCGGCGGCTCGGTAAAGTGCTGACGGGCATCCAGCGACTTTTGCTCAAGCTGCTGTCCTACCTCCAGCGGCGGCAGAATGCTCTCATTATCATCATCGTCATCTTCGCGGTCTTGGGCCGATACCTCATCTTTGCCCTCCATATAGACCTTCATAAAGCCAGCAAAAGCCACAGAGGAGCCGGTGGCGCGAAAACGGTAGGCCGCGTTGGGGTCTTGACTATCCACCGACAAATTGGCCGCCACTTTATCTATTTTGGCTTGGGCCATTTGGCAGGCTACGGTGCGTTTCCAGATCAACTCATATAGACGAAATTGATCCTTCTCCAGGATCTCCCGCAGCATCTCTGGTGTGCGGATAACATCCGTGGGGCGAATCGCTTCGTGGGCCTCCTGGGCATTTTTGGCCGAGGATTTGTATTTGCGCGGTGACTTGGGCAGATACTCCTTGCCATAACGGATCTCAATCTGTTTGCGAATCGACTCAATGGCCTCATTGGCCAAGTTCACCGAATCGGTACGCATATAGCTAATAAGGCCTACCGTCTCTTTACCGCCATCCGCCGTCGGCACCTCCATACCTTCATAGAGGCGTTGGGCCACGGTCATGGTTTTTTTGGCCGAAAAACCCAGCTTGCGCGAGGCCTCCTGCTGTAAAGTCGAGGTGATAAAGGGGGGCGCAGGATTGCGCTTGCTCTGCTTTTTCTCAATTTCGGAAACATACAGTGGACGCTTCTCCACCGCCTTAATCAATCTTTTGGCATAGGCCTCATCACCAATGGAAAATTTGGAGAGTTTCTCCCCATCGGCCACCGCCAGACGCGCCTCAAAGGGGCGTGGTGCGGATTGTGCCGCCTGCGCCGCCAGAGCGGTAATGCTCCAATATTCACGAGCCTCAAAAGCTTGAATCTCCGCCTCGCGCTCGCACACCAGACGCAACGCCACCGACTGTACCCGACCCGCCGAGAGACCCCGGCGTACCTTGCGCCACAAAAGCGGACTCAGATTAAAACCCACCAAATAGTCCAACGCCCGCCGTGCCTGTTGGGCGTTCACCATATCCATATCCACATCCCGGGCGTGGGCAACGGCGTCCTGAATGGCGGTTTTGGTGATCTCATGGAACACCACCCGCTTAACCTGCACATTTTCTAGCAGTTTTTTCTCATTCAAAACCTCATAGACGTGCCAGGAGATCGCCTCTCCCTCGCGGTCAGGGTCGGTTGCCAGCAATACTTGCTCAGCCCCCTTCACAGCCTTAGCCAACTCATCCACCCGTTTGGTGGAATCCTTGGGCACGCTATATTTCATAGCAAAACCGTGCTCCGTATCCACCGAGCCATTTTTGCTGGGTAGATCACGAATATGCCCGTAGGTCGCCACCACTTTATAGCCACGACCCAGGAATTTATTGATGGTTTTCGCCTTGGCGGGTGATTCCACGATGACCACTGCCGTCATGTTTCCACCATTCCATTTCAAAGTTAAGGTGAAGGGTTAGAGTGTTGTACAGCCTATTCCTTCGCCTGTCCAACCCCTTTCTATCCATACATCCATCAAGAAACCTGTGGCACCAAGGCCAGGGTTCCCCCCATCTCACGGGTAATGATGCCGCACAGCTCAAGCTGAAGTAATGTGCTGGAAAGCTCCGCAGGTGTCAAATGACAAAGACGCAAAAGACCATCCACCGTCAAGGCACCATCCCCCAGCGCCGCCACCACTGAGGCCGCCCCAGGAATATCCGGCAGCACCTCACTCACGCCCCCTGAGGGGATCACCGCCACCCTTTTGGCCTGCTCTGGCACCACCCCACCCCAGGCCAAAGCCTGCACCACATCCGCCGCGCTCTCCACCAACGTGGCACCCTCTTTTAAAAGCTGGTGTACCCCCCGGCTACGCTCATCATCTACCGCCCCAGGCACGGCAAAAACCTCGCGATTCTGCTCCAGCGCCATACGGGCCGTAATCAGTGAACCAGACTTTAACCCCCCTTCGACTACCACCACCCCCCGGCTTAACCCACTGATGATGCGGTTGCGCCGGGGAAACCGTTTGGGGTGGGGCTGCGTCCCCGGGGGATATTCACTCACCAAGCAGCCCTGTCGTATAATCTGCGCTTTCAGTTGCATATTGGGCTTGGGATAGCTCACATCCAAACCGCACCCCAACACCGCCACCGTCGCCCCCCCACCCAACAGCGAACCCGCGTGCGCCGCGCTATCAATACCCACCGCCAAGCCACTCACGGTGGTCAGCCGCATCTGCCCCAAATCCGCCGCCAATTTATGGGCAAAACGCTCCCCATTGCGGCTACAGCGGCGGGTGCCCACCATGGCGATCAAGGGTTCCTGATTAAGCAGCGCCCCATCCCCCTGTATAAACAGCAGCGGGGGGGGATCGGAGATTTCCAAGAGCTGTTGGGGATAGGCCGGTTCACGCCAATGCAGCGCCGTCGCCCCCATTTGGTGGGTCTGTGTAAGCAGCCTTTCTACCCAACTGGCATCGGCCAATGTTAGCTCGGGTTTAAGCCTTGGCAAGGCCCGTAAAATGGCGTGTGGTGTGGCAAACTGTCTTTCATAGTGCAACAGGCTAATGGGCCCCAAGCCTGGGGTGAGCATCAACTGTAACCATGCGTGATGCACCCCTTGCCCCATACAGGTCAGCCCTTTTTCCCAATGCGGGGTTCGGTGCCCTGTAGGATGCGCTGGATATTTTGGCGATGTTTCCAAAACACCATGGGCACCACAATGGCCGCCACCACCAGGGCTGCCGGCGTGCCGTAGAGATATTGATAAAGGGGCATCATGGCAAAGGCGATCAACGCCGCCAGCGAAGAGATGCGAAACAGCAGTGCCCCCACCACCCAACTGCCCACCGCCAGCAACCCCACAACCGGGGTCAGCATGAGAAATACCCCCAACCCGGTGGCCACCCCCTTACCCCCCTTAAAACCCAAATAGACCGGGTAGAGATGCCCCATAAAGGATAACAGCGCCATGGCCGCAGTAATGGGGCTCTGCCAGCCAAACATGGCAATGCCCGCTGCCGTGGCCATGGCACCTTTGCCAATATCCAAAACCAAGGTTAACAACCCAGGAATTTTTCCCGCCGTGCGCAGCACATTGGTGGCACCAATATTGCCGCTGCCTTGGGTGCGAATATCCCCCACCCCCCAGAGTCGGGCGATCACCAAGCCAAAGGGCACGGCACCCAGTAGATAGGCGGCGCTTATGGCCATTAAGGCTGTTGGCGTAAAGAGTTGGGCGATCATGCATGCCTCATGGTTAAAAGAGTAATCCTTGCTGTAAAAATCCGGTGCAGACCCCTAACCCTGAGCAGAGATGAGGCCGCACGCCTTGACCCGGTGGCGGTCTGTGTTTACATGTTCCTAGCCGCCGCCTTAACCCCATTATTCCACGCCAAAGGATGGTACCACCACATCCCGCCCCCCTTGGTTACCCTGGATGCGAAACAGTTTGGATTGATAACGCAATCGGTGAGGATAATCCCTCACCTCTGTCACACCGGAAATGGTGTAAAGAAGCTGCGTGACAAACTGCTGCGCCACATCGCCGTGGGGTTGGTCCGTCATAACAAAGGTAGGGTAGGGCTCGGTGGTTAGGGCAAGCAGTGCATAGTTATGGCTCTGCACAAACTGGTTAACCGCCTCGACCACGCCAAATTGTTGGTACACCGCGTAGGGATGGTTGCAGTAGTCATGACCAAGAATCAACCCACCCTGTTTGATTTTGGTGTGATAACTCTCTAGATCAGCCGTAACACCAGCTTGACTATGGAGGCCATCAATATAGATCCAATCCAGGCTATGCTCTGCAAAATCCGCCGCCGCTTGCTGGGAATAACTACGCTTAATCGCCACCACACCCCTGGAGATTTCATAGGAAAAGCGGCGTCGCACATTTTGAAAACGGCCCTCCTGCTCCTCAGCCGGGCAGTTGTTTAGATCGGTTTGATAGTCATCGCGGGTCTGCTTTTCCCAAGGGTCCACAAGGGTAAGCTGGCGGGGATGATTGCGATCCAAAATCTGCGCTGAAAAATTCCCCTCGGCCACACCAATCTCCACCACATGGCCCTGCTTGGGTAATAAACTTAATACCATTTGACGGGTTGTTGGGCATAGAAACATCTTAAAATACTCTTTCTAGGGTTACGCACCCCCACCTGTTACGGGGTGTTGACCATCAAACCATTGTTTTGAACCCACATTTGCCATAACTGACCATGCAGCCCCAAACGTTTCTCCAGTGCCTGTAACTGCTGCCCTACCTCTGGTTTGAGCTGCTCGGCCAACGCCTGTTCATCCACCGGGGTGGGCTGTGGACCATGCCCGGCACTCCAATCCCCCAGCAGTTTTTGCTCCAGCCGCAGGGATTCTGAAAAACCCTGGCGCAAGCCATTGGCTACCGTTTCCCGCAGCTGTTGGCGGAGCTCTTTGCTTAAATTGGCATACCACCGGTTGCTCACAATAAAGGTCATCCACCCATAGAGATGGTGGGTGGAATAAAACTGCTTGCCCTGGGATGCCACACGGGTACGTGCCAGCAGCTCTGGTGTGCTGGAGATCCCTTGCAGCCAGCCTGCTTGAATCGCCTCTGGCACCGCCTCGGCTGGCACATAGCTGGGTTTTAACCCCATAAGCTCCAGATTTTTTTGGTGGGCTATCACACCGGGGGCACGAATGGTGGCCCCCCTCAGCTCTGGCCAAGCGCGCCCCTCAAAGGTGGTGACACCATAAAATCCGGTCCCCCCATAACCCAAAACCTGTATACGCTTGCGCATGGCGCGCAAACGCAGCTTTTGATCGTAGCGACTGCCGATAAACTGTACCAACTGATTGGGGGTCACAAACAGACGGGGTATCAACAAGAGCTGATAGGCGGGCAAGGTTTGGGATAGGGTGGAAGCCGAGACAAATCCCCCTTCCAATTTTCCCTCAATGAGCGCTTTGACCATGCTGATCTCATTGCCCTGCTGGCCATTGTGCAAAATCTCCACCTTGACCTGGCCCGCCGTTGCCTGTTCAATATCCGCCGCCATGCGCCTAAGATTGCGAATATAGGTCATGTCCATGCCCTGGGTTGCGCCAATGCGCATGACCTGTACGGGGTTTTGGGCATAGGCGGGCGTGGTCCATAGGGCGACCAACAGCGCAAATGGCGTCAATAAGGTGCAAAAAATTTGAAACATGGTATGGTGCATGTGGCGTCAACCGTGTGATGTTCCATGAAAAGAGGGTTTCCATGGGATACCATGCCTGCGCCCCTTTGTCAGGTGCTGATCATCATATAGAACGTTTTCCCCCCAATTGGGGGTGTTTGCCAGGAGGATAGAATGGCCTTTTCCCTTAATAAAGTACAACTGATTGGCAATCTGGGTGCAGACCCAGAGGTGCGCTATACCCAGGCGGGTAAGGCGATGGCCAATTTAAACATTGCCACCAGTGAATCATGGAACGATCAACAGGGCCAGCGCCAAGAGCGTACCGAATGGCACCGGGTTGTGATCTTTGGCAAAGCCGCAGAGATCGCCCAGCAATATATGCGTAAAGGCAGCAAGGTCTATATCGAAGGGCAGCTGCAAACCCGCAAATGGCAGGATCAGAGCGGTCAAGATCGCTACACCACCGAAGTGGTGATCAGCGGCTTTAATGGGCAGATGATTATCTTAGACCGGCCCAGCGGCGGCGGCTTTGGTGGCGGCGGGGCCCCAGCCGGAGGTTTTGGCGGTGGTGCGCCCAACGCGGGTTTTGCTGGCGGCCCCCCCCAGGGTAGTCCTGCCCCGAGCGGTGCTGCCAACCAAGGCAGCGGCACCTTCTCATCCCCGGCGGATACCTTTAATGAAGGCCCCGACTTTGATGATGATATCCCCTTTTAGACCCACCACGCAGGCCATCCAAACAGAGCTCTACCAAAACGGGCGGATGTCCCATAAAAAAGCCCCTGTGGCGCCAACACCACAGGGGCTTGTTATCCGCCCCCCCTTGCGGGGCTGTGACACCCCAGATTAAGGTCTGGGCTGCGCGGCGGGCACCACATTACGCTGCCACCATCCCTTGACATGATCCATGGTCGAGGCACGAGCAGGCATTGGGTCCGAGGCCGTGGGCGCATTGGGCGGCGGCTGATCGTGGAAAAATAGGGTCTTGAATAGGTTAGGCTCTTCCGGTCTCGGCGGTGCGCTGAGATCTTCCAGCGCATTCTGGGTCAAAAATAGCACCTGCCGGGTGGCCAATTCGGTCATCAACTCCAGAGAATAACCCGCTTCTGGGGGGGAACTCTTCGCCATCGAGGTGCTGGTGCTGATGGCCGTCAATGCCAATGCCGGATTTTTGACAAACATACCGGTGTTAATCAAAGCGGCACTCATACCTGTGGCCATCTCAGCATCATGTTTACGCTGGTGCGGCTCCGAATCCACCCGAATACGCATGCGCCGCAATAACTCACCCTTTTCCCCCAGCAGATAGGCATCCCAATCCACCAAACCGCTGGTGGCGGTACCGCTGTTGCGTAGTATCCGTGGCTCAATCCAGAGCGTAACCGGCCAATCATTATCCTGGGCCAGCATCACCGCCTCTTCCAGATGGTAGGCCGGTTGCCACTCCTGCACCAGCCGCTCAGCAATACGTCCTGGCAAAATTTGACGGTAGATGGTGCGGGTATAATCCACCAACACCCCATCCTGCCCCGCCTGCTTTTGCGTGATGGGCAATAGATGCACCTCGGGAAACGGGGTGATCTTGCCATCGTTGTTGGTGGAGGCCTCCCAACACACCTGAACATCTTTCAGGGGGACCTCGCAACCTTTGCGATAGACCGCCTGGGCGGTGCCACTGGCCAGTAATAGCACCATGGCAAGGGGTAATCCCACAAGTCGCTTCATCATCACGACGTTCTCCTGATCGTCAAGGGTTGCCTTTGTCTCGCATAACCTGCATAGCATCAAACAGATAGACTGCAAAGGGCAGTGCACAGGTAAATCCTGGGGAGACCGCATTCAAGACATGAAAGCTGCGGTGATCCCCTTCAAAATGGAAATCCATCTCCAACCGTCGCTGCCGCACATGATAGAGCTGCGCACGAATGCCGGGAGGTCCCCATTGCCGGTAATCCTTTACCGACACACCGTGCGCCAACTGTTTGGCCAGATGAGCCATCCATACACGGTTATATTTCATCATCTCTCGCACCGCCAACCGGCGGAATCCAAAGGGATTGTGCCACAACATCTGAAGCTCGCGCCCCATGATCTGCCGACACTCCGTTGCCGAGAAACCCTCCAATCCCCCATAGTGCTGCCGCCAAAAGGCCGGTATCGCCGTGGGGCCTATTTTGGCTTTACCATCAACGGTGACGGTGAAATGCACCCCCAAAAAGGGATTGTCCAGATCCGGCACCGGATAGATATTGGTTTTCCACGCCCCTGGGGCTTCGCTGCTCTTGAGATAGAGCCCCTTAAAGGGCAGCACCACATGCTCCTGACAAAAACCGTACGCCTTGGCAATGTGGTCGGCGTAAAGCCCAGCCGCATTGATTAAATAACCCGGTTCTAGCCACTGTTTGCCGATCTGCACCCGCTCACCCTGGCAACCCAGCCATGGTGCATGGGGGCGAATCTCAATACCGGCATCCTGCACATCCCGGCTAAGCTCGGCCATCACCTCTTTCGGATCCACCGATGCTGTGAGGGGAGAAAAAAGGGCCGATCCTGCCGTTTTTACACGGGGTTCTATGGCTTTTGCCTGGGCCTCTGTGACACGTTCCAAGGGTACCTGATTGCGCTCTGCCCGGCGTTGCAGCTCATCCAGCCCCGCCAGATCCCCCTCATGACGGGCCACCACCAATTTGCCACACGGATGGATACGCAATTTGCGTTCCATACAGTACTGGCTCCATGCTTGATTGCCCTCACGGGTAAAGCGGGCCTTGAGACTGTCGGCGGTATAGTAAAAACCCGCATGCAGCACACCGCTGTTACGGCCACTGGCATGCAGACCGGGCTGGGCCTCCTTTTCCGCGACCACAATGGTGGCACGCGGATGGCGTTTGCGGGCCTCCAGCGCCAACGCCAAGCCGATTACACCGGCACCAAGAATGAGAAAATCAGGGGAGTCCGTCGACATCGCTACACCAAAAGAGTCAAGGGGGTGACAAGGACGTGGTGGCAGCAGCGATGGGCCATGCCCCCAACAGGGGCCGGGTAGCAGGGGAACCTCCCCCCATAGGCGTACCTAAACAGCCCACCCGCAACGGCGGGTTGTGGGCGGCTTACAACCCCGCTGCGACCAACCCAGCGGGCACCGGGGGCCAGAAGAGAGCCCCCCTGCGACGCTTAATTCAGTGATTGGCATCCTTGATCAGCCGCGCCGCATAAAAACCGTCCACCCCATGGGTCGCCGGTTCGGTGCGTAGATCCCCTGCGGAATCAATCCACTCGGGGAGAATACCCGCCATGCCCGCCTCCAACGGCAGACGCTTCCACTGGGGATGCTCTTTCAGGAATCGCGCCACTTGTTGCTCATTCTCATCGGGTTCTAAAGAGCAGGTGGCGTAGACCAGCAAGCCGCCGGGCTTAACCGCAGCGGCCACCGACTGCAAAATCTGCTGCTGCTGCTTGACCACCTCCGCCAAACCGCTGGGGTTGCGCCGCCATTTAATATCAGGATGCCGCCGGATCACCCCCGTCCCGGTACAGGGGGCATCCACCAGCGCACGGTCAAACAGACCCTCGATGGGCTGTGTGGCATCGGCACAGCGCAGCTTAACCTGTGAACGAATGCCCAGACGCGCCATATTTTCCCCCATGCGCTCCAGCCGCTGCTGGGCGCTATCCAGGGCGGTAATCACTACCCCTGCACCCCCCAACGCCACCAAATGCGCCGATTTTCCCCCAGGTGCCGCACAGGCATCCAGAATAGCCTCCCCCGCCTGGGGGGCCAGCAGACGCGCCACCGCCTGCGCTGCACGATCCTGCACCGCAAACCACCCGTTGCTGTAACCGGGCAGCGTCGCCACCTTGGCCCCTTGGGGCAGCATCAGCGTCTCTTCAGCCTCGGGGCAGACCGTTACCTCAATCTCCGCCTGTTTGGCCGCCGCCAGATAGTCCGCGACCGTGACCTTGGGGGTGTGAATACGCAAGGTTAAGGGGGCCTGCGCATTGGCCGCCGCCAGACGGGCCTCGGTGGCCTCCATACCCAACCGTTTTTCCCAACGCTTAACCAGCCAAAGGGGGTGAGAGTAGCGCGTGGCCAAACGCTTAAGGGGATCTTTAACCGCCGACCACGTGGTGGAGAGTTCAACCTCGGTGGAGCGCCGCAGCACCGCATTCACAAACCCAGAAAGATTGTGGTCACGGGGCTGTTGTTTGACCAACTTAACCGCCTCATCCACCGCCGAATGAATGGGGGTGCGCATAAATTGCGCTTGATACAAAGCCGTCAGCAACACCGCCCGTACATAGTGGTGTTTGGCCTTGAGATCCTTTTGCATAAAACGGGTCAGGGTTGCCTCCAGCAACGCCATATGGCGGATGGTACCCACCACAATCTCATGGGCCCGCCCACGCATCTCTGGCGAAGTACCGCTCTGCTGGTGAATCTGCTGCTCCAAAGCGGTTTCCAAGGGGAGGTGCTCAGAGAGCATGGCAGAGACCGCCGCAGCGGCCATGGTGCGTTCTGAAACATGGGATTTGGACATGTGGCTTCCTGTGATCTCTATTAGGCTCTATGGACAACCCCAACGGCGCGGTGTGGCGCACGCGGGATGATGTATCGTGATACGTGGCTTCTGTACGGAGGTGTAGGCTCTGCGTCACGCACAGCCCATTGAGGGGTGCAGGTTCGTGAACGGTGATCCATCAACCCGAAGAGGAGGGGCCAAGGGTAGTTATAAAGTCCAACGTGCCCGTTGTCCAGCCGCAGCCAACCGCCAAGCCCCGGCACCCCACATGAACCATTGTCTACGGGCTATCTGCACAACCCGTAGCCACGCTGCTGACCTTAAGGATTGGGCCAACCCCTTTGACAGACCACCCGCGACGGTACGCCCCCCTTATGGCCCGTTTATGGGCAAGGGTCAGGCGGGGGTGGATCGCCAACCCCCAACTCACGCTGCAATAGGGTCGCTAGGGTTTGGCGTAGTTCCAAAATACCATCCCCTTTGGACGATGAAGTCACCAGCAAGGGCGCCACCGCCAGGGGCACTTTTTCGGCCACCATTAAGCGCATGGCCTTGATCGCCTCACGGCGAGGGTTGGCATTAAGCTTGTCGCTTTTGGTTAATACCGGCAGCACCGGCAGACCCATCTTAAAGATAAAATCCAGCATCGCTTGATCCTGCTCGGTCATGCCACGCCGAATGTCCAGCAACAAAATCACCGCACGCAGATCACGACGGCTGTTGAAGTAGAGACCAATACCCCGATCCCACACCTCTCTCTGCCCCCGTCCCACCTTGGCATAGCCATAACCGGGCAGATCTACATAATAATAGGCTTGGTTGATGCGGAAAAAATTAAGCTCCCGCGTGCGACCCGGTGTGTTGCTCACCCGCGCCAATTGACGTCGGTTTAACAATTTATTCAGCAGCGATGACTTGCCCACATTGGAGCGGCCCGCAAAGGCGACCTCCGGCAGGCCGTCATCGGGGTATTGTTCCGGTTTAACCGCACCGACAACAAATTCAGCATTAAAACCGGTATCCAACTTGCTCTTGTCCATTTCAACTTGCTCTTAACGCCCTTAGGCCCTTAAATATGATTAAATGTTAATCATACCAGGGTTAAAATATGGACACATACGATCCAATTGAGAAGCTTTTTGCACAAAACCTAGCCGGTGGTCCACCACCGCTGGTACTTGCACCCATGGCTGGGGTAACCGATGCCCCTTTTCGACTTATCGCTCGGCGCTACGGTGCTGACCTTACGGTTTCGGAGATGATCGCCTCCCAAGCCATGATACGTAACACCAGCAAAAGTCTACTCATTGGTACCGCCCATGAGGAAGAACATCCCCTCTCGGTACAGATTGCCGGCAGCGATCCCCAAGTGATGGCCGAAGCAGCCCGCATGAATGTAGACCGGGGGGCTGAAATAATCGACATCAATATGGGCTGCCCCGTTAAAAAAGTGGTTAAAGGGCAGGCGGGTGCCGCTTTAATGCGCGATGAGGCTCTGGTCGCACGAATTTTAGCCGCTGTGGTGGCCGCCGTTCCGGTGCCGGTCACTCTTAAAATCCGCCTGGGGTGGGATAAAAGCAACCTAAATGGTGCCCGCATCGGCCAAATTGCCGAACAACAGGGGGTTCGCATGCTCACCGTGCATGGCCGCACCCGCATGCAGATGTATCGCGGCCATGCGGATTGGCAATGCATCGCCAGCATTAAACAGGCCGTCACCATACCGGTGGTGGGCAATGGGGATCTTCACACCCCCCAAGAGGCTAAGGAGAAGTGGCTGCTCTCTGGCGTTGATGGGTTGATGATTGGACGGGCCGCCATGGGCTGCCCTTGGTTGTTTGGACAGATTGCCCACTATCTGCGCAGTGGTCAGGAAAAACCACCTCCCGATCTGGCCGAACAACACGCCTTGGTTTTGGAACATTTTGATCGACTCATTGATTTTTATGGGCCGCATATCGGTAATCGCATGGCGCGCAAGCATCTGGCTTGGTACGCCAAAGGACTACCCAACAGCGCCCACTATCGCAGTGCGATCAACCATTGCCCTACGCCTGAAGAGACCCGCCATCTGGTGGACGACTTCTACCGTGGTGTGCATAACACCCAAGCTGCGTAACGGGGATCGCCATGGATAAGGCTGTTCGATTTAACGCTGCCCAACTGCTGGATCAAACCTCCATCGGCATCATTGCCCTGGATTGTGACAATGTGATTCAGCGGGTCAACACCGCAGCTGAGAAGATTTTAGACCGTCCACGTCAACACCTTCTGCACACGCCGTTAGAGAAGGTGCTGCCCGGTCACCCTGTGGCGCTGGACCTTATCAGCCGCGCCAGTAATTTGTTGATGCCCTGCCGCTTTCGCGTGGCTCAACTTTCACCATCCCCCGATATTAATCTGCTGGTCTCCCTGACCGCGACCCCTTACATGCGTGAGGATGGACAGCTACAGGGCACCATTTTAGAGATGGAGGAGGTCGGCTCGGCAGAACAGTTGGAAGAGGGCCGCCGCCTGAATGAAACCCTGGATTCTCTTGGCTCGCTGGCTTTGGCGGTGGCCCATGAGGTCAAAAATCCGCTGGCTGGCATCCGGGGTGCCGCGCAGCTATTAGAAATGGAGAGTACCAGCGAAACCGGGGCAATCTGTACCGAGCTGATCCGCTCCGAGGTGGACCGCATCAGTCGGCTGTTGGATAGTTTGCTGGGGTTGGCCGAAGACCACCCGATCAACCAAAAAAACATCAATATTCATGAGGTTCTGGATCATGTGGTACGCCTCTGTTCCAGCTCTGGGGCCCATTTGGTACGGGATTATGATCCCTCTCTGCCGGAGATCTCAGGGGATCGGGATAAGTTGATACAGCTCTTTCTTAACCTTATCTCCAATGCCACGGAGGCCACCGGTAAAGAGGGTGAAGTGCGTATCTCCAGCCGCATTTCTAAGCAGATTCGGCTTACCCAGGGGCGTCGACAACAGCATATTGTGGTGGAGATTCGGGACAATGGTCCAGGTATTCCCCATGAGCTACGCAAGCGGATTTTTCTACCCTTTGTTACCACCAAATCCAACGGCACGGGGTTGGGTTTGGCGATTTCACAAAAGATTGTACACGACCACGATGGGCAGATGGCCCTAGAGAGTCGACCAGGGGAGACCGCGTTTCGGGTTTTTCTGCCCCTGAAAACCATACGCTAAACAGCGTCTACCCATTTGGGTATCTCGATAAGGGAGTAGGGTTATGCAGCAGGAGGCCGAACAGACCATTTTGGTCGCGGATGATGATCAAGCCGTGCGCTTTGTGCTGGAACAGGCGTTGAGCCGGGCCGGCTACAAGGTACACGCTTTTGGCAATACCCAACCCTTGGTCAACCATTTTAACCAATATGGGGGGGATCTTATCATCACCGATGTGGTGATGCCCGGCGGCTCGGGACTGGATATGGTGCAAAGCTTAAAAGCCACTTATCCTGACCTGCCCATTATTGTGATGACGGCCCAATCCACTCTCCGCAATGCGGTACAAGCCTTTGAGCGGGGGGCTTTTGAGTATCTGGCCAAGCCCTTTGACATCAATCGGCTGGTGGATTTAACCCGACGTGCCCTGCAAAAACAGGAAGAACGCGTCCGCAATCAACCCCAAACCAAAACCAAACAGCAGGCCGCCGCCGAGGATATGGATCGCCAGTTGGAGGAGCGCTTTGGCGGTATCATTGGTTCATCCCGGGCGATGCAGGCGCTGTTTCACACCATTGGCCGTCTTTCGAATTCGGAGATGACGGTGCTCATTCATGGTGAATCGGGCACCGGTAAAGAGCTGGTAGCCCGTGCCGTGCATGCCTACAGCCCCCGCCGCCGTGGCCCTTTTACTGCCATTAACATGGCCGCTATCCCCCGGGATTTGATTGAGTCGGAACTGTTTGGTCACGAAAAGGGGGCCTTTACCGGTGCGGTCTCCCGTCGTCCTGGACATTTTCAAAAGGCCGAGGGCGGTACCCTGTTTCTGGATGAGATTGGGGATATGCCCATGGAGGCCCAAACCCGGCTGTTGCGGGTTCTGCAAGAGGGCACCTTTACCTTGGTGGGCAGCACCGACATTTTGCGCAGTGATGTCCGTATTATTGCCGCCACCCATCAGGATCTGCCCACCGCCATTTCCGAAGGTCGCTTTCGCGAGGATCTTTTCTACCGGCTTAATGTGATCCCCCTGCATGTGCCCACCCTGCGTTCCCGTAAAGAGGATATTCCGGTTCTTTCGCAATATTTTTTGGCGAAAACCTCGAAAGAGCTGAAGGTTGCCACCAAACGCCTCACCCAATCTGCCATGGAAAAGTTGGTGGCCTATGACTGGCCCGGCAACGTCCGGGAGCTGGAAAACCTGATTCGCCGCCTTACGGTGTTGATTCCAGAGGATGAGATTCGCCCTGAAAAGATCGAACTCTATGAGCGCACCATGCCCAAGTTGGCCAGAAATGATCTATCTGGCCATGAACCCCAAGAGGAGCGCTCCACCGAGAGCAACACCAGCCATAGCTACGAAGCGATTTTATTACAGGATCTGGATACATTCTTTGCCACCATGGGAGGATTGGAGACCAGCGGTGTGTATGATATGGTTTTACGCAAGATGGAGGCGGTATTGATCCCCCGGGTGTTGCGGCAAACCCGTGGCAACCGGGTCAAGGCGGCGCAAATTCTAGGCATAAACCGTAACACCTTACGAAAAAAAATGCGGGATTTGGGGATGGATGATTAACCCTCCTAACCTGAGCAAGCAGTTGAATATTTATAAGGATTCCCTTATAATAGCGCTAGAGATAGACAAAGAAGCCCCACCAGCATGGGTAAAAGAGATGGGGCGTGTTTCTTTGAGTGATGCTAAAAATCGCAAAAAATGGCGTGATAGCACGCTTTTAGCGATACCAACCGTTGACAGATTGGGCACCCGCCGCTAGAGTGCTTCCCGTTGACACGATGGTTTGGGATGGGAGTCTAACCGTGGGCCAAGAGCACCATACGCCTGAAGAAGCGGTTAAACTCGCTGAAGCGCGTAAAACCAACCAGACCCTGCGTGAGGGGGGTCCGCCACCACCAGCCAGTATGGGTGGTATGGGGTTGGGTTTTCGCCTCGCGACGGATCTGGTCTCGGCACTGCTGGTGGGTGGCGTGATCGGTTGGTTACTGGATCGAGCTTTTGGCAGTGAGCCTTGGCTTTTTGTGGTCTTTATCATCGTTGGTTTTGCGGCCGGTTTTCGCAATATCATGCGCACCTTTAACGAGGCTGCCATGGCGGAAAAAAGCATAGCCCCGGTGGAAAAAACCAAGGATCGTTGATTAAGCCCACATAACCCTGTATAACGTGCTGCGCGGTCGGTTGTTTGCCCTAGGTCATGAAAAGCGAATGCGCAAATTAGGGTGGGTTCAACCCTAGAACAGGTTGAACCGGATTACCGCAACACGTTAAGGTGCAGGGATGTTTAGGGTGGGTGTGTTGCTACACCAAACCCAGGTATGAATGTCGAACGGAACGGACGAATCGCTTATGAGCGCCGAAGCCATGCATGCAGCCGCCAGTGCGGCCCCTAAAATGGATCCTCTTCACCATTTCATGGTGCAAAAGGTTGTGCCCATTGAGATTGCTGGTATCGACCTCTCCATTACCAACTCCACCATCTGGATGTGGTTGGCGGTGGCGGTGGCGTTTTTGTTTATGAAGTGGAGCTTTCGGGGTCGCGCTGAAGATAAGTTAATCCCCACCAAAATGCAGTCTTTGGCGGAGATGACCTTTACTTTTGTACGCCAGATTGTGGATCAGAATATTGGTGGTGCAGAGGGTCGTAAGTACTTCCCAGCCATCTTTACCCTGTTTTTGCTGGTGCTGTTCTGCAACCTGCTGGGTCTTATTCCTGGTTCGTTTACCCCTACGTCACAGTTGGTTGTGACCGCGACGTTGGCCTTGAGTGTATTTTTCTTCGCCACGGGTTTGGCGATTGTGAAACATGGCACCGGTTTTATCGGCTTTTTTGTGCCGTCAGGGGTGCCCCCCATGTTGTTGATTTTGATGGTGCCAATTGAGATTGTTTCTTACCTCTCCCGGCCTGTCTCTCTTTCCGTGCGTCTGTTTGCGAACATGACTGCGGGCCACACCGTGTTGGCGATTATGTTCTTTTTTGCGGCCACGCTGCCTTTGGGCGGTTTGTTGATGCCAGCTGCGTTCGCGACGGTGTTTACCGGTTTTGAGTTGTTCATTGGCTTCATCCAAGCCTATATTTTCACGATTCTTACCTGCGTCTATATCAACGACGCGCTGCATCTGCACTAAGCAGACCAGCGTCACACGTGCGGGGAGGTCCCGGCGTGTGTAGGAATGGATCTCGTCCTAATCCGCTAAGGAGGATAAAGTCCCATGGAAAGCGCTGCCGCCGCATTTATCGGTATGGGCCTGGCCGCTGCCGGTATGGCCGGCTCGGGTATTGGTCTGGGTTACCTGTTCGGTAAAACCATTGAGTCCATCGCTCGTCAGCCTGGTGCTGAAGCTCAGATGACCAAGTACATGTGGATCGGCGCGGCCTTCGTGGAAGCCGTTGCCCTCTACGGTCTGGTTATCGCCTTTATCATCATGAGCAAAGGTTAAACCACTAGAAAGAACTGGATGATCTTATGATCAGTGCTGCTTACGCTGCTACTCATGCCGCCGCAGAGCATGCCCAATCGGGCATGCCCCAGTTCGACTCCAGTACCTTTAGTTCGCAGATGTTTTGGACGGTGATTTCGTTCGTCGCCCTGCTGCTGCTGCTAAAGAAGTTCGTGGTTCCCGCCATCTCTGATGTGTTGGAAGCACGGGCGTCGCGGATTGAAGAAGAACTAAAAGCCGCCGAAAATGAGCGAAAAGAGGCCGCCGCGCTTCTGGTCGATCAGCGTGCCGAAGTTAAAGCTGAGCGCGAGAAAATTGCGCAACTGCTTGAGTCCGCTCGTAAAGAAGCCGATGCCCTGCGCGAGCAGGAGAAGGCCGAACTGGAAGCCGAATTGGCCAAGCTGAAGTCACAGGCTACTCAAGATATTGAGCAGGCACGCCGTCAGGCGATGTCTGAGGTCCGTGGCGTCGTTGTGGAAGTCGCCTTGGCGGTGACCGAAAAGCTCATCACCAAGTCGATTGATAAGGCCGAGGCCAACAAACTGGCCGACGAAGCCATCCGTCACTTGGAAGCCAACAAGGATCAACTGCACTAAGCCTTTGGCATGGTCGGTTACCCTGCTAAAAAAGCCTACAGGATCATTCCCTGTAGGCTTTTTTTATATGGCTTGTTGGTTACCATTTTGCATGACAAATCCCACCCTAACGGACCACCAGGGTCACTGCATTGGAACCACCGTAACAAATGGATTGGATGATCTCAAACATGCGCGCGACAGCTCTGACGTTGGCTAAAACGCAGCTTACATCCCTTGTGTTAGCTGTGCTGATATGTCTAATAAGCTTCACGTCATGGTTGTCGGATCAACCACAAACCGCTTTTGATCAATTGGCCCTGGGTAAAGATGTTACAGAAGTAAGCCAGCAGGAAGAAGGCTATCACGTTCACTGTCGCACATTGAATGATGGTGGTCAGTGTTTGCACGATTGGCTTGAGAGAGGCGCCAAACCGGTTCATGTATGGCTAGGGAATTCACAACTGCACGCCATTAATCAATGGCAACCAGGCGAGACCACCGCACCCAATGTGCTGCATCAACGTTGGAAAGATGGGAACCATACCCTGCTTGCCTATAGTCAACCCAACGCAAATTTAATGGAGCACTATCTCCTTTTTGAGGCGTTGCTCGAAAAGTTACCAGTTGAACGGCTTATTTTGCCTGTTGTGTTTGATGATCTTCGTGAAACGGGTATTCGACCCACTCTGCTACCTTTACTGTCACAACCGTCCATTGTCTCCAACCTGAGCAACACCTCGATTGGACAGAAAATAATCGCACAGAATACCCAGGTGGAAAAACAGAGTGAGATTGATCTCAAAGGGCTCTCGGAAACACCGCAAAAGCGCGTGGAATCATATCTCAACCATCAGTTATCCCACTATTGGCCTTGGTGGGATAAACGGGTCGAAGCCAGAGGACAGATTTACTTTTTTCTGTATCGCCTACGCAATCAAGTTTTTGGCATTACCGCTCAAAGTAAACGTAAAATAATCCGCGCCCGCTATTTGGATAATATGGCGGCATTGGATGCCATCCTGGTGCGTGCCAAACAGCGTTTTGTCGACATATTACTTTACATCCCACCCATCCGCAATGACGTTGAGTTGCCTTATCTTATGCGTGAATATACCTCCTTTAAACATTCACTTTCTGAAAAAGCACAGGGACCACATATCCATTTGTTCAATTTTGAGAATCTTGTTCCTGCACACTGGTGGGGAGCTAACAACTCGACCAATATGCAAGATAAAACCGAGCTTGATTTTATGCATTTCCAAGGCCCAGGCCATGTACGCTTGGCACAAGCCATTGATGAGGCTGTCAAAACTATGGATAAGGGTGTCTCTCGATGATTTTTAACTCGGTTACCTATCTTCTTTTCCTTCCTCTTGTCGCTCTACTTTACTGGGTATTACCTCGTCAGCCACGTTTATGGTTGCTGTTTCTGGGCAGCATCTCCTTTTATGGATTTTGGCGCGTTGAATTTATTCCGTTAATGCTCGCTTCAACCCTAGTGGACTATTTGGCCGGCCTTTATATCTATGCCCATAATGAACCTTGGAAACGAAAATTGGGACTTTGGTTCAGCCTTTTGACCAACCTTGGCTTGCTCTTTTATTTTAAATACCTCTTTTTTGTCGTCGATAATTTGCATGATGTCTTCTCTTGGTTTGGCAGCGATTTCCACACGCCCGCTCTATCCATTATCTTACCGTTGGGAATCAGTTTTTATACTTTTCAAACCATTAGTTACAGCGTTGATGTGTATCGAGGGTTTATCAAACCAGAACGTCATTTTGTGCTCTATGGATGTTTTGTAACCTTTTTCCCACAGCTGGTAGCCGGACCGGTATTACGCGCCAAAGAGGTCATTCCACAGCTTGATGTTCGGCCCTCTTGGTCGATGGATATTTTTGTCAGTGGGATCAAACGGGTCTTGCTTGGCCTGTTTCTCAAGGTTGTGTTGGCGGATAATCTGGCCCCCTTGGTCGATGATGGTTTTGCGCAACCAAGTGCAACACTTAGCGCCATAGATGTACTGACGCTTGCCTATCTATTTGGTTTTCAGATCTATTTTGATTTTGCTGGTTATTCCCATATCGCCATTGGTTCTGCACGAATGATGGGTATTACCTTCCCGGAAAACTTTAACTTTCCTTACATCGCCCACTCGCCCAAAACCTTTTGGAAGCGCTGGCATATCTCTTTATCCAGCTGGATACGCGACTATCTCTATTTTCCCTTGGCCAGGGTCGTGGTGCAAGATCGCTCTACCGGGGGTTTGGCCGTAACGACTGACTCCCTACCCAGTCGTAATCTATACGCCAGCCTTTTCCTGACTTGGGCGATCATGGGGCTTTGGCACGGTGCTGCTTGGACATTCATGGTTTGGGGGTTGTTACACGCGGTGTGGATTGCGCTCTATCGCCTTGGGCACCACCTGTTTGATGGGTGGTCTATGCCACTGCGGCATGGGCTTGGTTGGATCATCACCTTGTCACTGGTCATGCTGAGCTGGATTCCCTTTCGGGCCGAGAGTCTGGCACACACCTGGACGCTTTATGCCCACCTGTTGCAACCAAGGGATTATCTCTGGCTGGGTATGCGTGAGAACACCTATTTGATTGCGGCCCTGCTACTCATGGGCTTTTTGATCAGTTACGCGGTTTATACCGTGGTATGGCCTTATGTGTTGAAACACGGCAGGAGAGTGCTACCGTTGATGCTGGAATCGCTTTTCCTGGCTGTGGTGATGGGGCTGGTATTCATTTTTCTGCGCCCCATCAGCCAGTTTATCTATTTTCAATTTTAATCAGATCCTTTGCGCTCATACGCGATGGATTATGCTTTTTTGGTGCATTCGGCGTAGAAGGACTCAAACTCCTCCTCCCAAAACAGGGGCTCTACCGCGCCTCTCCAGCGCCCTTTATAGGCCTCCAACAGACGTTCCGCAGGGGTTTGGTTGTTCTCCACTGTGATAAACAAAGGATCAAGAAAGATCGACTCATCACAGCCATTGGCATTGCGCTCGCCCTGCCGATGTAAACTGGCCCGGGCGATCTCCAACACCGATAAACCCAAAGCGCGAAAGCTGATCCCCTCGGGTGTAAGGGTCTGTAGGGCAAGGCGGGGGGTCTCTTGATGAATGCGGTCCCGTTCTTCATGGCTCCAGCGTTTGACCCGGTCCCAAGCGGCCAGCAAGGCGGTTTCATCGTGCAACAAGCCCTTCCATAGGGCCGGCATGGCGCATAGGCTGCTGGAGTTACCGGCATCGGCCCCACGCAGTTCCAGATAATGCTTTAAACGTACATCGGGAAACAGCGTTGAAAGATGGGTTTGCCAATCTCCAAGAGTAGGATAAACACCGGGTTTTGCAGGATGTTTACCCTCCATGAAAGCGCGGAAGGGCACACCCCCACCTGAACCATATACCCCCTTTTCATAAAGGAACAGCATGGGACAGTCCAGGGCATACTCCGCATAGCGGGCAAACCCAAAACCCTCTTCAAAGACAAAGGGCAACCAGCCACAGCGATCTGGGTCGGTATGCCGCCAAATCTCCCCCCGATAGGAGAGGAAGCCGTTGGGTTTACCCTCTAAAAAGGGCGAATTGGCAAACAGCGCCATGGTGAGCGGTTGCAGGGCCATGGATAAACGAAACTTGTTGACCATATCCGCTTCGCTAGAAAAATCAAAATTGGCCTGCACCGTACAGGTACGCGCCATCATATCCAGGCTCAGGTGGCCCCTGCTGGGCAGATAGTCGCGCATGATCCGGTAGCGCCCTTTGGGCATCCAGGGAATATCGTCAAAGCGCCACTTGGGCTGTACCCCTAGACCAAAAAAGGCCATATCCATATCTTGGCACAGCTCGCCCAACTGGTGTAGATGCTCGTTGATCTCATCTTGGGTCTCATGGATGGTTTGCAGAGGCGCCCCCGAGAGCTCTAACTGACCACCCGGCTCCAGGGTGACCGAAGCACCATCCTTAATGAGGGCGATGACATGGCCATCCTCTTCAACACGCTGCCAACCATAGCGGTCGGCCATGCTGTTGAGCAGCCGCCCGATGCCAGCTTCACCCTCGTAGGGAATGGGCGTAAGGTCTCGCTTACGAAAGCCAAATTTTTCATGTTCCGTGCCAATTCGCCACTGCTCTTTTGGCGTACAGCCTGCCTCCAAATAGGTGACCAGCTGATCAAATCGGGTTACAGGGGTTGCAAGATCAATGGCACTCATAGAATCCCAACTCTTAAACGCCTTCGCTAAAGGGACAAAGGCTGTTATAGGGGCCAGCAACGGCGCTGTCATGGCACGGCGACAGCAGGCTGAAACGTACTCAAACTTTTCGCACACTTTACCCCTGTTGACACACGAACACCAGTGCAACCCGTGCAACACAGATCCACAAGAACCTAAAACATGATGGCGACTGCTTGGCTGATCAGAACCTGGTTTGGCGCCGGTTTATTGCCGTGGTGGTTTCTTACCCTGTAGGTGGCCCCGCAGGTGTGACCCGTCGCACACCCCAGACCCTTTGTTTAAGCGGGAAGAGAGCCTGCCTAGGACCGGAACCTGTGCACAAGGCGCGCAACATAAAAATAAACAAATCGTAGCGTTAGGCATAAAATCTGCTTATATTCTGCTCATATAACGGCGACTTTTTACACGCCTTTGCACGACCCGGCGTAAAAGCGCGGCTAAGGCGGTCTATTTGGCGCAAACTCGCGCTTGGTTATTCAACCATCTTGCAGGATTTTCCCGTTTATGGTTTTGTCCCGTCGCCAACGTGGTCCCATTAAAACCCTATTCTTTCACCTCCTGGAAGATCCTTCCAGTCGTGCCCGCAATGCATTTAGCTTGTTGATGATGTTGGTGGTGTTTGCCTCGTTGATCGCCATGACGCTGGAGACGGACCCCGACCTTACCTTGGAAGAACAGCTCTTTTTCGATTTTTTAGACCACGCTTTTAATATCATCTTTTTAATGGAATATATGTTGCGCTGGTGGGTCTGTAGCGATTTTCTGGTCGATTTTGAGGAATCTTTTCAGCGTCAACGACGTATGAGTCATCGTCGCAAACATCATCAAGCTCTCTTCAAAGCTTTGCGCGCTGCCTTTCGCCCCAAACTGTTATGGATGCGCAAACCGCTCTCCATTATCGATTTATTAGCCATTCTACCCATTTTCCGGGCCTTTCGGCTGCTGCGTATCCTCCGCGTCTTGCGCATTCTCAAGCTGTTTCGTTACTCCAAACGACTCACTTTTTTTAGTTCGGTCATTGCGGAACGCTCGTTTGAACTCACCTCGCTGTTTACCCTAGCAGCTGTTGTGCTGGGCATGGTTACCCTAGCCTTTTTTATGGCCGAACGGGGCCATAATCCAGACATTACCAATCTGTGGGATGCCCTTTACTGGACCATGATCACCATCACCACGGTGGGTTATGGCGATATCAGCCCCGCCACCGATGGCGGACGGATGGTTGCCATAACCGGTACCATTGTGGGGATATGGGTAACGGTGTTGATGACCTCCATTATTGTCTCCGCCCTGACGGAGCGTATTTTTGAGTTAAAGGAACAACGTATGGAGCGGCAGATAGAAAAATTGCGTGATCACTTTATTATCTGTGGTCTCAACCTCATTGGGCAGGCCATTTGTCAAACGCTGCAAGCGGAAAACCGGCCATTCTGCGTCATTGATCGTGAGCAGGCGTTGGTGGATGAGGCCATGCGCAAAGGGTGGAACGCCATGCGGGGTGATGTATCGGACGAAACCACCTGGATACGCGCTGGGTTAATTCGTGCCCACAGTGTGATCAGTGCCATCCATGATGAAGCCACCAATGTTTACCTTATTCTGAATATTCGTGAAACACGCCCAAGTAAAGATTGTTATATCATTGTAGCGGCCAGTACCGAGACCTCCATCAAGCGGTTGATGAAGGTGGGGGCCAACCGTGCCATTTCGCCACTGTTTGATGGGGGTCAATATATGGCCTATACCGCCATGCGGCCCACGGCCTTACGTTTTTTTGATCTGGCTCTGCATCGCGCCCATACTGACTTGGAAATTGAGGAGTTGATGGTGCCTGCCAACTCAAGCTTTGCCAATGTCAGTCTGCGGGACAGCCAGATTGGTAATACCTACAATGTGATTGTTTTGGGCCATCTGCGTAACGGAGAAATGCACTTTAACCCCAATGGACATTATGTGATCCAGGGCGGGGACCTGTTGGTCTGCACCGGCCATCTGGATGATCTGGAGCGGCTTAAACAGGCCATTGACGAGTAAACACCAACCCGGGCATGGGGGAACGGGGGCTAGGCGGGGTATCCCCCCTTTTTTTCATGCTTATGTTTGTTCTTGAGGAGTCTTACAATGCGCCTGTTCTACTCACCCACCTCGCCTTATGCACGCAAGGTACGTCTGCTTATTCTGGAAAAGGGCTTGCAGGATCAGATCGACATGGTTGTGGTGCTACCCATGGAGGATAACCGTGGGGTGACCCCCCTAAATCCTTTGGGTAAGATACCCACCCTGGAAACGGCGGATGGGCAGGGACTTTATGACAGTCCGGTCATCTGCGCCTATCTGGACACGCTTAACCAGACGCCGCAGTTGATACCCAGTGGCGCGGAGCGTTGGTCGGTGTTACGCCAGGAGGCACTGACCGATGGGCTATTGGATACCGCCTTGGTACTGGTTAAAGAGTATCTGCGTCCAGAGGAGATGCAATCAAGCCAATGGCTTGCACACTGGCATGGGACCATTCAGCGCACCTTGGATCACCTGGAGCAGCAGCAGCCCGCCTATCAAGGCACGCTCACGCTGGCACAGCTGGCCCTGGGGGCGACTTTGGGATATCTGGATTTTCGTCTGCCCCAACTGGCGTGGCGACAGCAGCGCCCTCAATTGCAGCAATGGTATACCGAGCTGGCCCAGCGCCCCAGCATGCTGGCCACCTGCCCGCCGACCAGCTAGAACAGTGGCCTGCTAAGGTGGCGGCCAGCTAAGGCTGGACCTAACGCAGCACGGTACCGATGCCGCTGTCGGTGAAGATCTCCAACAGCAGGGCGTGTTCCACGCGGCCATCAATAATATGGCTGGCATTAACACCCCCCGTATGGGCCGTGCGGCAGGTCTCTAACTTGGGAATCATGCCCCCCGTCACCGTGCCATTGCGAATCAGCTTATCCACATCCGTTTCATCAATCTGATTGATCAGCGTGCCGTTTTTATCCTGCACCCCAGGAACATCAGTAAGCAAAATCAACTTCTCCGCCTGCATCGCGATGGCGATGTGACCCGCCACCGAATCGGCGTTAATGTTGTACGTCTCACCATTGGCACCCACCCCCACCGGAGCCACCACCGGGATAATGTCCGAAGCCCGAAACCGATCCAAAAGATTGGTCTCAATTCGCTCCACATCCCCCACCCAACCCAGATCAATAATCTCCGGAACCTGCACATCCGGACCCTTGCGCACATGGGTGCGCTTACGCGCCTGAATGGTATAACCATCCTTACCCGACAAACCCGCCGCACGGCCCCCATTCAGATTGATCAAATTGACAATATCCTTATTAACCTTGCCCGCCAACACCATTTCAACCACACTCATGGTGTCTTCATCGGTCACACGCAGGCCGTCAATAAACTTGGGCTCCAAACCCATGCGCTTCATTATCAAACCAATCTGCGGACCACCACCGTGCACAATGATGGGGTTGATGCCCACCTGACGCATTAAAATGACATCCTGGGCAAACGCGCTCTTGAGATCTTCATCCACCATGGCATTACCGCCATATTTGATCACGAAGGTCTTACCCTCAAATCGACGCATGTAAGGTAGCGCTTCTATGAGAACCTTGACCTTTTCCACTTGGTTACGCATGGGCATGGCGTCGACTCCTGAAATGATCTGCGGCGTACCGGTCAGGTACGCTTGCCGGAAGAGAAGCCCTTCATTATACTCGTTGCCTCAGCCACAAACTATAGGCTATCGGAAGAAGGGGATGCAAAAAGGCGCTTAATTTGCCCCATTTTTCCATTGGTTTCAAGCACGTATTGGCAAATTCATAAAAACGTGCTACTGAATGCAACACAGGGTTCCCCCTTAGCGATCTACCATCTACGGATATCTGCGTCATGGGCTCACTACGGCCATCGACTAAAAGGCTTGCCTCCTTACTGCTCACCACACTGTTTGTGGTGGGTTTTGGCATCTCATCCTCTGCGGCCACCCGCTACGTTACCGACGAATTCCGCATTATGATGCGGGGCGGTGCCGGCAACCAATTTCGCATTCTCCAGGTGCTTAAATCGGGCGAAGGGGTGGAGATCCTGGAAAAAGGCGACCAAGGCTGGGATCGCGTGCGTAGCAGCAGTGGCCGCGATGGCTGGGTGTTGCGCCGCTATCTCTCTGAACAACCCGCGGCCCGTACCCTGCTGGACCAGGCGGTGGCCCAAAAAGATCAGGCCCTGCGCGATCGCGATGGTCTACAAGAACAGTTAGCCGAACTGCGCGGTCAATTGATTAATCAACGCCGTTTAGAGTCGGAGCTGATGCACATTAAGCGGATCTCTAAAAATGCCCTGGAGTTGGAAAAGATCAACCAAACCCTAGAACAGCGCGTCGCCGCTCTGGAACAGGAACTACAGACCGTCACCGCCGATAAACGGGTGCTGGAAAAAAGCTCAGAAACCCAATTTTTTCTCTCCGGTGCCGTGGTGCTAACCCTGGGCATGATTGCCGGAGCCATCTTGCGGCGGCGCGGTAAACAGACCCCCTACGATGCGCTGATGTAAGATCATGTCACGCTCTTGGTTTGTCCCCCTACTCTGGCTCAAAGACGCCGCCCGTGATCTGCTGCCCATCGTCCTAGTCATCGCCTTTTTCCAGGGCGTGGTGCTGCATAAACCCCTGCCCAACCCCGGCGATATGCTAACCGGCTTGATCATGGTCTTGCTGGGCTTGACCTTCTTTGTGCGCGGTCTGGAGATGGGGCTGTTTCCCATCGGCGAAAGTATGGCCCATAACCTGGCCTATAAGGGCAACGCCTTCTGGTTAATCCTGTTTGCCTTTCTGTTGGGCTTTGCCACCACCGTGGCTGAACCAGCGCTCATTGCGGTGGCCGCCGAGGCCGCCGATGTGGCCGCAACCGGGGGTGCCATTGAAAATAGCCCCACAAGCATGACCCGCTACGCCTGGGGCTTGCGCCTAAGTGTGGCATTGTCGGTGGGATTTGCCATCGTCTTGGGGGTAGTGCGCATCATCAAAGGGTGGCCCCTGCACTACCTGATTATAGCCGGATATATGCTGGTGGTGGCCATGACCTTTATTGCCCCCGAGGCGATCATCGGCATCGCCTTTGACTCTGGCGGAGTGACCACCTCCACCGTCACCGTACCGCTGGTGACGGCGCTGGGGGTGGGGTTGGCCTCGGTTATCCATGGCCGTAACCCCATGATTGATGGCTTTGGCTTAATCGCCTTTGCCAGTCTACTACCCATCCTGTTTGTGATGCTCTACGGTACCATTGTCATGGGGGTAGGTTAAGCGATGGAGATCCTACTTGATCTGGCCAAAACCCTGTTGAGCACCATTGGCGATATTCTACCCATCTTGCTGCTGCTGGTGGGATTTCAATTTTTAGTTCTGCGTAAACCCCTACCCCATGCTCGCCATACCATCATCGGTTTTATCTATGTGTTGCTGGGCCTCGCGCTGTTCCTCTCTGGATTAGAAAAGGCGCTGTTTCCCATTGGTAAATTGATGGCCGCCCAGCTATCCGACCCCATGCTGGTGTTTGGCACACCACTGGTACCGGAACATCCAGGCTGGTGGAATTATGGCTGGATCTATCTCTTTGCCTTTCTCATCGGTTTTGCCACCACCATTGCCGAACCCTCTTTGCTGGCGGTGGCCCTAAAAGCACAAGAGGTGTCACGGGGCACGGTTGAGCCCTTTCACCTGCGCATCGCGGTGGCGCTGGGGGTGGCGGTAGGCATCACATTGGGCACTTTTCGCATCGTGACCGGCCATAATCTGGTCTACTATATTGTCGCGGGTTACTTGGTGGTGCTGGTGCAAACCTTTTATGCACCCCGCATGATTATCCCCTTGGCCTATGATTCAGGCGGCGTTACCACCTCCACCGTCACCGTGCCGCTGGTGGCAGCCCTGGGCTTGGGTCTATCGGCCACCATTCCAGGCCGCAACCCGCTGCTGGATGGCTTTGGTTTAATCGCCTTTGCCAGTCTGTTTCCCATGATCTCGGTGATGGGTTATGCTCAACTGGCCGCATGGATGGCCAAACGGGCACAAAAACCTCTACAGGATGCCCGCCAACAGGATGGCACCTCCCGTTGAAGAGGGTACCAAAGGAGCGCTATGATGCACTTTAAGCTGATCGTTGTAATGTCCCGTACCGATTTAACCGATCGTATTGTGGATGCGGCCAAAGCTGCGGGCGCCACCGGCGCGACGGTGGTGCCCGGTCGCGGCACGGGCATCCATGAGGCACGCACCTTTTTTGGCCTAACCCTCGATATCCAGCGGGATATCTCCTTCATGTTGGTCGAAGAGCACCTTACCCCAGGCATTCTGGCTGCGATCCATGAGGGTGGAAATTTTGCCAGTCCCGGCACCGGTATCGCCTTTGCCCTACGGGTGGATGAAGTGGCCGGTCTGGAGAGTCAAATCCCTCGGTTTAAAGAGGAGCTGGAAGCGCTGGCTAAGGATGCCACCCCAACCAGCTAATGGCCGCGCCCCAACATAGGTCCCATGGCCTGCCGACCGGGCCCCCCGTGCTCTCCCATAACGCGACGGCACGCCCCGTTTTGTTAGACCACTCGGCCCGTGCTCCGCCGCTTGATGGACAACACATTGCCTGTTTGACCAAGCTCTGCCCAACCAGCCCGCTTGGGGAGGTCCACCCTCATGACCCGCGAAACCCTACACTATGACGTTGCCATTGTGGGTGCTGGACCTGCCGGTTTGGCAACCGCCATCGCGATATTGCAACGGGCTTCCCAGCCGATCTCACTCTGTATTTTAGAAAAGGCCGCCCGTGTGGGTGGGCATCAGCTCTCTGGGGCTTTGGTTGAGCCCGATGCCCTGGATCTGCTGTTCGGCACCTATGCCGCCCCACCCACACCGCCCCCGCTGTTGGCCACCGTCCAGCATGCCACCACCCAGTTCTTGACCAAAACCCAGGCCATTCCCCTGCCCCATCCCAAAAAATGGCAGGATCATGGTGCCCAGCTCTACCCGTTGGGGGGATTATGTCGTTGGTTGGCTGACCATGCGGAATCCTTGGGCGCGGAGATTTTTCCCGGTTTTACCGCCGTGGAACTGCTGCGGGACGGGCAGCACATCAGCGGTGTTGTGACTGGCGCTATGGGCCTTGACCGCCACGGCGGGAAAAAGCCCACCTATCAGCCAGGGGTAGCGATTCACGCCAAGGTCACGGTATTGGCCGAGGGTGCTCGGGGTTTTCTCACCCAACCCCTGCTTACCGAGCTGGGGCTCAACCATGGCTGCCCCCCCCCAACCTACGGCTTGGGTATGAAGGAGCTGTGGTCTGTGCCCAAGAGTGTGCCGGGCACCATCCGTCATACCCTGGGCTGGCCCCTAGAGCGTGTCCATGGCGGAGGGTTTATTTACCATCTACCCAACCAGCGTATCGCGCTGGGGCTGGTGGTTGGTTTGGATTATCAAGATCCCACCTTTGACCCCTATGGGGCGCTACAGCGTTGGAAACAGCATGCCACCCTAGCCCCCCTGCTGGAGGGGGGCACGCTGCTTGGTTATGGCGCACGCGCTGTGAGCCAAGGGGGTTGGCTGGCACTGCCCAAGCTCTATTTCCATGGTGGGCTACTGGTGGGTGATGGTGCCGGTTTTCTTAATCCCGCCCGCTTAAAGGGGGTAAAAGGGGCGCTGCATTCCGGGGTCTTGGCGGCCACCGCCATTGTGCAGGCACTGGCTGAGGGGGATGGGGGAGCCACCGCATTACGCCGGTATCAACAGGCATGGGAGGCTTCGGACCTTGCCCAAACCCTTAAAGAAGAACGCAATGTGCGGGCAGGTTTTCGCATGGGTGGCAAGTTGGGGGGCATGGCGGTGGCCGCCTGGACCGGGCTACGTCAGCGGGGTGAAAACGGTTTCTCATTACGCTGGCAGCAAGAGGACCGGGCACGTCTGCGTCCCTGGCCGAGTGGGTTGGATTGGGCGCAACCAATGCGTTATGATACAACCCCCACCGGTCATTCGGTTGAGTACGCCTTAGCCACCAGTGGTCTAAGTTATGAGGAGGATCAACCCATCCACTTACAGCTTAGAGATGCCACCCTACCCGCCCGCCAGGGGGCACGTTTTGGTTTTCCTGAGCTGCGTTATTGTCCGGGGCGGGTGTTTGAAGTCAAACGGGATGCAAGCGGGGCCATTATCTACCTCCGCCATGGGGGCAACTGTCTACAGTGCAAAAGTTGTGATATTAAAGATCCCTTTAACAACATCCATTGGACCCCCCCAGAGGGTGGCAATGGTCCCGATTATCGGGATATGTAGGTCGGCATAAGGAACATAACATGAGTATGGAAAAGCTAGAGAACCGCATCAATACCTTAATGAAATCCGGTGGCTATCGCGAGAAGGCGCTACGTATCTACCCCTGGATATGTGGGCGCTGCCAGCGTGAGTTTAACCACAAGAATGTCCAAGAGTTGACGGTTCATCATAAGGATCATGACCATTTTAACAATCCCGAAGATGGCAGCAACTGGGAGCTTTTGTGTCTCTACTGTCATGACAATGAACATGCACGCATGACCGAGGCCCAAATGTATGGCACCGGCGGCAACCAGCCCGATGAAGGCCCCGCCGCCACCCATAACCCCTTTGCCCAACTCAAAGCGCTGATGGAAGGTAAAAACCGCGGTTAAACCCAGGCGGCATATAACGACCACCCATTGGGGCACAACTTAGGCACTAGGGTCGTGTTTGGGAAACAGGATCTTGCCGCGCAAGAGCGGCACCCCCCCGTGGGCAGCCCTGTAACGGGTGCCCCCACGCGGCACCCCTGCCCATGGCCGCTTGCGCTCTTTACGCTGTTTTTCCGTTTCAAACACAATCGTGCGCCCTATAATGGCCAACCACGCTTCACCCCAACCCCCCAACGCATCGCCCCATCACCCCTGCATACGGGCCTGAATCTCAGGGGGTATCTCGCCCCTAAATAGCCCCTCTAAAGCGGCCTCATCCAACACCGGCACCCCCGCCTTCTGCGCTTTGGCCAGCTTGGATCCCGCACTCTCCCCACACACCAAACAACCCGTCTTGCCAGAAACCGAAGCCACAACCTTGGCCCCTAGCCCCTCTAACCGAACCGCCGCCGCCTCACGGGTCAGGCCCGCCAGGGTGCCCGTCAAAACCACCGACAGACCCGATAAGGGCTGCTCCGCCGCTGCTACCCCATGCCCATCCGGCTCAACCCGCCATGGCTCACCCGCCGCCGCCACCCCCAACGCCCGCAATGCCGCTAACTCCGCACCATGGTGCGCTTGGGCAAAAAAATGCACCACCCGCCGCGCCACCACCTCGCCCACATCCTCAATGCCGACCAAATCCTCTACCGTGGCTGCCATCAACGCATCCAAACTGGTAAAATGCGCCGCCAAGGAGCCCGCCAGCGTAACCCCCACATCCCGAATGCCCAAACCAAACAAAAATCGAGCCGCTGACTGTGCCTTGCTCTGCTCAATGGCCTCCAATAAATTGGCCACCGACTTACCACCGAGCCGCTCCAACCCCACCAAGACCTGCCGCTGCTCATGCAGCCGGTAGAGATCCGAAATCCGCTCAACCAAACCCGCTTGCATCAGCAACGCCACCAACTTATCGCCCAAGCCCTCAATGTTCATCGCCTTGCGTGAGGCAAAGTGCTTAACCCCCTCCTTAACCTGCGCCCGACAGGTCAAACCACCCGAACAGCGCAGGGCCGTCTCCCCCCCCTCACGCTCCGTCGGCGCACCACACACCGGACAGGCCACCGGCTCTTTATATACCGCAAGGGCCCCATGGCTCTCACGGGGGATCACCCGCACCACCTCTGGGATCACATCCCCGGCGCGGCGCACAATGACCCGATCCCCAACCCGTACATCCTTACGGGCCAACTCCAAAAAATTGTGCAGTGTGGCATTGGTCACGGTCACCCCCCCCACCGCCACAGGCTCCAACCGCGCCACCGGCGTAATAACCCCGGTTCGCCCAACCTGTAGATCAATGGCCTGTACCGTGGTGCTCTCCTCCGTGGCCGGAAACTTAAAGGCCATGGCCCAGCGCGGTGCCCGCGCCACAAAACCCAGCCGCTCCCGCAACCGCTGGCTATCCACCTTCAACACCGCTCCGTCAATTTCATAGGGTAAGGTTTCACGTTTTTCACCCAAACGCTCGGTATACGCCAGACACCCTTGGGCACCCTCCACCCGCTCGGCCTCTGGCGACACCCGCAAACCCCACCCCTTCAGCGCCGCTAAAATCTCCGCATAACGGTCCGCCAGCGTGCCCCCCTCCACATAACCCGTGCCATAACAAAACATCCGCAAACCCCGGCTGGCGGTTATCTTGGGGTCCAACTGGCGCAGACTGCCCGCCGCCGCATTGCGTGGATTGGCAAAGGTTTTTTCTCCCCTTTCCCGCGCCTCGGCATTAAGTTTTTCAAAGGTTGCCAAGGGCATATAGACCTCGCCCCGCACCTCCAATAGCGCCGGATAGCCCGCCCCCTGCAATCTTAGGGGAACATCCTGTATGGTGCGCGCATGGGCGGTAACATCCTCGCCCTCCTGCCCATCACCACGGGTGGCCGCCCGCACCAACACACCCTCTGCATAGGTCAGACTAAAAGCCAGCCCATCCAACTTGGGTTCGGCCACATACTCCACCCGCTGGGGCTGTTCCGCCGCCCACAAACGCAGACGACGTAGAATATCCGCCGCTTTGCGGCCACTGCTCAGCAAGCTCTTAGTGTCCGGTGGCTGCAAGGGCTCCACAAAACTCAAGGTCTGGTTGAGCCGCTGGGTCACATCGCGGGCCACCCCCTCCAAAGCCCCCGGTCGCCCCACCAGCGCCCCTAAATCGCTCAGGCCATATTCATCCTGATAGTGCTGCACGGCTTCCACCACCACCGACTCCGCCAAGCCCTCCTGCACGCGGCGGTGGAACTCCACCAAATCCTGCGCAGAAAAGGCGTTATCCAGGGAGAGCATGGCAACCCGATGGCGTACCTTCTCAAAACCCTCCAGGATGGCACCCCCGACCCGGTGGGTTGGCGAGTCGGCGCTGATCAAGGTGGGATCCGCCGCCTCTAAGCTTTGCAGCTCTCTAAACAGGCGGTCATACTCGGCATCGGATACCAGTGACGTATCAAGGGTATGGTAGCTATGGGCATAGTGGTTGAGCCGCTTACGCAGCTCTGCGGCACGGGATGCAGACATAACCATAATCCCCTAACTATCTAAATTGGGGGCCAACCATTTGGCCATCTCTTCCACAGACATGCCCTTGCGTTTGGCGTACGCCTCCAACTGATCGCCACCTATGCGGCCAACCGAAAAATAGCGTGCCTGTGGATGGGCAAACAGATAACCACTCACCGATGCCGCTGGGGTCATGGCAAAGCTCTCCGTCAACGCCATACCCGCATGCTCCTGCGCATTCAGACATTTAAACAGCAGCGCTTTTTCCGTATGGTCCGGACAGGCCGGATAGCCCGGTGCCGGACGAATGCCCACATAGCGCTCCGCAATTAAGTCACCCTTAGAGAGCGCCTCATCCCCGGCATACCCCCAAAACTCCCGGCGGGCCCGTTCATGAATGTGCTCTGCAAAAGCCTCGGCCAAGCGGTCGGCCAGCGCCTCTACCATAATCGCCCGATAGTCATCATGGGCCGCTTGATGATGCGCCACCAACTCCGCCACACCAATGCCCGCTGTGACCGCAAACATACCGATGGTATCCCCCTGCCCCACAAAATCCGCCAGGGCATAACAGGGGGCCTCCCCACCGTCCCGCTGCTGACGCAGGGTGTGGATGGTGCCTAAACCGTCGGCCAGTTCAATATCATCCCCCACGCGGGAGGCGTTAAAGAGCCCCAACACCCCATTGGCCTTAAGGCTACCCTGAGCGATGATCTCTTGCAGCATCTGCTGGGCATCCTCAAACAGCCGCGTGGCGGCCTGCCCAACCTTGCTATCCGACAGGATCTCTGGATAACGACCATGCAGCTCCCAGGTGCGGAAAAAGGGGGTCCAGTCAATATAGGGCACCAAAGTGGCCAAATCATAATCCGCCAGCACATGCACACCGGGCTGCGCCGCTTGGGTTACGGCAGCCGGGGTTGCAAAGGCCCGTGCCCGTGCCTCCTGCATACTCAAAAGCGGCTTGCGGGTGCTACGCTGCTCATGAATGGCGCGATATTTTTCATGCTCAGCCACACACGCGGCCATAAAATCATCCCGCTCCCGCGCACTCAGCAGCGCCGCCGCCACCCCCACCGAACGGGAGGCGTCCTTCACCTGCACCACACACCCCTCGGTAACCGGGGCAATCTTAACCGCCGTGTGCGCCTTAGAGGTCGTCGCCCCCCCAATCAACAGGGGAATATGCTGCATGCCACGGCGCTGCATCTCCTTGGCCACATGGGTCATCTGCTGCAAAGAGGGGGTAATCAGCCCCGAGAGACCAATAATCTGCGCGCCGCTCTCCTGAGCGCGATCCAAAATGGTCTCCACCGCCACCATCACGCCCAGATCTTCCACCTCAAAATTGTTGCACTGCAATACGACCTTAACAATGTTTTTGCCAATGTCGTGGACATCTCCCTTAACCGTCGCCAACAAAATCTTGCCCGCGCCACTGGCACGGTTCTCTATACCACCCTGGCGGTTGGCCTCCTCAATATGGGGTACCAGATAGGCCACCGCCTGTTTCATCACCCGGGCGCTCTTCACCACCTGGGGCAAAAACATCTTGCCCTCGCCAAACAGATCCCCCACCGCATTCATACCCGCCATCAGTGGCCCTTCCACCACCTCCAACGGATGCGCCGCTAGGCTGCGGGCCTCCTCCACATCGGCGTCAATAAATTCGGTAATGCCCTTGATCATGGCGTGCCGTAGACGCGCTTGCACCGGCTCACTGCGCCATGCGGCATCCGCTTTATCCTCGGTTACGCCGCTCTGCCGATAGTGATCGGCCACCTCCAACAGACGGTCGGTGGCATCACTGCGGCGGTTGAGGATGACATCCTCCACCCGCTCCCTTAGATCAACCGGGATCTCCTCATACACCGCCAACTGCCCGGCATTGACAATGCCCATATCCATGCCCGCCGCGATGGCGTGATAGAGAAATACCGCATGCATCGCCTCCCGCACTGGATTGTTGCCCCTAAACGAGAAGGAAACATTGCTCACCCCACCACTGATGCGGGCACCCGGCAGGTTCTGTTTGATCCAGCGGGTGGCCTGAATAAACTCCACCGCATAGTTGTTGTGCTCCTCTATGCCAGTAGCCACCGCAAATATGTTGGGATCAAAGATAATATCATTGGGCTCCATGCCCACCGTATGCACCAACAGGTCATAGGCCCTTTGGCAGATATCAATACGCCGCTGGTAACTGTCGGCCTGCCCCTGCTCATCAAAGGCCATCACAATTACCGCCGCACCATAACGACGCGCCAAATGGGCCTGCTTGAGAAAGGGCTCATCCCCCTCCTTGAGACTGAGGGAGTTAATGATGCACTTGCCCTGCACACACTTTAGACCAGCCTCCAACACCCGCCACTCGGAGGAGTCAATCATCACCGGCACCCGGCTGATCTCCGGCTCGGCGGCCATCAGGTTTAAAAATGTCACCATGGCCGACTGGGCATCCAACATGGCGTCATCCATGTTGACATCCACGATTTGCGCACCGCTCTCCACCTGCTCCCGAGCCACCGCCAAGGCGGTCTCATACTGGCCCTCACGGATCAAGCGGGCAAAACGGGCACTGCCTGCCACGTTGGTGCGCTCCCCCACGTTCACAAACAGGCTGTCGGCATCTATGGTCAGCGGCTCCAAGCCGCTCAGGTGACAGGCCGGCTTGAGGGTCGGGATCTGCCGGGGGGCCAGCCCTGCAACCCGCTGTGCAATGGCCCGGATATGGTCCGGCGAGGTGCCACAACACCCCCCCACAATGTTAATCAACCCCCCTTGGGCAAAAGCCACCACCTTATCGGCCATCATCGCCGGGGTTTCATCATACTCACCAAAGGCGTTGGGTAGACCCGCATTGGGGTGTACCGAGATGCGGGTTGCGGCGATCTCCGCCAGGGTTTCCAGATGGGGACGCAGCTGATCGGCCCCCAACGCGCAGTTCATGCCGATGGTATCAGGACGGGCATGGCTCACCGAATTCCAGAAGGCCTCCACCGTTTGGCCGGTGAGGGTACGCCCAGATTGATCGGTAATGGTAAAGGAGATCATCAAGGGTAGATCCAGCTGGCGCTGCTCCAATACCTGACGCACCGCAAACAGGGCCGCCTTGCAGTTGAGGGTATCAAAGACCGTCTCCACCAACAGAATATCGGCCCCTCCATCCAACAGACCACGGGTGCCATTGGCGTAATCCGCAACCAGGGCGTCAAAATCAATATTGCGAAAACCAGGATTGTTCACATCCGGCGAGATGCTACAGGTGCGGTTGGTAGGGCCCAACACCCCCGCCACAAAGCAGATACGCCCCGGCTGCTGGGCCATCACCGCATCACACGCTTGGCGGGCAACTCTGGCCCCTTCCAGATTGACCTCATAAACCAACGCCTCAAGGCCATAATCCCCCAGGGAGGGCGCATTGCCATTAAAGGTATTGGTCTCTACAATATCGGCGCCGGCTTCTAGATAAGCGGTGTGGATATTGCGTATCACCTGGGGCTTGGTCAAAACCAACAGATCATTGGCACCATGCAGTTCGGCGGGATGATCGGCAAAACGGCTGCCACGGTAGTCCGCCTCCTCCAATCCCAGCCGCTGAATCATGGTGCCCATTGCCCCATCGAGGATGAGAATGCGCTGTTGAAGAAGGGTGCGAAACTGCTCGGTACGTTGGTTTGCCATTGCGCTCATTGCTTTTTTAAGGGATTTTTTTCCATAGACCGTTGCCCCACACCCAACATCACCACATACTAGGGGCTTGGTCGCTCATGGTGAGGGATTACCATGCTCGCTACAACAACGCAAGAAAAGCACCAGAATGCCAGATGTGAAAGGCTCAAAGGAGGTTAGTTTATGCGATTCCTACTCGTTCCGCTATTGATGTTGATGTTAATCCCGACACAGGCCGCGGCACGCGTGGTGTATGAGGATGGTCCCTTCGCCGTTCGTGAGGTCAAAGATGGTACCAAAACCATCTGTAAGTTGGAAATATCCCTCTATAAAGAGGACCGGATAGCCGCCTATTTGGCGCTGTTCAATAATGAAAATTACTATGGGGAGCTGTTTACCGAACGCCGCCGCGTGGGTAAAGCCCGCAACAAGGTGACGGTTCAGTTTGATGACGAACCCGAACAGAGCATCAAGTTTGTGGAAGAGGCCCCCGGCATGGATACCGACTGGCGTTGGCAATATCTTGAGCTCAACCAGCCCAGCGCCGTTATCGACAGTATAGCCCGTAAACGCCATATGAAGATCTCTTTCTTCAATGGCATGGAGACCTTTGAGTTTAGCATCCCCCTCAAGGGTAGCTCCAAAGCGGTTAAACGTCTGCAACGCTGCAACCGTCGCTAACGGCTGACTGAGGTTTGCAACACCAATAAAAACGGCAGGCCATCTCCTTTGGCCTGCCGTTCGTGTTTCAATCAACCCCACCTTGATGGGGCGCTCCAGAGAGTTCCCCTCTGCCCCCCCAGATTCTGCATCGCTTGCCAAGCCGTTTAGCCTAGGGCTTGGTCATGCTGGTGGAAGCCCGCCCCTCCCCGCCATGGATCAATCATAGGATGTGTGCCTAAATTTCCGCGACGGCTTGTTTAAATGATTGGGGTAAGGGGAGTATTCCGATGGTACGCAGATAACTTTCCGAATGGTCCGCCATTTTACCGCCAAGGAAAATGGGAATATCAAATGCACGGGAGAGATCTGTTAACGGTTCAAGTAATGGGTTGTCTGTGACTTTGGCTTTTCCCGCTAACAAAATTCCCCGACAACGGCAACTCTGAACCACCGGTTTAAATTGATCAAATGGCAGACTCGTACCAAGATAGAGTGGGTAAATACCCTCTTCAGCCAAAGTTAGGCAAAACAGCAAAAGCCCAAGCTCATGTTGTTCTCCAGGAACACAGACGGTAAGCAGATCATAACGCGGCTTTCGATAGAGTATGTGATTAAGGCGGGTCGTCAATTTATTGTGGAAAAAATGACTGGCAAAATGCTCCTCGGCGATACCCGTTGGGTGTTTATCCCATCGGCTACCCAGGTTTTTAAAAACCGGCAAGATAAGCTTATACATAACTGTATCTGGTTGAAATGTATTCAAAGCATGTTGGGTGAGATCCTCAAGATGTGTCAAATTGAACGCAGAAATTGCCTGTAACATCATTTTCAATAGATCATGGGAATCCTCTTTGTTGAGCGGGGGTGAATGGCTGGTTACTTCGGCAATGGCCCCGCTAATTCTCATCCCGTTGTCAAGCAGCAGTCGCAGCCTCTGCGCCAACTCCAAATCCTTGGCCAAATAACGTCTCTGCCCGGCGCGATTGCGCACGGGTTCAAAGAGCCCATATCGCCTCTCCCATGTGCGCACCGTATCCACATTGACGTTGAGTACCTGGGCAATAAATCGTATGGGAAAATTTGCGCTCAAAGTCTGTCCCTTAACCATTAGCTCGTCAAATTATTCCAGTCAAAAGCCATTCTGAGGCTTATTGGACCAAAATCCAAGTGATTATTCTGCACCTATCGAGATAGAATTGGTCACGTATATGTAAGAAAATGACTGTTTGCCGTATCTGGCTGCTGGGAGCGAGCTGTCGTGAACTACTTAAGTTAAGCAGATTCAACCTGCAAAAAAGGAAGTCGAAATGATGGAGCTGTGTCCAAAAATTTTGATCGTCGATGACCGCCCAGAAAATTTATTTGCCCTCCATTCAATCTTAAAAGTGCTCCGTGTTGAGATCATCCAAGCTCCCTCTGGAAATGACGCCTTGGCCCTGGCCAATGAGCATGACTTTGCCTTAATTTATCTGGATATAGACATGCCAGGGATGGATGGGTATGAGGTTGCTCGTCACCTGAAATCCTATGATAAGACCATGAATATTCCTATCCTCTTTCTCACCTCGGCTTACCATGATGAGTTCCATAGTCTGATTGCCTATCACGCCGGTGGCATCGACTATATTGAAAAACCCATATGCCATGAAATCCTACTTGCCAAAGCCAAACTATTTTTAGAACTCTACATCAACCGCAAAAAGGTTGAGCGAACCAATATCATCCTCCAAAGCGAGGTCCTCAGACGCCAAGCGACCGAAACGGCCTACCGGGAATGTGAATCCAGGCATGAGGCAAAGAGGGTTTTTATCGCCAAAATGAGTCATGAATTCCGCACGCCGATGAACAGCATGATCGGCATGTTAGATATGCTAGAGGGCACACCATTGTCTGAAGAGCAGTTTGAATACATCGACTCAATGCGCCAAGCAACGGACCACCTAACCAGTATGGTTGGTAATCTTCTTGATATTACCCAGTTGGAAGCAGGAATTATCAAAATCAAAGAAAAACCCTTTAGCCTCATAGCCTTGGTCAAGAATGTCATCAATATTATTCGACCATTGGCCTTTAAGAAAAAGATTCTTTTTATTCCCTATATCTCGCCTGACATTGCGCCTTGGTTTATTGGTGATGCCAATCGTCTTCAGCAAATCCTGGTCAATCTACTGGGCAATGCCATCAAATATACCCACTGGGGCAGTGTGGCGCTGCTGATCTCTGCAAAGCCTGTAAACTCTCGTTATAACGTTGAATTTAAAGTGGTTGATACAGGAGATGGCATCGATTTAGAGAATCAGGAGAAGATTTTTCAGGCTTTTGTCCGTGGTGCCTACAATAACGCTGAAACCACCGAGGGGACGGGACTTGGCTTGTCGATTTGTAAAAATCTCGTCGATCTGATGCAAGGAACCATCGAACTCAAAAGCACCCCCCAACATGGCAGCACATTTTCGGTCTCCATTCCCTTGACCCGCTACACCGCCCCTGTTCAAACGGGTAAAGAGAAAAAGCTGCAAGGGGTGAACCTATCCATACTCACAGATCACCTTGTCCAAGGCATGCTCTTTGAAGAGCAATTAACCCGCCACGGTGCCCATTCGCATCTATGCTTTAATGGTCAATCCATCGCGGCGTGTTTTGCTGAAGAAAAGGATACCGACCTGCTTATCGTGCATCATGATAACACAAGTAAAAAGAAGCTATTACAAGGGTTTGAGAAGTTTAAACAGGAGGTCACCGACTGCAAGGCGAAAATTCTCATCTGTGGCCGTTGTTACCAAAGAGATGACATGGAAGCACTTGCCGACAGGGGTGTCTCTATCTTCCCGGATTTTCACGATGAAGATGAATTGATTGATAAAATCCAATCGGTGCTGGGTCTGCACAAAAATAGAAAAAAGCCAGACCCGCTCGATGCGAAAAAACGGGTGTTGATCGTCGATGACAGTGAAGATAACCGAGTCCTATTGTCCCACTACCTGCGTGATTATGCGTGTGAAATCATTCAAGCTGTAGATGGTCACGAGGCGATTGACACATACATCGCCTCCAGACACTCACTGGATCTGGTTCTAATGGATCTACAGATGCCCGGTCTGGATGGTCTGAGTGCGACCCAAAAGATACGGGCTTGGGAAAAAGCACATCGTGTTGCAAAAGTACCTATCGTTATCATATCCGCACATGCGACTGAATCCCATAGAGACGCCTCGCTTAATGCAGGGAGTGATGCGTTTTTGAACAAACCCATCCGCAAAAAAACCCTCAAACGGATTGCCGCTCAATTTCTCCTGCATGCCGAGCCTTGAGACCCTCCCCCGTAGCTTGGTTTCCGTGATCGCAAGGCGTCACCCTTCACTAAAGCACACTGTTCAAAAAGTTTATATCCTGATCCACCAACAGCTTGGCCACACCATTGGTATAGAGATTGTAGTTGATGGTATTACCGCTGCTGGTGGGGTTGGTCATGGAGCCCGTGGTGGCCAGATTCCAGCTATTGAAGTCATTCATATACAGGGTATCGCCACTGTTGCCATAAACCAGTAGGGTCTGCTTGCTGTCGGTTATATCCAATACTTGATTAAGATCCAAGTATAGGGTGTTATCGCCGGTTCCGGTCAGATCCACCGCCTCGATATTATGCACATCCCCATGGCCGGTCTGGGTCGTGGCACCACCAATTGTTATCCCGGCCCCACTCACCACAATGGCATCCGAGCCGGCCCCACCATCCACATAATAATCCAGATCATCGTAGATCAAAATATCGTTGCCACCCCCACCATAGAGGGCATCCGCCCCCGCCCCACCATCAATGATCTCACTCTGGATATTACCGTGGATGGCATCCGTGCCCGAGGTACCGGTCAACGTACCGCTGCTGATGGGACTGCCCAAAATCGCACCAATATTGCTATAGTCCTGGCCATAGAAAAGATAGGCAACCCCAGTATCCGCACCACCATTCACATCCACCATATTGGCCCCGGCAATGAGATCATCAAAACCATCACCATTGACATCCCCCAGCGCCGAACCATCCACCATAAACTGACCACCAGCCTGATTGCCGTAGACGATAAACCCGTTGCTGCCATTCACCGCCGCCAAAGCGTTGCTGGTCAACGAGAGGGTCGTATCACCACCATAAAGGATGGCGGTCGCTCCCGTGCCATTGACGAGACGTGAACCAATCGAGAGATCATCATAGCCATCACCATTGAGATCCCCAACCCCCCGCACCCGATCCCCCCAGTAACTGCCCGAGGTAAAGCCATCCAAGGCCACCACATTGCCCATGGAGAGCGCTGAGCTCACGGTAAGTGCCCCATTAAAGTTGGTTGCCATGGCGTCGCGACCATAGATAATCAACGCCCCACCTTGGGCGCTGTTGGCACCGGCGTAGCCAATCACCATATCGCTATAACCATCGCCGTTTAGATCTCCAGCATACGCGAGCTTATGGGCAAACTGATCCCCCCCCTGGCTGTTGTAGATCTGAAACGCCCTGCTGCTGTCGCGCAACGTATCCACCCCGATGCTGGCCGTATTTAAAGATTGACTGCCCCACACGGTCCACAGCTGTCCCGCTGCGCTATGCAAACTATCCCCAGCACCAATGATCAGGTCATCCATAAAATCGCCGTTCAGATCACCATGGGCCGTGGCTGAAACACCAAATTCGGCTCCAGCGGCATCCCCGGTCACGATAAAACCGTTGCTGCCGTCCAGATCGGTGAGGCTCACATCGCCCACATTGGCACGGCCATAGATGACATAGACCGCCCCCACATTGCTCTCATCGACCATATCACTGTTCAGATCAATGTCCGCATTGCTGTCGGCCAGCACAATATCGCTATAACCATCGCCGTTGATGTCACCCCCACCACGGGTGCTCAGGGGGCTATCACCGCTGCTACGGCTGATGGTAAAACCCTCACTGCTGGATAACGAACCGATATTCAGGGTGGCACTGTTGCGGGTACCACTGCCCAAAATCACATAGGCATGACCGGCATCCCCCGATTGATTGTTGCCAATCACAAAATCGGCATAACCATCGGCGTTAATATCCCCGGCACCGCTGATGGTGTAACCCAGCTTTAACCCCGCCGTATCCCCCTCCACCACAAAACCATTGGCACCATTGAGGCTGCTCAGCTCAAAACTTTCACCAAACCCATCGCTGGTTCCATACACCACATAGACCTGACCGGCGGCGCTGACCCCATTGGGGTCGGCAGCATGGGCACTTATGGCAAAATCCCCATAACCATCGCCATTAATATCCCCAATACCCTTGGTTTGACGCCCCGTCAAATCACCCGCAGTGGCACCGTTTAATACCGCCCCCGTATTGCTCTCCAGATAACCTACCGAACGGAAAGAGATGTTGATGGCGTTCAGCCCGCTCTGATCCACATCACTCTCCACCGCGAGAATGGCGTTGGTCGTCGTATCGCTACTGCCGGAAAGGTTGTAGTAAATATTAAAGGTTTTCACCCCACTGCCGGTGATGGGATCCTGATAAACACCCGAGGTATGGTAATACCACTGCCCATCCCAACTGGGGGCGCTTATGGTGTCGCCACTATCCCCCGTGACCATACTGTAACCCAAGCTGGAGGAGGCATCCCGCAACGCCCAAGCGGTGATGGTTAGCTGATCGGTCCCACCATTTTCCAGATCCAGCCACTCCACCGAAGAGAGCTCTATGGGATCGCCACCGTTGCTATAGTCCAGCGTAACCCCAGCGGCGCTATTGATCACAACCTTATCCACCCCCGCCCCACCCCAAATTTGGTCACTATCGCTACTCTGCACATCATCAAGGTAGATTATATCGTTGCCTGCCCCGGCATAAATGGTATCGCTACCACTACCGGCATAGAGGGTATCATGACCCAACCCACCAATGATGAGATCGCCATTGGCACTGCCGGTTATGGTGTCATTGCCCGCGCCACCATCCAGCCGGATTATATCGGTATCGGCCCCAGGCGCGGTGATCACATCATCCCCCGCCGTATAGGAGTTATCCATGCGCCCCCGGAAATCCTTGCCATAGATAATATAGGCCTCACCCCCCACATCACCGGCGGTGCTGGCGGTCGCCGCAGGAGCGCCCACCACCAAATCAAAATAACCATCCCCATTGACATCCAGCAGACCACTCACCGAGGCGCCAAACCCATCATTGCTGTCCACACCCTTGAGCATAAAACCTTGGCTGCTGGCCAGATCGCTCAGGTTAAGGGAGGCACCAAAGCCACTCTCAGCCGCACTACGACCATAAATAACATAAGCTTGACCACCATTATTACCCGTCACCCCCACACTTTGTGGCGCGCCGATTATCAAATCTTCAAACCCATCCCCATCCACATCCCCGGCAATGCGCACCGAATAGCCTACCCCCCCACTGCTCGCCATGCCGTTGATCACAAAACCATTGCTGCCATCGAGATCGGTAACATAGAGATCGCTGCCCGTGACATTCCCGCTACCGTAGAGGACATAAGCCGCCCCCTGCCCCCCATTGGCACCCGGTGCCCCAATGATCACATCCTCATAACCATCATCGTTCAGATCCCCCACATAGCTGATGGAGCTACCCAAGCCATCCCCCGCTTGGGCACCATATAGGGTAAAGCCCGTGGCGCTGCTTAAATCGGACATATACACGGTGTTGACCATGGCATTATCGGTGGCCCCATACACCACATAGACAGCACCAGCCCCACTGTTGACACCACTGGCCCCAACCATCAGATCGCTGTAGTTATCGTTATTGAAGTTTATATCCCCTTCTAGGGCCGAACCAAAACGATCCCCATAGGCCTCCCCCACCAAAATCTTACCTTGGCCCGCTTGCATCAGGTTATCCATGGTCATGCTGGCTGTGCCATAACCACCATCCATGCCATACACCACCGCGACAAAACCGGTATCCTGCTCCGACAAACCCAGGAAAAGATCATCCACCCCATCCTGATTATAGTCCGACCCCCCAAGCAGAACGTGACCCATCATGCCTGCGGTAGAGCTGCCACCGAGGATCAAAACGCCGTTGCTGCCATCGAGATCGCTTAGATTAAGCGTGCCCGTGGTGGAGGTGGCATGACCATAAACCACCGCTACCGCCGCCGTAGAGCTGTAACCAGGCAGGCCCACGATCACATCTTCGTAACCATCGTGGTTAAAATCTCCAGTGCCAGTCACCGCATAACCCAGCTCATCGTTGCTGCCGGTGGGGGATTGCAACAAAAAGCCATGGCTACCATTGAGGGTGCCCAGATCCAAGCTGCTGCCAAAACCATCGCTGCTGCCATAGAGCACATACGCGCTGCCGGCACTGTCCGCATTGGGGGCCCCCACCACCAAGTCCCCAAAGCCATCCTTGTTAAAGTCATCCACATAGCTGCTGGCGTATCCCAAGGCATCCCCAGCGGCACCACTAAGCAGGGTATAGTCACTGCCCGCCGTCATAGCGGCGAGTGCCAATGTATAGGGGGCGGTGGCATCCGTCACCGTGACGGTAAGCGTGGTGGCACCATAGGTGCCGGGATCGGCAGCGGTGGTGGGATCGTCCACTTTGAGGGTAATGGTCTCTGTCCCGGTAAAACCCGCAGCCGGGGTGTAGGTAAAGGTGCCGCTACCGCTGGCGTTGGAAAGCACCACACTGCCACCGTTAGAAGCGGTATAAGAGACCGCTAGCGTATCGCCATCCACATCCGCGACGGTATAGGCATAGCTGGAGCTGGTGCTATCCAGACTCACTGTGAGAACCGATATGGCCGCGCTGATGGTGGGCAGATCATTTTGCGCCGCCACAGTTAGGGTGATGGTCTGGCTTTGCATACCACCCTGCCCATCGCTCACCTCTACGGTAAAGCTATCGGTACCATAATAATCGGTGGTGGGGGTGTAACTATAGCTGCCTGTACCGCTGTCAAATGCGGTCAAAGCACCATGGCTCGGCTGGCTGGAGAGCATATAAGTCAGGGTGTCATTCTCAACATCGGTGGCGGTGATGGTACCATGATAGGGGGTATCTTCATGGGTGGATAAAGTGGCACCGCTGGTAAACACCGGGCTATCATTCACACCGGTAATGGTGACGGTCACACTCTGGCTGTCGGTACCCCCATTGCCATCCGACACCTCCAGGGTAAAACTGTCGGTGCCATAATAGTCCGCTGCCGGGGTATAGGTATAATCCCCGGTTGAGCTGTTCAGGCTCACCGCACCATGGCTCCCTTGGATCACACTAAAGGAGAGGGTATCACCCTCCCCATCACTGGCCATCGCACTGCCACTGTAGGGGGTATCCTCCGCTGTGCTTATGGTCGTGGTGGTGGTCAGTTGCGGGTGATCGTTTACCGCAGCGACCGTAACCGCCACACTCTGACTGTCAAGCCCACCATTTCCATCGCTTACCTCCAGGGTAAAACTGTCGGATCCAAAATAGCCCGCCGCCGGGGTATAGGTATAATCCCCGGTCATGCTGTCCAAACTCACCGAACCATGCGCCGCCTGTGTGGTCAGGGCAAAGGTAAGGGTGCCCCCATCCACATCGGTGGCGGTGGCCGTGCCGCTACTGTAGGGTTGATCTTCGGTCACATGGATGGTGGCAGCCGTGCTGAGTACGGGATCATCGTTGACCCCATTAACCGTAATGATCAGCTCTTGATAGCTTTCACGCTCACCATCATCCATAACCAAGGTCAACACCTCGACACCAAAATAGTCGGGATCGGGGCTATAACTCAGGGTGCCAAAGCTGGTTAGGCTGGCCGTACCATGCTGTGCATCCCCATAGAGGGAGAGCAGGGTATGGGTGCCCACATTGGGCTCATTGGCATGCAGAAAGACGGCTGTGCTGCCATCCTCATCCATGCTCAGGGTGGTGATGTTCAGGCTCGGGTCATAGTCACTCTGCATATAGACCGTGGTGTAGGTGTAAAAGGGATCACCACTGCCGCTATAGAGCAGCGCCACCTGAAATTGATCTGCATAGAGATAACTGTCCCCATTGGGGGTGCTGTTTTCACCAAAAGCGTAACTGGGGCTGTAGATGAATGCCCCTGTCTGGGCGTCCAACGTTAGGGACCCTGGACCACTGTAGGCGGTCTCAAACGCGATGGGGCTACCATAGTGGGGGTTGACGTAATAATTTAGGTTACCACTGAAAGGGTTATCCTCGTTTACGGTATAATATTGGGACGACTCCGAGTCGTCCCCAATCACCGTGGCAACAATCGAGCCCTGCACACCATCGGCGTAAAAAGTACCCACCGTGGCCGTTACCGACTGACCTTGAGTCAGATAATCAAACCGACCATTAGGCGCATATTGGTAGACCTCATTCCCCAAGCTATCCTGGCTAACCACCGAAAAGCCCAATTGGGGGTTAAATTCAATCTCCGCATTGGCATAAGAGCTGAGCTGACGCAGATCCTCCAAAGTAAAGGTAAGATTGGCCGCCGTGGCTGACTCCGCAAAGCTGCCCAAATTTAGGGTTGTTACCGCCGTTTGGTTGGTAGGCAGATAGTCATCCTCGGGGTTATTTTGCGTTATCTCGGGGGGTTCGAATTCATTGCCCCCGAAGTCAAAACCATCATCCAGCCCTGTTTCGAAGGGATCATGACCATTCAGGGCAAAGGGGTCATCCCCTTCGTTGCCAAACAGCTTATCGAAGAATTCATCATTGGCCTCCCCTTCAGGCGGTCCGCGGTCATCGCCCTCCCCTTCAGGGGGTCCGCGGTCATCGCCCTCCCCTTCAGGGGGCTCACGGCCATCGCCCTCACCTTCGGGGGGCTCACGGCCATCGCCCTCACCTTCGGGAGGCCCACGGCCATCGCCCTCACCTTCGGGGGGCTCGCCCTGGTTTAACTCTGGATCAGGTTCAGCCTCTGGAGGGCGCTCCTGCAACTGCTCCTGCTCTTGTTCCAGCTTGTTTTGCTGCTCCTGTTTGGCGTCTTGAAAACTTTGCGCCGAAAGCTGCTGTTGAAAGCGGCTAACCAGATTGGCGGGCGCTTGATAGACAGGAGCGGGGCCCTGACCAAAGCTGATGGCGGTAGCAAGGCCGGGCTGATCCAATGTAACCACGTTCTGGCCTAAAGGATCGGAGATCTCAAACACACCCGATTTATGCACAACGGTGGTCGCCCCATCGCTACCCACTTCACCATCGGCCTCCGAACCCCGCACACGGATCATGGCCGCAGGGGTTTTAAGCAGGGTGTGGCTACCTTCGGTAAGCTTGGCTAAAGCCCCGCTTTTATAACGGAAAATACCCCGTAAAATGGTGGCATCAAATCGACCTTGGGAACCGGCCGGATCATAGATATAGTTGTCGAGCATGGCGCGGGCATCCTCGCCAAGCTGAAACTCTGTCCCATCTTTAAACAGGACAAACAGCAGACTGTTGCCGCTGGTACGTAGCATATCACCGGGCAGAATCTCATCGCCCTCATCCAGGATACGCATAAGCCCATCCCGCCCCTGCGCCAGTACTTTGCCCGCCAACTGGGCTACCTGCCCAATGGCTTCGGTCACGCCCATGCTGGGGCCCGCTACCTGCACCCCGTGACCCTGAGTAGCCAAGACCGCTTGAATGGTCTCTGGCAAGATGGCTCCACCATGGGGCAAGATAAGGGTGGGCAGATTAACATGGTCAAAATAGCCCACCACCCGCAGCGCAGCGCCATCGCTTTTCACCAAGATCAAGTCCGCACCTTCCCGCAGATAGGTACCATCCTGCACATAAGCGGGATCAAGGAGATGTACCTGTCCATTAAGAGAACGAACCACCGCTGTATCATCGGTCATCACAACCGTTGGGGTGGGAAACGAGGTGTGCGTATGCTTGGCCATGGAAAATCCATCCTAATGGGGAGCGAGGTTTCCGCATTATCGCGTGAAAAGGATGCGGTAGCCATCCTCTTCATTAAAAATTTTTACGCCAGCAGGCTTGCTGAAAAAGCACAAGGAACACGATCCATGCAAAAATTGTGGGGGTAATGGTATTTTTCCCCCCCTTTCGTGCACAATACTCCGAGAGCATTTCCTGGCAATCATGTTAATATGCACGGTGGGGGAGGATGTAGATGATACAAGCTGCACCCAAACCGTATGCAGACGACACATAGGAAGGTGGATGATTTGTTCATCCGACCAAGGATCGTGCCCAACACCTCTTCCGACTCTCTTGCGTGACACCCCAGCCCATAATGGTTGCTCGCATGATAGGGTTGCTCGCAAGATGGGGGAGGTAGTGGTCATGGATGGGAAATTAGGCTGTGTGGTCCTTTCATGGTCCGCACAGACAGGCATCATGAAGGCTTTGATGAACCATGAACAGATCATATAGACCTTCCGGTCACGGATTTTTTCGCTACTTAATCATTACCTTGGTGATGCTTGGCCTGGGTACGGCGTGGGCTCAAGAAAAGGCGCTACCCGATCTACCAGAACCTGTAGAACCTTATTTAAAAGCGGCGCATGCCGGTGATGCCAAAGCCCAGTTTGCGCTGGCAGAGATCTATATTCGTGGCCGCAAAGCCGAGCATACCAAAAGTGCGGCCCAGTGGTATCTCAAAGCTGCCGAGCATGGTCACATAGACGCCATGGCCAAACTGGGGGTGATGTACTACGCCGGTATGGGGGTCGAAGAGGATAATGTTAAAGCCTTTGAGTGGTTACAAAAGGCTGCCCTGAAAAACAGTGTGCACGCCCAGTATCACCTTGGATTTTTATATGAAAAAGGCATCGGTACCAAGGTCAATACCGATTCTGCCCTAAAATGGTACGACTACGCCGAAGCCCAGGACCACGCCTTGGCGGGCAAGCGCAAAGCCAAACTGGTAAGCACCATGGAGCCTGCCAAGGTGCAAGCGGTGCTGGCTAGCAATGCGGCCGTGCGTGAAAAACTGGTGGCAGCCACCAAAGAGCGCCAAAAACAAGCGGGGGTTGCCCGTGCCGAGCAGGGACCACCCCAGCTTCAAGCACTTAATCAGCTAACCGCTAAATTGGCGCAAAATCCAGGGGATGAGGCAACCCTCGCTAAAGCCGCTGAACTGAATACACAATTGCAACGTCCGGTTGAAGCCGCCGCATACTACCGGGATGCCGTGGCCGCCGCTTTACTCGATAAAAAACGTGCCACTGCGGTTAAACGCATAACCAGTTACAACAACAGCATTACCCAAGCCCTCTCCCTGCAACCGGTTGCCGCCCAAGCTGTGGTGAAAAAGGCCTCTCTCCTACCCAAAGGGGTGGAGGCAAAAGCCATGATCGACTGGCTCAAACAGTATAAAGGCATTGAAGCCAGCCTGAACAAGGGCCAAGTTGCCGAGGGCACTGCCCTAGCCAAGGCACTGGTTAAGCATGCGGATGAAAAATTTGGGGCCAAACATCTCATAACCCTACGTAGCCAATCGCTTCTGGGCCAAGCCTACCTGTTGGATGCGCAACAGGAACAAGCTGTTGCGTTGTTTAATGCCCTAGATAGCGTCGCTACTGAAGTGCTGGGTGCGGGACATCCTGAAGTGCTCTCCTACCAAACCATTTTGGCCGATGCACTGGCCGCCAGAGGGGATTTTGTCCCCGCAGGCAAGCTTTATGGAGAGATCGCCCAACGCGCCCAACAGCTGTTGGGAGAGGGCCATTTGGATACCCTTGAAGCCATAAACAGCCAAGCGGCCATGCTCTCCAATGCGGGTCAGTATGGCGAAGCGGTTACGCTGTTTAACACCCTCTGTGCCCGTTTTGATCGCCATTTTGGTCTCTATCACCCCAAAAGTGCCGTCTGTCACAACCAGATGGCCTTTACCCTCTCGGAAAAAGGGGATCTCAAGCAGGCCGAGGCTCTGTATCAAAGCACCCTGAAAAAGCAGAGTGCTGCATCGGGCTTGGACAATGTGGAGTTGCTCAATACCAGCATTGCGCTGGCCGATGTGCAGCGCCGCCTAGGGGATTATGCCAAGGCCAAGCTGCGTCTGAAGCCTATGCTCAAGCTAACCGCCCTGAAGAGTGCATTGGAAGAGGCCCATTTCCGTGCCAAAAACACCATGGCGCTCACCCTGCGCGATATGGGCGACTATCTGGGTGCCGAAAAGCTGTTGCGTGAAGTCATGGCTTTTGAAGCAAAAACCCTGGGCGAAACCCACCCCAACACCATTGCCAGCCGTACCGAACTGGCTGGTCTGTTGCGTCTACAGAGCCGTCTGGCGGAGTCTGAAGTGCTCTATGATGAGGCACTGGCAGCCGCTCAGCAGGGGCTGGGCAAAACCCACCCCACCACCGTGGCCATTCTTAACAACCTAGGCTTGGTCTATGAGACCCAGGGTCTCTATGATCGTGCTGAACCGCTGTTCCGCGAGGCTCTTGATACCGCGCGTGCCACACTGGGCGAGAGCCACCCCACTACCTTGGCGGCAACCAACAGTTTGGCACTGCTCTACGAGGTGCAGGGTAATTTTGATAAGGCTGAACCCCTCTACGCCACCGCCATTACCGCCACCCGTGCCAAACTGGGGCCAGAGAATGCCGATACCTTGGCCTTTGTTAACAACCTCGGTTACCTCTACATGAAGTCCGAGCGCTATGACGAGGCCGCTGAACTTCTTAATGAAGTGACCCAGAGCTGGCGTAAAAGTTTAGGCGCACGCCATCAGCGTACCCTCAAGAGCATCAACAACTTGGGCCGGGTGCGTCTGGCTCAACAACGCTATGACGAAGCCAAACAGCTTATTCAAGAAGCGTGGGATGGCCGCCGTGAAGCACTGGGCGAAACCCATGTGGATACCCAGCGCTCCATGCTGGATATGGGGGTTGTGCTGTTGCGCACCGGGCATGCGGCGGATGCACAAAAATTGTTAGAACAGACCCTAAAACTGAACGAAAAGACCCTGGGACCACAACACCCCTACACCTTTGAAACCCTGGACGCGCTGGCCGGCATTATGGAAGTGACCAATCTGCTGCCTAAAGCCTATGATCTGCGCTATACCGCCTTTGAGCGACGCACGGAGTTTCTCAACCGTATGATGTGGGTCACCAGTGACAACGCCCGTGAAGGTTATGTGCGCCTGCACCGTGGTGAGCTTAACCGCTTTATGGCACTATTACCCCATATCAACGCCGAGAGAGCCGGTCGCAGTATTATGGAGGTGGGTTTACAGCGTAAGGGTATGCTGTTCAAAATTACCTCTGAAATTCACCAAATTGCGCGTCTGTCTGAAGATCCCACCCTTAAAGCGATCACCGATGAACTCAAGTTGAGCCGCAAAAAGTTGGCCGCTTTGACCCTCTCTGGCCCCGCTGAAGATCAAAGCCCTGAGCAGCATCTGCTTGGTTTGAACGCCTTGGAAGAACGTCTCAGCACCTTGGATGGTATGCTGGGCCGGGCCAGTCAGCAGTTCCGCCAGAACAAGCGGGCCATCTCGCTGCAAGATCTTGAAGAGGCGCTGCCCGATGGGGGTGCCATGGTGGATTTTGTCGCCTATAAAGACCCCAACGATGTCTCACGCCTGATGGCTGGGGTTATGACCAAGGATGGCGATAACGTACGCTATAATCGGGTAGGCTATGAACTGACTATGCCCGAATTGGAAAAAATGGTGGTTGATCTGCGTACAGCCATTCAAAGCGAAGATATGGATGAGGATGATCTCAGGGATCTGAGCATGGAAGTTTATGATGCCGTGTGGGGGCCGATCTCCGAACTGCTGGATGAGCGAGAGAACGTCTATGTGGTACCCGATGGCATTTTGAACATTCTGCCCTTTATTGCTATGGTTGATCCTAAAGAGGATGTCTATCTGCTGGAAGCGACAGACTTGCACATGCTCACCTCCAGTCGTGATCTGCTGCCCAGTCTGATCACACCAGCCAAGGGACCACAGTTGACTTTGGCAGGCCCCAATTATGATACCGAAGAGGTTGCCGGTCAGCAGGTGTTGGCGGCGGTGCGGGGACGGCGTAGTGCAAACCGGGCTGCGGTGGTGGTGAGTGATGAAGAGCGCCAAGGGGGTGCCCGAGCAACCCGTTCGGCCACCATGCGCGCAGGGCTACGGGCACTTTCACGAGGCATGCGGGGCTTACGTTTTGACCCACTACCCGGTGCCGAAAAAGAGGGACAGTTAATTACCGAGACCCTCGCCAGCGAGGGTGGTAAATTTACCCTCAAGCTGCGCAATGATGCCCAAGAAGAGGTGGTTAAGGATATTGAGGTACCCCCCAATATGCTCCACATTGCAACCCACGGTTTCTTCTTGAAGGCGGATGAACGGTTGCGTAAACGTCTACAGAGCATGGCCCGTAGTGTGGAGCTGAACACCACCCCGCCCCCAGGAGACAACCCCATGTTGCGCTCGGGTCTGGCCTTTGCGGGGGTTAACGCCAATGCACCATTCCTCGGTGAGATCGATACCAAAAACGATGGTATTCTTACCGCACTGGAGGTGTTGGATCTTAATTTGAGCGGTACTCAGCTGGCCATTTTGTCCGCTTGCGAAACCGGTTTGGGTGAGATCCATGAAGGGGAAGGGGTGTACGGTTTGCGGCGCGCGTTCCAAGAGGCGGGCGCTCAAGAGGTGATCGCCTCTCTATGGGAAGTGAGCGACGCCGGCACCCAAGCTTTGATGACCGGACTCTACAAACGGTTGGGTGAAGGCAAGTCACCCCACCAAGCACTTAGAGATTCACAACTTGAGCTCATGCAGTCCGCACAGTGGGGCTTGCCCTATATTTGGTCGGCATTCATGAGTGTTGGCCGGTAAAAAAATGGGCTAAAACAATGGAGGGTCGCGAAAAAGATGCATCCTTTCCCTTGTTTTGGTCACCAACCAGTTAGGCTTGAGGGAATAATGAGACTCTGCTTTTGTCTGTCCTCGTGCTGCTCGTGAGGTTTGGAGTTTCAGGATTTAGTCACTCGCTCCAGGGTTTGGAGCTTAAAAAAGATATGAACACGTTCAGGGAGCTACGACCGATGAAAACCAAATTCTTAACCTATTTTGCTGTTTTGCTCGCCTTTGCGATGCTAACGGTAAGCATGCCAGCAGAGGCTAAGACCCCTGTTGCCATGTTCATGCAGCCCACCGGCACGGTAGAGTACAGCCAAGATGGCACCACCTGGAAAAAAGTCCGTCGCAACAAGTTTTTGTTCGAGAACTACCAGGTCCGCACCGGGGCCGATGGTAAGGGCATGCTGGTAAACCAGGCCACCGGCGATGTACAGGATGTCAGTGCGAACACCGTTGTGCAGGTCTCTGCCGATGGTGCCAAAGCATTGTCGGGTAACCTGTCCGCCGCTCGTCCTGCGGATGCCTCCTTGATGGCGGGTTTACAAAACCGCTTTGCCAAGGCTCAGCGTTATACCACCGTGCGTCGTGGCGTGCATAAAACCGATGCCCCTAAGGACGTCAAATTAAAAACCGCTTCGGAACTTACTTTGTCCGCCTCTTTCCCCACCTTGGTATGGGAAAATCTGGGCGACGAGTTTAGCTATGAGTTGCTGGTGGATGGCAAAGCTGTGGGCACCTTTAACACCAAAGAAGAGATGGTTTCCCATGCTCTTACCCTGGCTCCTGGCACCCACTCTTATCAAGTGAACGTCATGCAGGGTTCCGATGTGCTCTACAGCCCCAAGAAGCCTAACAGTGTGGTTTGGCTGAGCGATGCTGAAGATGCCCAACTGAAAAAAGCGATGGCAGATATCCAAGCAGCCGCCCCTGGTGATGACTTTGTGTTGGCCAGCTTCCTGGATGAAAAGGGCCTAACGGTCGCGGCCATGGAGCACTATAAAAAGCACTTTACCGCATATCCTGACGACAATGATATGCGCCCGCTGTTGATCAAAGCCTACCATGACCTGAAGTTGAAACAGATGAAGATGAAAGAGGCCATGGTCTACAACCAAATGTTGGATCAGTAATTTTTCCAAAGTTTAGGTTGCTTGGTTAGTCGAAACAAAACGGACTAACCGGATGCACGATTAAAAATCCCACCTAGGTCGAACCGGGTGGGATTTTTTTTGGTATACGGTGCTCTTAAACAGTCACTTATGGTATGGTTGCCAGATGATGGTTGCAGCACCCACCCCTTTTATAAACCACGCGCCTATGCGAGAGGCTTGCACGGTGAAAAAACAAGCATTATCCCAACGGTGGGACATATGGTTGACCATTGTCCTGTTTCTCATTGCCATTCCCCTGGAATATAAAGAGCCCTTCTCCTTTATTGAGGATCAAACGCTCTCATTCCGCCAACTGCTGCGTATGGAATATGGCCCCGCTGAGCACACCAAGCTGAATGATGATATCTTTATCGTCAATACCGATGAGCAGTTTTTTAAAGAGTATAAAAGCTTTCCGCTACGTCGCACGGATATTGCGCAAATCACCTCAACCTTACGCAAGCTTGGCGCGAAAGTGGTGGCGGTTGACTTGTTGATGGACTTTCCCAGCTCGTATGGGGAGGATGAGCCAACCGCCGAAGTCTTTAAAGAGGTTGGCAATGTGCTGGTGGTTTCGCAAGGGCGTTTTAACCGCAACAATGAGTTTACCGGGCTGAACTACCCTACCCCGGTGCTGCAAGAGGTAACCAAGAGCGGTTACACCAATATCAGCTCATCCAGCTCTCTGGTCACCATGCTTTCCCGTTTGAATCTCTTCCCCCAGATCATCCATGAAAAGGATGGCTGGCCCTTCGCGGTGCAAGCCTTGGCCATGTTCAAGGGGGTGGAGCCCAGCTTTGATGAAAAAAGCCGTCTGCTCACCATTGGCGATATCAAGATACAGCTTGACCAGTTTAATAGCTTCTATATCGACTTTCCCAAGCTCCCCCATGGTGCGCGCTTTTTGAGCGAGATCCGGGGGCTCTCCGCGATGGAGATTCTTCAGCTGGATGAAAACGAGTATGAAGATTATGCCGCTCTGGTCAAAGGTAAGATCGTCTTGGTGGGGGATACTTCCGAGGTCTCCCACGACTGGTTTGATACACCGGTGGGCATGGTCTATGGGGTAGAGATTATTGCCGATACCATCAGCACCCTAATGGCCCAAGGCCCGCTCATGCCAGCCTCGTTTACCGCCGAGGTTATTTCGGCGCTGCTGTTTATGTTTGTGCTGGTCAACGTCAACTTATGGCTGGCCCATCCTGGCTTCCGCGCCATTTTGGTGGCCTCACTGTTTGCTACCTTTATTGGTTATACCACCTGGGCCTATGTACACAGTGGCGTTATCTACTCCATGAGCTACGTGTTGCTGGCTGGTTTTCTCTCCTACTTGGTAATCAACCTCAAAGAGTATCTGGCCGAGCGCAACCAAAAAGCGATGATTAAGGATACCTTTGGTCACTATCTTTCACCCAAGGTGGTGGAGATTTTGGTCAAAGATCCCAGTAAGTTGCAGTTGGGTGGTCAGCAGCGCGAGATGACCGCCTATTTTTCTGATGTGGCGGGATTTTCTTCCATCAGTGAAAAGTTGACACCCGGTGAGCTGGTGCAACTACTCAACGAGTACCTGACAGAGATGTGCAATATTATCGCCGATCAAGAGGGTACGGTGGATAAGTTTGAAGGGGATGCCATCATCGCCTTCTGGGGGGCACCGCTGGATCAACCGGACCATGCCATTCGCGCCTGTCACGCCTCCATTGACATGCAAAATCTTATGGTCAATATGCGCAAGCAGTTGCAGGAGGCTGGTCGTCCCCTCTTAAACGTGCGTATGGGCATTAACACCGGCCCCATGGTGGTGGGTAACATGGGCTCCAAGCAGCGTATGGACTATACCATTATGGGAGACGCGGTTAACTTGGCGGCGCGTCTGGAAGGGGCCAATAAGTTTTACAGCACCTACACCATGATCTCTGAATTTACCCACAACCATGTAAAAGACGCCATTGAGTGCCGGGAGCTGGACACGGTACGGGTGGTGGGTAAAAAAGAGCCCATTACCATCTACGAAGTATTGCAGCGCAAGGGGCAGATGCAGAGCCGCGATGAAGATTTGATGGCGGCCTACCATAAAGCGCTGGAGATCTACAAAGGGCGTGACTTTAAAGCGGCCATGGCCGCTTTTGAAAAGGCGTTGCAGATTGTGGAGAATGATGGGCCCTCTCTCACCTATTTAGACCGCTGCAAACTCTATATGGAGAGCCCCCCAGCGGATGATTGGGATGGGGTCTTTAATTTTACCTCCAAGGGTTAAGCATAGGGCCTTGGGTGGAGACAACAAAAAGGGGCGACGCGCAAGGGTCGCCCCTTTTTGTGGGTTGTATATGAGATGAGACTGTTTGGGAAAGTGGCAGAGATCCTCAACGCTGGAGAGCTGCCTGTATTGGCGGGTTAGAACCAGCGTGTGCCTAATCTGTTCAACCAGCAGGCTACCCTTTTAACCGGTCCATGGCGCGGCGATCCCGTTTGGTGGGGCGGGCACTGCCATAGTCGGGACGGCTGATGCGCTCGGCACGTTGTTGGTCAGCCACCGCCACCCGCGCCTGTTTGCTCGCCTCCGACTCGCAATAGAGCTGCTGTGCTGCGGGTGCGGGGCCACGTTTGTCATGGAGCCCTTCGATCACCAGCGCAAACTGCACGGGGCCTTTGGTGATCTCCAGGCGATCCCCAACCTTAACCTGATGGCTGGCTTTAATTCGTTGACCGTTCAGGTGGACATGCCCCCCGTTGACCGCATCGGTGGCAAGGGCGCGGGTTTTAAAAAAACGGGCCGCCCATAACCACTTATCAATGCGTAACCGCGCTTCGTTAGAGGGGGACATTAGGGTTGCTCTGCCACTTGTCGGCAGAGGGCCTCAAGCGCCTGTTTGGAGAGGGTGCCGCCTTGGCCTAGAACCGTTTGTACCGATGCAGGCAATGCCTTAGCTGCCACACCATCCCCCGCTTTTAGACCATAATCGACCCCCAACACCCCACCGATTGCCAACAGTAACCACAACACCATGGTAATACCGTTGCTAATAATTTTGAGTGCGCCCACCACCACCGCCACGGCGCTGATCGCAATGATCACCCAGGCCACCACACTGGGATCTGACAAATCAGGCATCATGCTTTCCCTTGTTTTGCAGAGATATTTGAAAATAAACCATCGACTGTAAAAACCCACCCCAAACCTGCCGGGGGCAAACGCCACCACGCGTTAGGGTAGGCACGGCTTAGAGCCCTTTTTTGGTCCGGGCCAAGCCCCTATCCGCAAGCTAACGGTTGCCAAAGTTGTTCTCTTTTCCGCAATCTGGGCAGGTCCAAGTTAGGTTATTACAGGTCATGCCCCATAGGTTATCCTGCATACAATCCTGGCACATCATAAATCCGCAAGAACAGTTCCAAGCAAAGGGTAAAGAATCCTCTTTGCATGCCACGCAGGGGCCATAGTGGCGACCCGCCTTTTTTCGCGCTACCCGGGGGGTGGGTTTTGTATCCTCACACATCATCGCTTCTCCTTAGATCATCTTGTGCCTATGATAATCAGCCTGAAGCGGCGGTTCCATGGCTGATGGTGGTGAGATGACGGGAAATAGGGTAAAATGGGTTTTTTCACCCTCAGGATGGGGCTATCCATATCACGGGCTCACCCTTTGCGGTCAAAAAATTTAACCCATCCTCAACAACATACCGTTGTTGAGAACAGCGTGATGTTCTGGTACATCACTTGACCCCTGGGTCTTTTGTGCTTGGCCGGTTAGCCATACTCGATGCCACCATGAGCACTTAGGACTCCAGCGCGGCCATTTATTGGAGTTTATGACTGTGTCACTTGCGGGTTTTCAGCGCACATACTTAAAGGGTCTTGCACACCCGCTCAAACCGGTGGTGTTTGTGGGTAAGGAGGGGGTTAAAGATTCCGTCTTAGCCGCAGTGGAAGAGGCCCTGCTCATTCACGAATTGATCAAAGTGCGCTTTTTGGATTTTAAAGAACAGCGTAAAGATCTGGCCAAAGCTTTGGCAACCGATAGCCAGAGCGAGCTGGTGGGTATGATTGGTCATCTGGCCATTTTATACCGCGCTCACCCCGAGCCAGAACACCGTCGCATTCAACTGCCCAAGAAAAAGCCAAAGAAGAGTGAATGATTCATGCAAGATCGTTTTCGTGGTATTACCGACTCTGAAATCCAGTGGGATGGGCGCATTCCCACCCTGTTGACCATGACCCTCAATAGGGGTCAAAAGGTGCAGGTGGATCTGGTTACCCGCCAGTTGCAGCAGTTGGCGGGAAAACCCCTCAAAGAAAAACAGCAGGCATGGGTACAGCACATGGCTGACTATCTCCTGCGGCAGGCCTTGTTAAAGCGTCAGGAAGAGGAGCATGAGGCCAAGATCGAGGGGTCAGGCCACCAACCTTTGACCTTTACCCCCCGCATCGACCCCAATGTGACATGGTGGGGCTAGCAGGCTCATGGGGTGGAGTCTGCCCACCGGTTGGTCATGGCGGCACGGGTCGGTAAACCCCACGCACCCCCACACCGGTACGCACCAGCGGTACCCCATAGGGGGTAAGGAGCCCCTAAAGAGCCGCGCCAAACCCCACCAGATTTGGCTATTACCGTACAGCATTCCCTGCGTTGATCAGAAATATTTCTATCTGCGCGCCCCTTGGCTTACAGCCCTTAGGATGCCATCCCATGCACCATGATGCCCGTGCGATTCAACGTTTTTTCCAGAGCCTGCCCAGTGTGCTTGAGGTAGCCACCATCAGCCATCTCCATCTGGTGCATTGGCCCCTCAACCAGTGGCCGTTGGCGCATACCCTGGCAGAAATGGGCTTTGCGGGTACCCTAACCACCGCCCGTATCTCTACCCAGGTTATGGCGCAAAAGGATGGCTTTAAACGGATTCGCTGCCACGATCACCCCAGCGGCGAAGAGCCCGCCAGCCATATCTTAATGGAGCTGCCCCAGGGTAAGGAGGCCGCCAAATTGGCCATCGAAGAGGCCCTGGCCAGCCTACCGCCAGAGGGAAAATTATGGCTGTTTGGGGATAAGGAGAGCGGCATTCAGCCCTTACCCAAATATTGGTCTAACGGCCATACCATACTCAACAAGGGCCATTTAAAGCTGGTGCAGTTAAACAAAACCAGCCAGTGGCAAGATCAACCGAGCAAAAAAAAGCCAATCCTGCCTACACGGGTCGAAGGGGAGCCCTTTTACCACTACCAAAATGGTGACGTGACCCTGGCGACCCTTCCGGGTCTCTTCTCCTGGGCAGAACCGGATGCTGCTTCGTTAATGCTGTTGCAGGCTTTGCAGCATCAACGTATGTACCATCTATTGGATTGGGGTTGTGGATGCGGCCTGATTGGCACCACTTTGGCCAAACACCACCCCACCCTCCAAGTTACCCTCTCCGATGATATGGTGCGCGCCACCCGTTGTAGTACCGAGAGTGTGCGCTTAAACCAGCTACAGGCCCGCTGTCAGGTGATCCTGGAGGATGGCATCGGCCCCCATCTGCGTAACCAGGGCTTTGATACCATTGTCACCAACCCACCCTTCCACCGGGGACAGTCGCTTAATCGTGAAGTGGCTCTGGAATTTATCGGCGACGCCGTTAAGATATTGGAAAGGGGGGGGGCTTTATGGCTGGTGGCCAACAGTTTTCTGGACTACGGCCCCATTTTACAAGCCTCCTTCAAAAAGGTGGAGACGGTGCTACGGGATAGCCGCTTTATTGTGTGGAAAGCCATCAAAGGGTAAGGCCGATGCTGTTTCCCTATCATCAGGTGGGTAAAAAATTGCGGGCGAGCATCGTAGCCGCCATCGCGCTGAATACCCTCTGCATTTTGGTACCCCTGCTGCTTAGCCGGGGTGAGATCCCCGGCGGCCTGTGCCTCTTTACCGAGGGGCACTGCCAGCTCAACGGTTATGTGGCGTTTCTCTATCTGGTACTGCCACCCTTGCCGTTAAGCCTGCTGTTTTTCCTACTGCTGGGATTTGCCGAAAACTGGTGGTTTAACCACCAAAGCCGTTTCCGCCGTTAGGGCGGTAACGGTTTTGGCCGCCGTACCCCACCACTTATCCCTGATTCCAAAGATTCATCTCCGCCCAGTTGGCGGCATCCATGCGGTTAGAAGCATCAATCTTGCGGTACAAATTATAGGTGTGCGCCTTAACCGTATGTAGACTGATGCCCAGCTCATAAGCAATACGCTTATTACTGCAACCACTCGTGATCAAACGCAATATCTCCGCTTCGCGGCTGGTAATGCCATTGGGCCAGTGGCTGCGCTTAGGCAGTGTGCCACTCTGCGGCCCCCGCTCAATCAGACCCCGCGTCAAGGTTTTACGTGAAAACCATAGCTCGCCCCGCTCCACCGCCTCCACCGCGCGAATTAACTGCTCAAGGGGTGTGTCAAAGGTGACAACCCCCCGTATACCCGACTGCAAAGCACGCAGTTCCAAGCTGATATCATCGGGCAAATTGATCAATAGAACCAAGGGAACGGCACCACTCTGATTGCTCAACAGCGAAAAGATGCGCTCTTTATCCCCTGACTGCTGCCAATCCCAAATCCACAATACGCTACCCAAACTGGAACGCACCGTGAACGCTGTGGGTGCCGTGCCCGCTTGCTGCGTACATGCCCGCCCCATCTCTCTCTCCAGATACGCAATCAACAGCCTTGCCTGTATGGTGGGTTGGGTAAACACTATCAGTTCCATGACCGACTTGGACATGTGCTGATCACCTCTGTCTAAAGTGTGCTGGGTTGAAAGGGCTTATTCCTGCGTCTACCTATCCTAAACTAAGCCTAAGACCAGGGTATTATATTAGACAAAAAAACAGGAAATTGAACCCCTAAACTTTGGACATCTCATCAATTATTGCATCGTCACACCTCACACGGCGGAGAAAACATCGCAGCGCTCATTCTCCCGGTGTTTGATCCACCACCCTGGTTGGGCAGCCTTAGCCGTTACTCACCGCGCGCGACCCAAAAGAGCACCCCAAGCCCCAACCAGGGTTGCGAACCCAACCCACGCTAGCCGGTTTGAGCACGCTTTTTTAACAAACCGCTGCTCTTTGCTTCCCTCACCCGGTACAAAATGGTAAAAGGGTCTACCCACTCTGTGAACATAACTCAGTATGACTATAGCCACCCATGCGCACCCACTACCCATTGTCCCCCATCCTTTGCCAACGCGCCACGGCCCTTGCTCAAAGTAGGAACCTTGCATGAGCTTACCTACCTGTCTGTCGGAACGCCACTTCCCCAGTGAGGAACAGAGCATCGCCACCCTAGCCGAAACCGTTGTTATGCGCTTGCAGCGGGGTATTCAACAGCGTGGTGAAGCGGGCTTAATCGTACCGGGTGGGCGCTCTCCTCGGGGTCTGTTTCAACAGCTTTGCCACATGGAGCTCCCATGGGAAAAGGTGACGGTTACGTTGACCGATGAACGCTTGGTCTCCCCCGACGCCCCAGAAAGCAACATTCGCCAACTCCGCCAACTCTTTTTGCGTCAAGGCGCCGCCAAGGCCAAACTGCTGCCCCTATTGCCAGCCATCTGCGATCCCACCCAAGCCGCCAAGCAAGCCTGCACCCAGCTACAACAGTTTCCCTGGCCTGCCGATGTTACCCTGCTCGGCTTTGGTAGCGAGGATCACCTTGCCTCCCTTTTTCCCGGCGATGCACAACCCTTGAGCTTTCCAGAGCATATCCGCTGTGTGGCAACCCGTAGTCCAACCCCACCCAGAGCCCGTATTAGCCTAACCCCCGCCACTTTGCTGGATAGCCGTTGGATTGGGGTGCTGATCAACTCCCACGCCAAACTGGACCGTTTTGAACTGGCCAAACAGGACGGCCCCCCCAGCGCCATGCCGTTGCGTACCATTCTCCACCAAGACCGCATACCGGTTACCGCCTGGATCCACTGCGATCCCCAAACACACCCATACGGATGTAAAAAAACCCATGTACATCAATGATATACATGGGTCGTAACGCACACTTATATCAAGCAAAACCCAGAGCGCACAGCCTTAATCTGTGGTCAACATAGTGCCCTATTTCGTGCTGTTTGAGGTGGCCGCAGTGCTGCCGCTATCGCCATAAGCCGGATAAGCGTAACCCGGATAGTAGCCGGGCCAACCGTAGCCATAGGCCGGATAAGCGTAACCCGGATAGTAGCCTGGATAACCGTAGCCATAGGCCGGATAAGCGTAACCTGGGTAGTAGCCATAGCCGGGCCAACCATAACCGGGATAGCCTCCCCAACCGGGCCCATCGAACCAGTCACCTGGCCACCAGCTCCACGCATTGGCATCCTTAGGGGTCAGCAACAGACCGCTGCCCAACAACACGGCCATACCTAATATTGCCAGAGCTCGTTTCATCTGCCTTCTCCTTCTTTTATTGCAACCAAAAGATGGTGAAATGCCCCCACAGACAAGGCCGCTACACGGCACACGCGACCACGGCTAGGGGCGCACGTTCCTGCTGTTTTACGCAAGCTTCGACTCTGTTCAGATTAAGCCCTCACCCCAACCTAATCAAGCATATTCTAATATACTCTATATGCTATATTTTTTAGGGTTACTAAGAAATTTTTATAAAAAAGGCTGCAACGTATGGTTGCAGCCCTATATCTGACCATATTCAACCAAGTTCTGTTGTTTTAATCATGCAAGAAGGGATTGCCCATGCGCTCTTGCCCGATGGTGGTCGAAGCGCCGTGACCCGGATGGCAAACCACATCATCCCCCAGGGTCATCAGGCGGGTTTCGATGCTGTGCATAAGCTGCTCGTGGTCGCCACCGGGCAGATCGGTACGTCCCACCCCCCCTGCAAACAGCGTATCCCCCACGGCAATCTCATCCCCCCAGCGGATACACACCCCCCCAGGGGTGTGGCCGGGGGTATGGATAATCTCTAGCTGCAAACCACACAACTCCAACCGTTGACCATGGGTCAAAGGGTGGTCAATCTCGGGCACCGCCCCAAAGGGCAATCCCCAGCGTGACGCATGCTGCGGGGCACTCTCCACCAAAAACCGATCTGCCTCATGCAGCCAGAATTGACAGCCCAAAGCCCTTTTTAGCTCATGCACCGCCCCCACATGGTCAAAATGGCCGTGGGTGTTGACAATATGGGCCACCCGCAAACCAAGCCGGGTCAAATGCCGCAAAATCTCCCCCGCATTGCCACCTGGATCAATGAGCAGGGCATCCTGCCCGCCAGAGGCCGCCAATATGTGACAGTTTACCTGCAAGGGTCCTGTCTCTAAGATCTCATGAATCACCGTCATGCGAATGCTCCGCTTTGATGCGCTCAATAATGGGGCCAGACAAACCCTCTTGCATAACCAGACGATAGCCGCGTTTGGTCAAACTATCCCGTAGTCGGATCAGGAATGCCACCGCCTCTTGATGGGTCTCGAAGGGGTTGCGCCGCATGGTTCCAGGAGAGCCGGATTTTCCCCACTCCCGAATCACATGCCAGCGACCCAACAGATCCGGTTGGATCTGTATGGCATAGTACCAGACCATACCGGTTTCCCGATTGATCTGTTGCAGGTAGGCCTTCATGCACAACCCCATGACATACTATTTTTCGTTACTTGCCCGTTTACTCTAACGGTATAGTGCCGCATCATGACAGGAAATTGCGCACCACGCAAAAGGCATCGTTGTTTTGCCACCCCTCCGCCACACCAAGGTGGTGAGGGTAACTTGGCGCAACGCTGTCGCTGCCTAAGCCACCACCCAGTGGCACCACCACAAAGCGTGGACCAAGGTAGCGCAGCCGCGCACTTTTTTATCTGTCTCTAACCTTCCTTTTAAAGGGTAGCTTGCCATGTGGGAGATTCCCCGACCCATCGTCAACCAAATTCTCAGCCACGCCCTGCGCTGTCACCCCCAGGAGTGCGTTGGCATTCTCTCTGGGCAGGGCCGCCTGATTCGCCATTGCCACCCCATGACCAATGCCTTGGCCGACACCCGCCGCTTTTTGGCCGATCCCAATGAGCAGATCCAACTCTTTAAGGCGCTGCGCACGCAGGATGAGCAGGTGGTCGCCCTCTACCATAGCCACCCCACCGCACCCGCCGAACCCTCGATGCTGGATCTACAGCAGGCTCACTATCCCGATGCACTCTACCTTATTGTCTCGCTGGCCACCGATGGCCGCTTGGATATGCATGGCTATACCATTCACGAGGGTCAGGCTACCCTTCAGGAACTGACCATCTACGATTGAGTGTGACCATGACGACCATCACCCCCCAAGCGTTGCATCGGTTGCAGAGCAACCTTAACCGTTTTGATCATCTGCTGGTGGCGTTCTCTGGTGGGGTGGACTCCACCCTATTGCTGGCCGAAGCGGTGCAGGTACTGGGTACCCAACGGGTTTTGGCGCTAACCGCCCTCTCCCCCACCCTGCCCGCTCAGGAGCAACAGCAGGCTCAGCAGTTGGCCACCCGCATAGGGGCACGGCTGATCATGGCCCCTAGCCATGAGATGCGCAATCCCGCTTTTACCGCCAACGGGCCAGACCGCTGCTACCACTGCAAATCCACCCTATTTGATCTCTGTGATCAGGTGGTGGCACAACAGGATCACCCCCAGCGCTGGTCCATCGCCTATGGAGCCAACCTGGATGATCTGGGCGATCACCGCCCCGGTATGCTGGCGGCCCAGCAGCGGGGTATTCACGCACCACTCTTAGAGAGCCAATGGGGTAAGGCGCTTATTCGCCAGCGCTCCCGTCAATTGGGACTGGCCACCGCCGAAAAAGCCGCCATGGCCTGCCTCTCCTCCCGCTTTCCCACCCACACCCCCATTACTCTGGAGCACCTCCACCAGGTAGAACAGGCTGAAGAGGTACTACGTCAAGCCGGTTTTCGGCTCTTTCGCGTACGTTTTGAGGGCACCCGTGCCCGTATCGAGCTGGGACAGGATGAACTGCCTCGGCTTACCCATACACCCCTGCTTGTGCAATTGACTCAGGCGATCACCGCATGTGGCTTTTCTCAGGTCTCTTTTGATCCAAACGGCTACCGTACCGGGGGAGCGAATGGTCCCGCCCAATAGCGGTTCAACCCCATCAGGAAATTTGGCATTCCCACCCGTACCCCATGCTGTTTCACCCCCAACCTGCCAATGAACCGGCTGTTGTATGGGAATACTCGGCCCCACATTATCCCCTATCGCCAACCTAAAAAAATTAACAAATACACGTATATTCAAAAAGTTCAAGACATCCGTCCCGCACCGCCGTTGCATGGCATCCATTATGCAGACTTAACACTCGCGATGGATTACCCCCCATTTTTTCGACACCGGGTTGATCCGCTTGTGCAGGGTCACACTCTGCTTGTGATTGCGCATGTAACGGCGTGGTGCCCGTCCCACCAGAGAGCACCTCGCCTTGGCTAAGCCAACCAGCAATGGATTGCAACTTATGAACATTGGCACCCATATTGTGGACGATCTTTACACCATTCGGGACATGCTGGCGCAGGGTCCCCTGGGCCCGACCTTTCTGGCCACCGACCGGTTAACCGATGCCCCCATGGTGATCAAACCGATCCCAGCGGAGCTCACCCGCGACCAAGGTGCATTGATCTGGTTTCAACAGCGCTATCAGCGGCTAAAAGGGCTGAAACACCCTGTACTACACACCAAATATAACCACGCCTATGATCAGGCCAGTGGTCGTCACTATATGACCGCACCCTTTGTTCCCGGCGAACATTTGGGCTTGTGGCTCAAGCGTCAAAAGGATGGTCGCGTTGACTTGGGTAAGGCATTGACCCTGACCAAGCGCATCGCCGAAGCCCTGGATATGGCCCACCAAGCCGGCCTGCCCCATCTGAGCTTAAAACTGGAAAATGTCATTGTCACACCCGATGAGTCCATTATTCTGGTGGACCATGCCCTGAGCTATGCCCGTCATCTACCCGCATGGCGGCGCTTGGACAAAGATCTGCAACCGGCGCACTTAATCTCCTGCTTTACCGCCCCGGAGATTATTCAGACCCTATGGTTGGATCAACTGCCCAGCCATAATGCGCTGCGGCAGGCCAATGAGGATCTTAAAGGGGATATGCCCGGTGTGGCGGCGGACATCTACGCCCTTGGTGCCATCCTGTTTACCATGCTGACCGGTCAGCCCCCCTTTACCGCCAACGCCTATCTTGAGGCATTGGCCCATGGTGAACTGCCCTCTCTGCATATGGATCAACATCTGCCGTTGACCCTGCATGCCCATTTGGCGCATGCCATGGAACGTACCCCCAGTGAGCGCTACGCCTCGACCACCGCTTTGATGGATGCCCTGCTGGCCAGTTGGAAACAGTGGGAGCGACAAGCCAGCCGTACCGAACACCCCACCCCTGAAAAGGCCGTGGAAGCCGCCCCGGTGGTGCTCTCGCTGGCCGCCGCTGCTGCCAGCAACGACACCGTTCTGGAGCTGGAGATTGACCCCCGTGACGCGGGCTCTTTGAGCATGGGCGACGCCCACGATTTTATGATCTCTTCTCCTGAAGATGATTTAATAGAGGATCTGGACGATGTGGATGAGCTGCCTATTCTGGATCTGGCTGCCATCGAAACCCAACGTATGGAAAAAGACACCGCTGCCGAGCAAGCCCCTGACCGCGTGGCGACCCGCCATAATCCCGAGTCAATGGCTGACCCTCGTGAAGAGGAGGATGAAGGCACGTTGCCCATGGAGATGCATGAAGAGGCACTGCTAGAGCTGCAACATGAAGATCTGCTGGATGACCCCGATGGTCACAGCCACAAAATAGAGCGTCAAAAGCAGCAAGAAGCCACCCAACCCGCCGAGGCGATCTTGGTGGATATGCATGTGGATGACGATGAGGAAGATGGCTATGCCGACCCCCACGCCGACCTTGCTGTAGAACAGCCTGAGGCGTGGACGGATGCAGAGACCAACGTCACGGTAGAGCCTGCTCTGCACCCTGGGAACCATGACCAACCGAACGGTCGCCCCTATGAAACCATCGGGCGCCCCCTGGATCATTTGGTTGACGAGGATGAAGTCACCAATCTACCCACGAAAAAACGCAAGAGCAGCCCCCTGTTGCGGGCCGCGGCTGTGGCTGGCATTTTGGTCGGTGCGGGCATGGGCTGGTTCCTGCTCACCCAAGAGCCCCAATCACCCTTTCAAATTGTGGAGTTGCAGCCAACCCTGCCCTTCATGACGGAGCAGCCAGCGCCTGAACAGCAGGTCCCCCAGATCAAAGCCCCCGAGGATTTGACCCTGGTGCCCGCTGCCCCAGAGAGCCTGCGTAAAGACCCTGCGCTGCGTACCCGCGCGGTTTTGGAGCAGTTGGACAACCATGCCGCCATAGGTCTGCTGCGGCAGCAACTGACGGAAGTTGAACAGAAACACGATGAAGCCACGGCGGCCCTAGATACCCGCCAAAACAAGCTGCAAAAGCTGGAGCAGGATCTGGAACAGACGCAAAATGAGCTGGATAATACCCGCCAAGCGTTGCGCAATGCCAACCGTGAATTGGCCGACTACGCCAACGCCCGCATGAAAATTGGCTCACTGGAAGAGCGGGTAAAGAGCCTGCTGCAACAGCGTGATGGTGCGGTTGAGAGCGCAGCGATGCAAAAAACCCAAGATGAAAAGCGGGTTAACCGGCTTGAGCAGCGCTTACAGGCCAATAAAGAGCGCTACCGCACCACGCAGTTACGCGGCGATGAGATGTTGCTTAAACCCGAAGCCGGGGAGATCATCCCCAACAGTGCGCCCCCTAGGGAGCGTGACGAACCCTTTATGGCGTCTCAAAATCTCATCACACCGGCGGCCCCTCCGGCCCCCCGCAGCGCCTCGTTTTTGGAGGAAGATGAGAAAAACTTTACCGCAACCAAGGGTGGTTTGATCTACGTGCAGGTTGCCTCTCACGGGCAAGCCGCCATCGCCAATGCCCAGCGCAACACCTTAGCCAACCGCACCATTCATGGACGCAAGTGGCCGGTTGTGACACAGCAAGCACGGGTGAATGGGCAGCTCTACCATCGGGTACGCTTTGGACCCTTAGCCAGCGCCGAAGAGGCCACCACCCTCTCCCTCGCCCTGTCACGGGAATTAAAGATGGATGGCATCATGGTGCGTAAGCGCAGCCAAGAGGAGTCTGCCACCACCGCCATGTTGGCCAAGCAAGTTGCCCCCATTCAAGAGAGCATCGCCACCGGCAGACAGGCCCGTGGTTACTCGGTTCAAGTTGCCGCCTTCTCCACCGCCGAAGCTGCGCAGGAAATGGAGATGAAGATGCAAACCATGGATTGGCCGACGCAGGATCTGCCCATTTTCCGGGAGGCCAAAATGGTGGATGGACGCCTGTTCCACCGGGTACGTATTGGGCCATTTGCGTATAAGAATCAAGCGGCCCGTATGAACGCTCTGGTGCATGAACGCACCCACATTGCCAGTATTGTGGTCAACCATCGCATTACCGAAGAGAACCGCGCTCAGGTTGAACCCAAACCCATGGTGGACGCGGCTAAAGTAACGGGGGCCAAAGTGGCCAAAGCGGTTACGCGCCCTGTACCGAAGGTTGCCAAGGTTACCAAAAAAGAGATCTACAAGCGTGTGGATAGTGGCTACATGGTGCAGTTGGGGGCCTACACCTCCAACCAAGCCGCCAACAGCGTCAAGCGCAAACTGGACGCCATTCGCCAAGTCGAGGGCGCGCTTCCGGTGGTTCAAGAGACCACCACTCTGGCGGGTCAAGATCTGATCCACCTTAAACTGGGTCCCTTCTCCTCGAAGGTCGAAGCCGAGCAGATGCAAGCCATGGTCAAAGCCAAAACCGGCATGAATGGTGGCACCATTGTGGATAATGGGGAGTGGTAACAAAACCGCGGGCGGTAACCTAAAAAAACCGGGCAGGTATTATCCTGCCCGGTTTTTTTTATGCTCTGGGCAACCCTTGTATGGGGGAGGGTGCCTAGGTTCTAAGCGAGGGGAGCGATCAGGCGATGTTATGGGCGCGTTTGGCCCCCTCGACCGTATTTTTTAGTAGCATGGCGATGGTCATCGGGCCAACGCCACCGGGCACTGGGGTAATGGCCGAGGCGTGTTCAAAACAGCTGGCATAATCCACATCCCCACACAGTTTGCCATCCTCCCCACGGTTGATGCCCACATCAATCACCACCGCCCCCTTTTTGATCCAGCTACCAGGCACCATGTTGGCCCGACCCACCGCAGCCACCACAATATCCGCCCGCTTAACCGTCTCGGCCAGATCTGGCGTGCGGGAGTGGCAGATGGTCACCGTGGCGTGGGCAGCCAGCAGCATAAGGGCGACGGGTTTACCAACAATGTTGGAGCGGCCAATCACCACCGCATGTTTGCCTTTGGGATCCACCCCGCTCACCTTTAACATCTCCATGACACCCCAGGGCGTGCAGGGTTGAAAAGTGGGATCGCCGGTCACCAAGCGGCCTACATTATAGGGGTGAAAGCCATCGGCATCTTTGCTGGGGGAGATGGCCTCCAACACTTTTTGCTCATCAATATGTTTGGGTAGGGGCAGTTGCACAAGAATACCGTGGACAGCGTCATCCTGGTTGAGTTGCTCGATCAGCGCCAATAGCTCTGCTTGGCTGGTGGTAGCGGCCAACTCGTGGGAAAAAGAGGCGATACCCGCCGTTTCACACGCCCTCTTTTTATTACGCACATAGACCTGGGAGGCAGGATCTGCACCCACCAGCACCACCGCCAAACCTGGGGTAAGCTGATGGTTTAATTTGAGTCTTTCGACCTCCATGCGCAGCTCTTCCCGCACGGATTGTGCAATTGCTTTACCATCGATCACGTGTGCCATGTTTTCCTGCTCCGTCTTATGTTTGGGAAGGGGCGATTTCCCGAGGGTCCACCCCCTTACTTGAAGGGGTTATTGGGTCAGGGCGGCATTATAGCCTCTCTAGAGCGAGGGGTCGAACGCTTATGCAGGTAGACGGTGCAGGAAACAGATTGGACAGCAGGGGGAGAGAGACTCTCTCCCCCAAATAACACCCCTCTATTGATCGTTGGAAGAGGCAATGCCGAACAAAATATTAAACAGATGATCGCCAATTTGATTGGCCGCCGCTTTGGTCTCTTCAGGCATAAACGGAAAATAGACCATGGCAAACGAGGGTTTGTAAGTCACTGCCCAAATACGCTTACTCTGGGGATCTTGGTACAATACCACCTTGCACGGCAAAAAGGCCCCAAATGCTGGTTCTGCCCGGATAATCTTCTCACCCACCGTCAGATTGCAAATATGGTAAATGTCATAGGCCGGAAAGGGCTCGCCACTGCGCTCCGCAATCGCCTTGCCCAAATGCTGTTTGGCCACAACCTTTAAATTGTGCTCGGCCAAACCCGACTCCAGATCAAACACCACATCCTCCATGCTGTAACCCTGGGGCATGGGAATTTGCAAGACCGGACCCCGATTGATAACACCTGGAATTTTGTCAAATTGCATAAGCGCCGGAGAGATATCCCCCGCCGGTGAACCATAGCCCATGGGCACCTGCACCCTGGGGTTTGACGCCATGGGCATCGTGGGCATGCCTGGCATCTGCATATTGGGCATCTGCATATTAGGCATCTGCATATTGGGCATCTGCATATTAGGCATCTCCATCTGCCCCTGCGCCTGCACCCCCACCGCTGACACCAAACCCAATACCACCAACAACCCCTGCATCCATCCGCGCATCAACATGGCACTACTCCATTAAGGGAGCGCCCCCATATCGGGTTCAGCACCCCATAAAAGTTCTTTTAAACCATCCAACCTTTAAAAAGCAGGTGGGGAAACCCCACCTGCTTCCATGATCTCCCCAACAATCAGGGCCGAAAACCGGGGACGTTCATGGGCAGCCCATTGGATTTTGAAGCCAAATAGAGCTCAAGATTGACATAATAATCATCCCCGTAACCCTTAGGCTCGGCCCGCACGTTCTTATTGCAGGTGCGCAAACGATGCTGCATGGTAGCAGGTTTGCCCCACTTCAAACGATAGGTGGGCCAGTGATCCACCGAACCTGAACCAATGGTCGCCCCCGCCGCATTGCGACGATCCTGCTCAGGCTCCAAGGGCAACTCAGCCACCAGCTTTGACAGCTCGTGCATACCGGTGTTATTGGGGGCGGACATATACTCGGCACGAATGTTGTGGCCCGCCGCCGTCTCATGGCAGTGGACACACGCTACGTCAAAATGACCGGCACGCTGAAAATAAGAGGCTTCGCCCATCTTCACATACTTTGCCACCGGACCATCGGTTTTGACATTCAACGGCATCCCGTTGGAGAGCGCCTTAATATAGGTCACCAGCAACACCTGCTCGGGAGATTCCCACTTCAGCGGCGGCTGCCCCATCTGCTCGGTCAGACAGCGCTCAATCTGGTGTTGCAACAGCTTGGGCTTACCCATTTTTTCATCATACTTGGGATAGGTGGCCCCGACCCCTTTAAGCGCCTCGCCATCCTCACCGTGACAGCTGGCGCAGCTCTTCTCGCCACGCATTTTATTAAAGTAGCCCTTACCATCCTCAATGGCCCCCTCACTGGGAGGAAAATCCGCCATCTCACGGAATTTATCTGAGTATTTGTAGAGCCCTTGATCAATCTCCGGGTTGTAACCGGTGACATCCATGGCCCAGGCCGAACCCGCCAGCAGCGCCGCCCCCAGCAGACCCGTTATCCCCGCCATGCTCTTTTTGTTGGTCATATTGATTCCCCCCGAATCACTTTACCTTAACACTGGCACTCTTGGTGAAAACCCCACCCTTGTTATCTTTCCAAGTAAGGGTCAGATCGCCGGGCTTATCCACCTTGAGATAGAACTCCAGAAAGGGATCTTGCGAAACCGCCGCGCCCCACTTGGCCGCAAACACCTGGGTACCATTAAAGACCGCCGTGACATCCTCAATATAGTGGGCAGGGATCTTCTCACCGGTTTTTTTATCTTTACGGTTGCCGGTCTCCATGGGATGACGCACCATCGCTTTGACCGAAACCACATCGCCAGCGTTGACACTGCTGGGCATCTTAATTTTTGCTTTTCCTACATCAGCCATTCTCTTTACCTCGCGTTTAGGAGTGGTATGCGTCTATGTAAGTGGCTCGCGTCGGATCAACCACCACAACCGCCGATGGTCACCTTTACCTCTTTGCTCGCCCCAATCAGCTTGCCGGTGTTGGTCTTGGCAATGGCACGCACCTGCGAGGTTTTACCAATCTTGAGACGGGACGACACAAACGCCTTACCATTGGCCGGGGTCAAGCTATAGAGACCGGCAAAAGGGGTTGGGTTATTGTCCACAAATACCGCGATGGTCTGGATGTAGTTGTCGGCATCCATAGGGTGATCAATGGTGATCTTGACCGGCACCATGGCACCGTTTTCGGCAATAATCGGGGCATCAATCTTAATGGCGCTGCTCTCGGCATACGCCGAGCTGCCCATATGCTCCTTAATATTCGCCAGCACTTTGTCGCCATTTGCCTGGGCGTTTTTGGCCGTTCCCATCGCCAACAGGGCCACACTTCCCGCTCCAGCCATCAGGCTACGACGGGTCAACATAGGGTTGGTTACATCAAACATAGCTTGCATCTCCTCCCACGAATCTTCTGTCCGTGCTCTTTATCGTTATGACCTGAATCAGTTGCGCAGACTTAACAGGTAGGCGATGACATCCTCCACCTCTTGAGCCTCCAAAACAGGTTTGCCTTCCCATGCTTTGAGCAGATTTTGTTTGCCGGTACTGTCGTAGAAGGTAAACATGAGGGTGTCGGGATTATCCACCTTGGGGTTTACAATCTTCTGCCGGATCCAGGCTGTGGAGCGCTCGTTATGACGGATCGCTTCGTACAAATTGGGACCTGCATTGCCTGGAAAGGTCGCTTCGGGCAGCCAGTGACAGGCAATGCAGTTGCCCTTGGAGCGGGCCATTGCCAATGCTTTGCCGTTGGCTGGATCCCCTGGTTTGTCCGTAAGCGGTTGTGCAATGCCCTCTTCCGCTTGTGCGCCGGTCATGCCACCGATACCCAGCAGCAACACCGCCAGTACAAGTGCCAAAAATCGAAATGGCTTCATATAACAACACCCCCTAGATGGATAAAAGTAGACGCCATAACAAGCCCCCCTCAGAGCGGGCCCCTATGCTCAAAGGCCACTCTTGACGCCAAGACCAGCCTCTTCCATAAATTGATAGATCACCGATTGATAATCTTTCGGTTCAATGTAACCAGGAATACGCCCAATGGTCTCCCCTTGGTAGAGCAATATGGTGGTCGGCGTAATGCGCACCCGATGCATCTTTGCCACCTGCCGACCGCTCTGTTCGGCAAAATCGGCCAAGGGGGCATCACTGCGAATATCCACGCTCTGGTGGACAAAAGTGGTTTCTAAATAGCGTTTGAAATCGGGATGCTCAGCCAGATCTTTTTCCAACTTGTCACACCATGGGCAGGCTGGCTGTATGAAGAGAATCAGTTGCACAGCCTGGGTTTCCGCGCGTGCAAACCCAGGCAAGAGGAACAACCCTGCCAAGCTTAATTGTACAAAAAAACGCCGTGTAAATAAAAATATTTGAGCGTGCATGGCAATCCATCATGTAAAATTGTCAGGGAATGGGCATCACTTTTCCATCATACGTTTTGATCAACCCGTAAAAATGTTAATAAAGAGATCTCCTCCCATTGTAAAGGTGAAACCCAAAAAATACACACCTTTTTTTGTGGATATGTTTTTTCTAAAACACAAGGAAGCACCTTATGCGACATTTGCTCATGGTTACGCTATTAAGCGGGCTTTGGCTGTTCCCGGCTACGGCTCAGGCGCTGGTCAATGAACCCTTTTTCCAGGACTCTTTTTTGGATATGGCCGAGGATGCCGCAACCGCAGCCCAGCACCAGAAGATCTATATGGTCTTCTACGAGCAAGAGGGCTGCCCCTACTGTGTACAGTTACATCAAGAGACACTGCCCGACCCCCAAGTACAGGCCTATATGAAGGCCCATTTTTATCCTGTTATATTGGATATTTATGGTGCCCGTGAGGTTACCGATTTTCAGGGCAACGCCACCCAGGAGAAGGCCTTTGCGCGGGCCCAACGGGTGCACTTCACCCCCACGGTTATCTACTATGATGGTACCGGGCGAGAGCTGTTTCGCCTAGCGGGATTTTGGAAGCCCATGCACTTTAAAGCTTCCATGCGCTATGTTCAGGAAGGACATTATAAGAACATGAATTTTCAAGATCTTATCCGTAAGATTGTACAAGAACAGCAGCCCTGATCCGCCCTGCCCGGCGCACCCCCCTGCTGGGGGTGCGCCGTATCGGGGGACGCTAGCCCAACGGGATTAAGCCCTGGTGGCTTAACTGATAGATCGACTCGGCAAACGCCCGTGCTCGGCTCAAGCGACTGGTAAACACCACCAACCCGCCAGGCCGTTGTTTTAAACAGTCGGCCCATGCCACTTCCCCGGCTTCAGACAGCGCATTACCGGGCTCATCCGCCAGCAACAGGGGGGGCTGGTGCAGCAGCACCGACAGCAACGCCACCCGCGCCCGTTGGGCCGCAGAGAGTTGATTCAGCGGACGCGACCACCACGCGGCCTCCACACCACAGCAGGCCAGCCACGGCTGCACCCGTGCATCTAGGGGTCCACTCAGCGCAGGCTCACAGCCAAACCCCACCTCATCCCCCACATGGGCGGTCAGAAAATGGCGCTCCGGCTGGTGGAACAACACCCCCAGACGCTGTGCCCGCTCCGCAGCGCTCCACTGCCCCAGGGGTTTACCATCCACCACCACCACCCCCTGCTCAGCAGGTAGCAGGCCGGCCATAACCCGCAGCAGTCGGCTCTTACCCACGCCCTCCTCCCCCACAATGGCTATGGAGGAGCCCCCCTCAACCGTTAAGCTTATAGGGGCCATGGCGGGCGCCCATACCACATCCTGCAAGCTCAGTCGTAACGATCTGCTCATCTGCACCCTTGATCCTTTTCCATCCGTCGCTCATCCCATGCCACCTATGGCCTGAACACCCTAAACACGCCCCTTCACCCTACCCCCACAACCTACCGCCCCTTATGGCGTTTCGATACCATAAAAAGTAGTTAAATATATAATATATATAACACTATTAAATTTTAGCGCCTATGGGCCGCCATGGCAGACTCTCATAAAACCTTTGCACCAATGTATAGGCATCGTCAAAATCCGGCACTTCATCAACTTCAGCCGTGATGGTTTCCCACTCTTTTTTGGCGGCATCATAGACCTTTTTTTCTCTCATGCGCATACCTGTAGGGGTCTTATTTAGGCGTTTTTCCGATTTCTCCACAGTACGGTCATTTTGTAGATTCAGCTTATTATGTATGATAAAATTTAAATGAAACGTCCAAAGGACGTTTCATTTAAATGTATTAATGGATCAGCATCTTTGTAAATGCCCCCATTCACCCGTTTATCTTTCCTAATGACCAACTTTGGAGTTCCTTCTATTTAAGGCCGCTCCACCTGTGACTGAAACACCCTTCACTCCCCTAACAAGCACCGCCTTGGCCTGTGCGATGCCAACTACCCCTGGCGCAACTTTCCCGCTACCATAGGGGCATGCTCTGGATCATTCCCACCGCCCATAACCACGGTCGTACCTCATGAGGAATACCCCCATGCCCCCACTACCTCTGCAACAGATCCAGACCCATATGGATGCCCAAGCGTGGCCACAAGCCTGGCAACTCTGCCAAGCCCAACTGCAAAAAAATCCTGACCATGGACCCCTGCTCACCCTAGCGGGTGAGATTCTTATACGTACCAGCCACTTTAAAGAGGCCGCCGCCCTGTTACAACGGGCCCTGCAACAGCTACCCGACAGTAGCACTGTCTACCATCTCTTGGGACGGGTCATGCTGCTGCTCCAAGAACCTGTCATCGCCGGACGTATTCTCCATGAGGGGCTAAGCAAAGATCCCGAACACGCCCCACTGCGCGAGGCTCTGGCCGATCTACAGAGCGCGCAACAAACCTGGAGCGATGCCATACGCAACTATCAGCTACTGCTGAGCACCCAACCAGAAAATCCTGATCTGCACCGCAAATTGGCCGATGCGCTGCGGGAGCACAAAGATTTTCACACCGCCGAAATACACTACCAACAGGCCCTAGCCCTCAATGATCAATCCGCCGCCAGTTGGCACGGTTTGGGGCAGTTGGAACTTGCGCGGCAGAATGGGGCGCTGGCCGAACAGCATTTTTTAAAGGGGCGTAAATTCAGCAACCACCCCGCCGCTTTTGATAACAGTATTGGTCTGGCTCGCCTAGAGGATGGGCGGGTAAACGAAGCCATCGCCGCCTTCAAACAGGGGCTGGAGGCCGAACCCCATGCCGCTTTTATTCAAATCAACCTCGCCAATGCGCTACGGGCCTCTGGGGATTTTGCCGCCACCCAAGCTCTGTTTGAAGAGGGGGTCGCACACCACCCGGAACACCCCTTTTTTCTGACCGGCCTCGCTCAAATGGTGCGCCAGAGCGATCCCCACAGCGAACTGATCCAGCGCATGGAGCAGATGGTGCAACACCCGGATATGGTCGAGCAAGAACGCATCGCCATGCTCTACACCCTCGGTCGGGCGCTGGATCAAAGCCATGCCTATGACCGCGCTTTTACCGCCTACCAACAGGCCAACCGCCGTCGTTATCAGAGCCAAGGGCTTACCGATCTACACATCAACATAGACCTGATCGCCCGCATTCGTACCCTCTTTAACCGCCCCCAAGCCACCCTGGTCCCCAACCACAGCGATGGCGTGGTTCCCCTCTTCATCGTGGGCATGTTTCGCTCGGGCTCAACCCTGATCGAGCAAATTTTAGGCTCCCATCCCCAGGTCGCCACCACCGGCGAACGCCCCCACATCGCCAACCTCTTACACCAGATGCCCCAACGGCTGGGCACCACAGTGGTTTTTCCAGACTGTTTTTCCGCATTAAAACCGGACCAAGCTCAACCCATGGCGCAAGAGTATCTTGATGCCCTACGCAGCAGTTGTGATGCCCCCAACGACCCCACCATCACCCATATTACCGACAAATTACTGTTTAATTTTCTCTATCTGGGGGTAATCGCGGCGCTCTTTCCCCATGCCCGCATCATCCACAGTGTGCGTGATCCACGGGATACCTGCCTCTCTATCTATTTTCAAAATTTTACCCGTGGTCAGCGCTTTATGCAGAGCCTCGAAGAGACCGCCCATTACTACCGCGCCTATGCCGATCTTATGCGCCTTTGGCACCGTGTATTGCCCATGCCCATCCATGATGTCGTCTACGAAAAGATGGTGGAAGATCCCGCCAGCGAGGTCAAAAAACTGCTGGAATTTGTGGGCCTGCCCTGGGACGATGCCTGCATGAACCACCACCAAAACCGTCGCTCCGTGCAGACCGCCAGCAGCCAGCAGGTCCGGGAACCCATCTATCAACACGCCAAACAGCGATGGAAAAATTATGAAAAACATCTGCATGGCCTACAGCAGATTCTAACCGAGCCCCAAAGCCCCACGTTGCCCAACCACCCTGCGGCATCTTGAGCAGGCAGCGGCACCACGGGCACACAGCGGTTCGCTAGCCCCTACACTGGCGACGATTGCCTTAGCTTGCCACACAACCTTTGCCACACCTGAGCACGTTCTTCCATAAGCGTCACGTTACGTCTACGGGTGTAGCTGCCCTCTCGACGGTACTTGCTTTCCCCAATAGGGTGCCGCTTTTTCCTAATAAAAAAAGGCCCGTCACAGACGGGCCTTTTTTATCCTACCAAGAGACCACCGCGTTTACTCAGCAGCGCCCTCTTCCATCTCTTTCATAGTCAACTTCACACGACCCTGACGGTCTACATCCAGTACCTTAACCGTCACCACATCTCCCTCTTTCACCACATCCGTCACATTCTGCACACGACGGTTGGCTAACTGGCTAATGTGGACCAAACCATCCTTGTTGGGCAGAATGTTTACAAAGGCACCAAAGTCGGTAATACGTACCACCTTGCCCTCATAAACCTGACCCTTTTCCACCTCGGCCACAATGGACTTGATAATCTTCACCGCCTGCTCAGCCGAAGCCTGATCGCTGGAGGCAATGCGAATGGTACCATCATCCTCAATATCAATGGCACAACCGGTCTCTTCGGTAATGCTACGGATCACCTTACCACCAGAACCAATCACCTCACGAATCTTGTCCGGATGGATCTTCATGGTGTGAATGCGCGGCGCATAGGCCGACATCTCAGCACGATGGGTGGTCATGGCCTTGCCCATCTCACCTAAGATGTGCAAACGACCCGCACGGGCCTGTTCCAGTGCTTTGGCCATAATCTCACGGGTAATCCCCGTGATCTTAATGTCCATCTGCAACGCCGTAATGCCGTCGGCATTACCCGCCACTTTAAAATCCATGTCGCCCAGGTGATCTTCATCACCCAAAATATCCGACAGCACCGCGTACGCATCACCCTCTTTGACCAAACCCATGGCAATACCAGCGACCGGGGCCTTGATGGGCACACCAGCATCCTGCATCGCCAATACCGCACCACACACCGTCGCCATGGAAGAAGAGCCGTTGGATTCGGTAATCTCTGAGGTAATACGCAGCGTGTAAGGGAAAACCTCCGCTGAAGGCACAATGGCCGTCAACGCACGGGTCGCCAACTTGCCATGACCAATCTCGCGACGGCCAGGCGCCCCCATACGGCCAGTTTCACCCACACAGTAGGGAGGGAAGGTGTAGTTCAGATAAAAACGGTCCCGATACTCGCCAGAGAGGGTCTCCACAATCTGCTCATCACGGGAGGTCCCCAACGTCACCGTCGCAATGGCCTGGGTCTCACCACGGGTAAACAGCGCCGTACCATGCACACGGGGCAGAATGCTAACCTCACAGGCGATGGGACGGATATCGGTCAAACCCCGACCATCCACACGCTTGCCCTGCAACACATTTTGACGCAGTGTGCGGGACTCAATCTTTTTAAACAGACTGGCCACCTCTTCGCTGCGCTTGACGCTCTGACCATCCACTTCAATGGTGCCCAAAGCCTCCATCGCAGCGGCCTTTACCTGAGCCACCGCCTCATAACGGGCCATCTTCTCAGGAATGGCATAAGCCTCCGTCACTTGTGCGGCAAACTTGTCGTTCATCTCCGCCAGCAGCGCTTCATTGACCTGCACAGGCTCAACCACCCAGCGGGGCTTACCAGCCTCTGCCACCAACTCTTCAATGGCGGTAATCACGGGTTGAAACGACTCGTGCGCAAACATGACGCAGTCAAGCATCTCATCTTCGCTCAAGAAGTCCACTTCCGACTCCACCATGGTCACGGCACTACGGGTACCGGCAACCACCAGATCCAGACGACTTGCGGCCAACTGATCAACCGTGGGGTTGAGTACCGGCTTGCCATCAATAAAACCCACCCGCGCCCCACCAATGGGACCCTCGAAGGGTACACCCGACAGCGCCAAGGCTGCCGAACAACCGATCAAAGCGGCAATGTCCGACGGATAGTCAGGATCATAAGAGAGCACCTGAGCCACCACCTGGGTCTCGTTCATGAAACCCTTGGGGAACAGCGGACGAATGGGACGGTCAATCAAACGCGAAGTTAATACTTCACGTTCCGAAGGACGGGTTTCACGCTTAATAAAGCCGCCAGGAATTTTACCAGCAGCCCAAAATTTCTCTTGATAATGAACGCTAAGGGGAAAAAAATCCTGACCGGCACGCATGCTGGTCTCTGCCACAGCCGTGACCAGCACAACGGTATCACCATAGGTTACCATGACGGCACCATTGGCTTGACGGGCTACACGACCCGTTTCCAGCGTGATGGTTTTCTCGCCGAATTGAACACTCTTAGTATGAATGTTAAACATACAGAACCTTCCGATTATACGGTGGGGTAGATAGATTTTACCGGGCTGTGTTGGGCACAGCCCGGTAAAGGCGAGGTTACTTACGCAGACCCAGACGCTTAATCAGATCCTGATAGCGCGAACGATCTTCTTTTTGAACATATGAGAGCAGACGGCGACGCAGGCCAACCATCTTCAGCAGACCACGACGGCTATGGTGATCTTTGTTGTGACCACGCAAATGATCGGTCAAGTTGTTAATGCGCTCCGTCAAAATGGCCACCTGCACCTCGGGGGAGCCGGTATCATTCTCTTTGGTCGCATATTCAGCAATCAGCTCTTGTTTGCGCTCGGCAGTAATCGACATCGTTCACTCCTTGATTAAGTTGTTGGCCCTTCATTGGGCCGTTGGGTCACTGCCTGGTGTCTCGTCCAGATGAAAGAGCCGCGTCGGTTTAATCCGCCGCAAACCTTGCAGATCAGCTTGCGCTGAGATCTCCCCCAGCAGGCCAAACTGGCCGTCGGGATCCTGCAAACGCACCATCCCCGCCGGGGTTGCTGCATCCTCCACCTCAACCTCCTGCCCTTGGCGCAGGCGGTACCAAGCGTTCCCTGTCATCCGTAGAGCCGGGATGTCGTCCAGCACCCGGTCAACAGGGTATAAAATCTCCTGTAGCCTACCCTCACTACAGGCTTCACGCAATTGTTCCAATGTAACAGCATCATTTAGGCCAAAACCCATGGTACCGGTACGCAGTAGACGCACCAGATGCGCCCGGCTATGCAGCGCCCGGGCAATGTCCACCCCCAGCGAGCGAATATAGGTGCCTTTCCCACACGCTACATCCAAAACGGCGGTATCTGCTTCAAATCCAACCAGTTCAAGGCGGTCAATTCTAACACGTCGCGAGGCCAATTGCACCTCTTCTCCGCGTCTGGCCCGTTTATAAGCCCGCTCACCGTCTACCCTAAGCGCCGAAAAAACCGGGGGAACCTGTTCAATTTCACCCATAAATTGCGGGAGCACAGCCCGCAACTCTGCCTCGCTAGGCACCCGCCCTTGCTCTTCCAACAGCACGCCGGTTAGATCGCCGCTGTCGGTCTCCTGGCCAAACTTTAACCAGCAACGGTAGCTTTTATCCCCATTCAGCACCATACCGCTGGTCTTGGTGGCCTCCCCCAAAGCAATGGGCAAAACCCCCTCAGAAAAGGGATCCAAAGTACCCCCATGACCGGCCTTATTGGCCTTGGTGGTGCGGATCACCCGCTCCACAACCTGACTGGAACTTAAACCAGGCTCCTTGTGGATCGCCAACCAACCGTGAATCACCACCCCTTTACGACGTCTGCGCCCCATAATCAGTGGGTCTCGTCGCTATCATCGGCTGGGGGTATCTCCAAGCCATTCAATAGCTCATCAATACGCTTACTGTAGTCGGCCACATGATCAAGCTCAAAGCGTAACTCCGGGGCATGCCGCAATTTTAACCGCTTGGCAATGACATTGCGCAAAAAGCCACTGGCCCGTTGCCATGCGTCCGCCACACCCGCCTGATCACTCTCACCAAAGACGGTATAATAGACCTTGGCATATGAGAGGTCCGGGCTTACCCTAACCTCTTGAATGTTCACAAAGCCACCCAAACGAGGATCCTTGATCTCGCCACGGGTTAGCATACTTGCGACCTCCTTGCGAATGGCATTACCAACACGCTCGGTCCGGATCGTCATGACAGAATATCCACCTGATAATCAACCAACACCACACCAGAGCTATCCCGCTCAATGGCATCCACAATCTTTTGCATACGGCGCTGCAAAACCGCCGCCTCATTACCCACCAAAGCGCACCCAATCATGGCACTCTGCCAATGATCCAACAGATCCACCTCGGCCACTGCTGCATGATGGTTTTTATGAATACGCTGGAGCAGCCCCTTAATTAAACCACGCTTCTGTTTAAGGCCGTGTACCCCAGGCAGGTCCAACTGTAGTTCCAACACCGCGATAAACATGGTCATCCAAAGGAAAAAGGCCCCACAAGTCGAAACCGGTGGGGCCTGAATGGTGGCAAAACCTCTTAAGAGAGGGTCTGCTTAACCTGCTCTTCCACATAGCACTCCAGCACGTCATCCACCTTAACATCGTTAAACTTCTCGATGCTGATGCCGCACTCAAACCCTTCACGCACCTCTTTAACATCATCCTTAAAGCGCTTCAGGGCGGAGACCGGTCCCTCATAAACCACAACGTTCTGGCGCAAAATACGCAACTTGCCATTACGCTGAATAATACCATCGGTGACCAAACAGCCACATACGTTACCAATCTTGGTAATCCGGAAGACCTCGCGCACCTGGGCATGACCCAATACCTTCTCCCGCACGGTAGGTGCCAAACGGCCCTCCAATGCCAGACTGATATCGTCCACCAGATCATAAATCACGTTGTAGAAACGTAGATCAATCTGCTCACGTTTGGCCAAATCCCGTGCCTTGGCATCGGCCCGCACATTAAAGCCCACCGTAATCGCCCCAGAGGCTACCGCCAGCATCACGTCCGATTCGTTAATACCACCCACACCGGTGTGAATCACCCGCACCTCAATCTGCTCATGCTTGATCTTGCGTAGCGCTTCGGCCACCGCTTCCACAGAACCCTGCACATCCGCCTTCAATACCACATTCAGCTCTTCTACCTCGCCCTGTTCGATATGCTCAAACATATCTTCCAGACGGGTCGCAGGCTGTTGCTTGGCCTGAATGGCCTCTTTATCTTTCTGCTGACGGAACTGGGCAATCTCACGAGCCCGGCGCTCATCATTGACCGCCACCAGATCATCACCCGCTTGGGGCACACCCGACAGACCAATGATCTCAACCGGCATCGAGGGTGATGCCTCGCTTACCTGATTGCCCCGGTCATCGTTCAGAGCCCGTACACGGCACCACTCATTACCAACCACGCAGATGTCACCCACCCGCAGGGTACCGTTCTGCACCAAACAGGTCGCCACCGCACCCCGACCACGATCCAAATTGGCCTCAATAATGGTACCACGCGCCCGCTTTTTGGTGGGGTTGCTCTGCAAATTAAGCATCTCTGCCTGCAACAGTAACATCTCTTCTAGGGTGCTGATACCCTCGCCACTCTTGGCCGACACATGCACAAAGATGGTATCACCACCCCAGGCCTCTGGCACCAAACCATGGTCAGAAAGCTGCTGCATCACCCGATCTGGATTGGAACCGGGTTTATCAATCTTGTTCACCGCCACCACAATGGGCACCTTGGCCGATTTGGCGTGGTTGATCGCCTCAACCGTCTGGGGCATGACCCCATCATCCGCCGCCACCACCAGTACCACAATGTCCGTCACCTGCGCACCACGGGCACGCATGGCCGTAAAGGCCGAGTGTCCAGGGGTATCCAGGAAGGTGATTTTATCACCACTGGCCAACGTCACCTGATAAGCACCAATATGCTGGGTAATCCCACCATGCTCGCGAGAGGTAACATCGGTGGAACGAATAGCGTCCAGCAGCGATGTTTTACCATGATCCACGTGACCCATCACGGTAATCACAGGCGGACGTGTCTCCATATCCTCTGCGGCATCCTCACCGGCATCCAACTCCGCCTCAATGGCCGCAGATTCCGATACCGACTTGGGCTTGTGACCCATCTCTTCCACCACCAAAACCGCCGTGTCTTGATCCAGGGTCTGGTTAATGGTCACCAACATACCCTGTGCAAACAGCAGTTTGATCACCTCGGAAGATTTGACCGCCATACGATTGGCCAATTCGCCCACCGTAATGGTCTCCGGAATGGTGACCTCACGATATACAGGCGCGGGGGCTTGCATCTCGGACTTAAAGGGCTTGCGGCGACGGCTTTTGCCCCGTGGCTGCTGCAAACGATCCTCATTGTCCTGATATTTTTTATTCTTGCGACGGCCAGCCGAAAAGGGCTCTCCGGCCGAATCTTCACGCGGGGTACGACCGGCAACCACCTCTGCTGCGGCCGCCGCTGTGGCCGCCACAACGGGCTTCTCTTTTTTAGCCAGCGCAACCTCGGCCTCTTTACGGGCATCCTCTTTACGTTTCTGCTCCCGCAGCTCTTCCAACTGGTTCAGACGCTTGCTGACCAAATCTTCGGTCTTGCGGCGCGCCATCTCCTCACGCTGGGCCTTGGAGAGCTTGCGCTTGGGCTCCTCCTCAACAGGCTGGTGCAAAAGCCTAACCGGTGCACTGGGTGCCGCTGGCGCTGCGGCTGGGAGGGGCTTGGCTTCCACCATCTCTTCTTCCACAACTGGGGCAGGCGCCTCTGGGGCAGGCTGCGCAACAACGACGGGCTCTGCAACCGCAACAGGTACCGCTGGAGCAGCCTCTGCCGGCGCTGCCACAGGAGCGGCAGGCGCAGCAGCCGCAGCACGAGCGGCCTCTTCTTCGGCTTTTCGACGGGCGGCTTCGGCCTCTTGCTTTTGGCGAGCGGCCTCTTGCTCGGCTTTTCGACGGGCGGCTTCGGCCTCTTGCTTTTGGCGAGCGGCCTCTTGCTCGGCCTTCTGACGGGCCGCCTCTTCTTCAGCCTGACGTTTGGCCTCCAGCTCTTTCTGCTTGGCCTCAATCTCTTCAGGTGTTAAGGGACGCAGAATATGGCGCTCCTCACCGCGCTTAGGCGACTTTGGAGCCTCCTTCTTCTCTTCGATCTCTTCGGGCTTCTCCTGATCAATCAGGAAACCACCCTCCTTGCTACCAGGCTTTAAGAAGGTTTTCTTCCGGCGTACTTCAACCGCAACGCTCTTGCTACGGCCATGGGCGAAGTTCTGCTTGATCGAGCTGCCTTCCACCGTCTTCTTGAGCACGATACGGCGTGGCGCTTTCAGCTGCAGTTTATTGTCGCCTTCGCTGGGTTTATTGTCGCTCAAGATACTACTCCAACTCGTCCGTTTGTTCTTCCATTTGCGGTATATGGCCTGTCCATGCAAGCCAACGCCAAGCATCCTGGGCGACGCGCTTTCGGACGCCTGGGTCCAGAATACCTGCTACCGCGACCGGCCCTTTGCCACAGGCAGCGCCTATGCGGTCCCGATCCATCACTTCCCAGCAGGTCAGGGCTTTGCCCCCTTCCCGCGCTGGGCGTTGCGCCAAACGCAACACTTTTTCCCGGCTATTGGCTGCGGTATCCGCCGCCATCAAAATCAGGGGACGCTCACCACGACCCACCGACTCTTCCAACTCTCTCATGCCTAAGACCACACCACTTGCCCGCAGCCCCAGACCCAAAGCATCACTCAAGCGCCGCTGCAACCCCGCCTCAATGCGGGCCAGTAACAGCTCAACTTCCGGCACCTGGATGGCTACCGCAGCCAACTTAACCAAGCCACCCCGGCGTTTCAGTAGCTGCCTAACCGTTTGCGGCTCTGGCATAACATGCACACCACGCCCCGGCAAACGGCCAGATAGATCCTCGGTCAACATACCCGCTGGATCCGCGACAAAGCGTATCAGCAATTGGGCATCCGCCGTGCGCCGTGTCACCATGCAGGTGCGATGGTTCCCCATCAGGGGTGCATCGCCCGTTAAAACCTTATCCTTGCCCCGATGGTTATGCGGTTTCTTCCTCGTCATCAAACCATCCAGCCGCACGGCGGGCTCCCAGGATCAAGGTTTCGGCATCCTCAGTCGTCAGCTCACCGTCGAACATCTCCACCAATTCATCGGTAGCCAGATCGGCCAAATCATCCAGGGTGTTAACATTTTTTTCAGCCAACGCAATCAGAGCATCATCGGTCAACAGACCCAACTGCGCCAAACGCTCGTCAATGTGCAGCTCGGCCTTGCGCTCTTCGGTCTGTAACGCCTGTTGCAGCAGTGTATCCCGGGCCCGGTTGCGCAACTCTTGCGCAATCTCTTCATCAAAACCCTCGATGCTGGTCAGCTCGTTCAGGGGCACATAGGCCACCTCTTCCGCCGAAGTAAAACCTTCGTTGACCAAGACAGCCGCCACCTCTTCACCCAGATCCAAATCCTTCATGAAGGTCTGTTGCAGCTCACCAAACATCTCTTCGCGTAGGTTACGCTCTTCCTGCTCGGTAATAATATCAATGCGCCATCCCGTCAGCTCCGATGCCAAACGCACGTTTTGACCACGCCGACCAATGGCCAAGGAGAGGGCGGTTTCATCCACCACCACCTTGATGTTGCGATCCTCCTCGTCCACCACCACCTTAACCACCTCAGCCGGGGCTAGGGCGTTACACACAAACACGGCGGGGTCGTGGGACCACTCAATAATATCAATGCGCTCCCCTTGCAGCTCCGTCACCACACTCTGCACACGGGAGCCACGCATCCCCACACAGGCCCCAACAGGATCCACATGGGCATCATTGGAACGTACAGCGATTTTACTACGATGACCCGGATCACGCGCAACCGCCTTAATCTCGACAATGCCGTCGTAGATCTCGGGGACCTCCATCTCGAACAAGCGTACCACCATTTGGGGATGGGTGCGCGAAAGAATAATTTGCGGACCACGGGTTACTTCGCGCACCTCTTTAATAAAGGCACGTATCCGGTCGCCCGGGCGGTAATGTTCACGGGGCAGCTGCTCTTCATGAGGCAAAAAGCCCGAGGTACGACCCAGATCCACATGAATGTTATTGCGCTCAACCCGCTTAACCAGACCGTTGACCATCTCGCCTTGACGATCCGCATACTCTTCAAAAATGCGCTCACGCTCGGCGTCACGCACCTTTTGCACAATCACCTGCTTGGCGGTCTGTGCGGCGATGCGGCCAAACTCCATGGGGGGCAGCTGCTCGGCAATAAAGTCGCCGGGCACCGCCTCTGGGTTCATAGTCAACGCCTTTTCCAAGGAGATATGGATATCCTCATCAAAATCCAGATCTTCATCCTGGTCCAGGTCCACCACTTCACGCAGCTGGTTTAGTTGAAACTCTCCAGATTTGGGATCAAAGCGGGCCTGAATATTTTTATTGGCACCATACTTCTTGCGCGAAGCGGTCTGAATGGCACTCTCCATGGCTTCGATCACAACCTTGCGATCAATACCCTTTTCCCGCGCAACCTGATCGGCTACCTGTAAAATTTCAACTGTCATTGCCGGTACGTTCCACGTCTTCAAAAATCGAAGGTCAGATGGGCCTTCGCGACTTGTTCCCAGGGTATACGCACTTCACCATTGGCTTCGGCTACCACCACCATTGCCTCTTGCAGACCAAGCAGGGTACCACGAAATTTTTTACGTGGCCCAGATTCGGTATCCATAGGTTGGTAGGTGCGTATCTCCACCAGCTTGCCAGCAAAGCGTGTAAAGTCACCATCCTTAATTAAAGGCCGTTCAATGCCCGGCGAGGAGACCTCCAGATGGTATGCATTGGGGATGACATCATGAACATCCAGCAGACTGGAGATCTGGCGGCTGATGCTACCACACTCATCCAGTGAGATGTGGCGCTCTTGGCCTTGATCATCGGGCAGTTTATCGGCAGCAACCCGCACTACGTAGACGCCGCCTTCGCGACGGTAGATAACCTCGACCACTTCACAATCTTCGGTCTTGGCGGCCTGTATGGCCAACGCTTCAACCTTTTGTGCAATATCGGACATAAGCGGCGATCGGTTCGGGTTTTTTTGGTCACTTAAGACCGGTAATACCATGCTCCATAAGCCGCCCATTTCCGCAGGAAGAGGAGGCTAAATGAGAGCAAATAACAAAAAAAGTCGGCTAAGCCGACTTTCTGCACTCTCCGTTATCCACGGTGATTGATCTGCTAATATAATCCTTTTTATTCGGATTGCAAGGGTGCATCTTGATCCTTTGTGGATTTTTTTTTGTCATCTTTAGAACTATCTGGAAATACGAAGATTATCTCATCGGGATAGACCAAGCCAAGATTGCGGCGGGCCACCTCTTCCAGAATGGTTGCCTCTCTTTTTACCAAAATAATCTCGCGTTTGCGTTTTTCTATGCGCGCAGAGACCTTTTCGATCTCTTTTTTTGTAGCATCCAGCTGCTGGCTGGTGTGGCGCCAAGCCACAATACCCTGTTGACCAAACCAGAGCACATATTGGGACCACACCACCAGTACCAACAGCACCAGGGAGATCACCACATGACGGGCGTCAATGGCGTAGCGTTCATTTTTGGTAGGCGGGGTGTCCGACATGGCTTTTTGCCAATCCTTGTAGCTGAGGCTCGACCCAAAACAGGAGATGGGGCTACAATGGCGCACCCAACACCCCAAAAAGGGTTATGCATCCGTGCAGGTGTGGCATAAATGATCCACCAAACCAGCATATGGGTGTTTATATTATCAGTACGGGGCGTATGAGCAAGGGGTAGCGTACGGCTCTGGATCTCCAGCAGACAAAGGTGGGTGGCGATGAATCAGCAGCGGCGGATCGACTTTTTACGTTTTGCACTGGCCGCAGAGGTGTTGCGGTTTGGTACCTTTAAGACCAAGGCTGGGCGGTTAAGCCCCTATTTTTTTAATGCCGGTTTATTTAATACCGGCGCCTTAATGTCCAAACTGGCCGCTTTTTATGCCGATACATTAGCCGAACAAGGTCCTGAATTTGATCTGCTTTTTGGTCCGGCGTACAAAGGCATTCCCTTAGCTACCGCCGTAGCCATGGCACTGGCGGAGCGCCATGGCCGAGAGACCCCCTTTGCCTACAACCGTAAAGAGGCCAAGGATCATGGCGAGGGCGGGGTTTTGGTTGGTGCCCCCCTACACGGTCGGGTGATGGTGATTGATGATGTGGTCAGCGCCGGAACCTCGGTGCGCGAGTCGGTAGCACTGATTGAACGGGCCGGGGCACAACTGGCTGGCGTCACGGTCGCCTTGGACCGGCAGGAGCGTGGACAGGGCGCCCTCTCGGCCATTCAGGAGATTGAGCAGACCTTTGCCGTCCCCGTGATTGCCATCGCATCCCTAAGCGATCTGGTGGCGCTGCTGGAACAAGAAGCCGATCTGGCCGAACATATGCCCCATATTAAAGGCTATCGCGACACCTATGGGGTGGTCGCCTAATCCCCCAAGCGCCGCCACGAACCCCAATATCTGGGGAGTCGACGCGACCGCTCAAGCGGGTTTGATGGGGAAGGGTGCCTCCCCATCTTACGCCTTGGGGTGCCAACCCGTCCCTGTGCCCCCCTACTGAGCGGGGTTCACAGGCATACCTTCCGTGTCTCCCTGTTTAGCTGCGCTCCAGCCAGCGGTGAACACGGTTAATCACCCGCTTTTGCGCGGCCTCCCCCAAGGCGGCATAACAGGGCAGCAACAGCGTCCGCGCCGACCACCCCCGCAAGCCCGGCCCGCTATGAATGGGCGGCAGAGGCCCACCCAGCATGCCGCCAATGCCCGTCCGACCCAAAAATTCAGCCAACCCCTGCGCCGCCACTTCATCCTCAAAACTGAGTGGATAACGGCTCCAATAGGCCCACCCCTGAGGCAAACCAAACCGCCCCCGTGGTCGTAACAGTGCCCCATACCGCGCCGCGACCTCGGCCCGCCGCGCAAATAAAGCGTGACGCTGGTGAAACTGGCTCATGGCCAAGGCCACCGCCCCCCGCGAAGGGAGCGCTTGCCCACGCAGCTCCCGCAACTTGGCCGCTTGCTGGTTATGGGTAGCCGCAATTAAGGTAATGCCCGCCCCCTGCAAGGGTCCATTGGGACCCAAATGCAGCAAACCAAGGGCATCGTCGGCGATCTGTGCCAGCGGCATATGGTCCATCACCATCAAAGAGACCGCCCCGCTCTGCGCCGCTCCACGCTCTGGCACCCCACCAAAACCGCCGTGTAGCCACCCCACCAAACCACCCGCACACCCCGCCAAGCCCAGGGGCTCACCCTGCACCAAACCGCTCTGGGGCTCCACATCCAACCAGGCCGGCCACAGGCCGTGCTGCTGCAACGCTTCGCCCCACACCCGATCCGCCAAGGGGGAGAGCGCCAGCGCATCCCCCCGCCGCCATCCCCATAACCGCAGCAATGCCCCTATGGCCTGCTGGGCATCGGCAAACGCCACCACCGCTCGCCCCCACTGCTGGCTCCAACCGCTCTCCAACGCGCTGAGTGCGGCGGCGTCCTGCCATGGGAGGGTAAGCGCCTGCATGACCGCAGCACGGTCCTGCACCGTCAAATCGGGATGATAAAGGGGGATCGAGATCTGGAGCATGTGAGAGGAAAAGGGTTGGCGCATCACCCACCAACCCTTTTCATTTCCAGCTTATTTACCAACAGACTGAGGCAACGCCTGGCCTTGCTCGCCCGCAGCCTTATCACTGGGACAAAAACCCGGAACAAACTTGGCGGCAATCTCCTTGGATTTGGCATCCACCTCTTGCGAAAGCTTATAGGCACAAAAACGGGGACCGCACATGGAGCAAAACTCCGCCGATTTATGCGCATCCTCAGGCAGGGTTTCATCGTGATACTCACGGGCACGCTCAGGATCCAGCGCCAGCTCAAATTGACGGTTCCAATCAAACCCAAACCGGGCACGGCTCATCTCATCATCCCGATCCCGCGCCCCGGGTCGGTGACGGGCAATGTCCGCCGCATGGGCGGCGATTTTATAGGCGATAATGCCCGCCCGCACATCCTCGGCATTGGGCAGCCCCAAATGCTCCTTGGGGGTAACATAACAGAGCATGGAGGCCCCCTCCCACGCCGCAATCGCCCCACCAATGGCCGACGCAATGTGGTCGTAACCCGCCGCAATATCTGTCACCAACGGACCTAACACATAGAAAGGGGCCTCGTGACACAGCTCCCGCTCCTTTTGCATATTCATGGCGATCTGATCCATGGGCACATGGCCAGGCCCCTCAATCATCACCTGCACATCCTGCGCCCAGGCCCGTTTGGTCAGCTCACCCAGCACCTTGAGCTCGGCAAACTGCGCTTCGTCCGAGGCATCGTGCAGACAGCCAGGGCGCAAGCCATCCCCCAAAGAGAGGGTGACATCATAGCGTTTGCAGATCTCTAACAGCTGGTCAAAATGGGTGTAGAGGGGGTTCTCCTGCTGATGGTGCAGCATCCATTGAGCCATCAAGGCCCCACCCCGGGAGACGATTTTGGTAATGCGCGAAGCCACCATGGGTAGCACATGCATCAACACGCCACAGTGGACCGTCATATAGTCCACCCCCTCCTTGGCTTGCTCCTCGATCACCTGCAAAATGATCTCTGGGGTCAGATCCTTCACATCGGAGACCCGCTCAATCACCTCGTAGATGGGCACCGTGCCAATGGGCACACTCGAATGGCGCAAAATGGCATTGCGGATGGTTTTGATATTTTTCCCGGTGCTCAAATCCATCACCGTATCGGCACCGTATTTGATGGAGTCGGTGAGTTTTTTCACCTCCTCATCCAAACCAGAGGAGATCTGCGAGTTCCCGATGTTGGCATTAATTTTACACCGCGAGGCAATACCAATGGCCATGGGTTTAACCTCGGGATGGTTCACATTGGCGGGGATCACCATACGCCCCCGAGCCACCTCATCCCGCACGGTTTCGGGGCTTATGCCCTCGGCCATCGCGACATATTCCATCTCTGGCGTGATCTCACCCTTGCGGGCATAGTGCAATTGGGTAACATTACCGCTACGACCTTTGACCCATTGGGCACGAAATGCGCTCATTATACTCTTTCTCCATCTGCGTTTTTAGCATTTTGCAAACGTGTACCCGTAGGGGTAAGGTCGCTTCCAGTCCTCTTACAGACCGGCAGGATCTCCACACGGGGGGAGAACCGGGCATGCTGAATGTCAGGGTGACGCCAGCGCTACACCTGATCCAAAAAATCAGGGCAGGGCGTGGCCCGAACGCTTCCAAATCAGGGATTATGCAGCCTGATGTTCAGGAAGTCTCGCTTTGAGAGTCGGGAACCTTGTAGAGTTCCATAAGTCTGCATTGTGAGGACGGTGTAGGGAAATTGACAAGGGAGTTTTTGTCGTGAGTCTGCTTGAACACCATTTTAATCAAGTTTCGCAGTGGGGTGAAGAGCGTGGTTGCAAGGTTGTGATGACCTTTAGCGATGCCGCGCAAGAGCATGCCGCACTGGCCCAGGGGGCCGCCTTGGTGGACTGGAGCCACACCGGTGTCGCCACCATTACCGGGGATGAGCGTAAAGATTTTCTCTCTGGATTAATCACCAATCAGATCAAACGGGTGACGCCGGAATGCGCCATCTATGCGGGGCTGCTCACCCCCCAAGGCCGTTATCTCTGGGATTTTATCATCGCGGAACAGCAGATGGACGAAAACCCGCGCCTACTGCTGCTCACCGAGCCAGGCATTCAAAATCTGATTGGTCGGCTGTCCATGTATCTGCTACGGGCCAAAGCCAAAGTGAGCGATGCCAGCACAACATTGGGCAGCTTAATCGTGACCGGCCCCCAAGCCCCACAGGTATTGACTCGGCTTTATGCCGATATTGACTTTGCCAACCAAGAACCCGGCACCACCGTTGCCCCAGAGGCCGGCGTGCTGGTGTTAAAAGATCCCCGCCATGCCGCCTTCGGCTGGCGCTTGGTGGCCGAACAGGCGCAACTGCCCAATTTGTGGGAGCGTCTGCAAGCGGCCCAAGCCACTCCCGTGGGCTTCCACGCTTGGGAGAGCTACCGTGTGGCCCAGGCCCTGCCCCGTGGCGGCAACGATCTGGAGGCCGACATCACCCTGCCCCTAGAGGCAGGTTTTCTGGAGATGCAAGGGGTGGACTTTACCAAGGGCTGCTATGTGGGGCAGGAGACCACCGCCCGCACCCACCATCGGGGCACCCTCAAAAAACGTCTGTTCCAGGTCCGCTGGCAAGAGGCGGCATCCCCCAAGCTGGGTGATATTATCTCGGTGGGCGAGGATAAAGAGGCCGGTCACCTTACCAGCATCTCCCCCGCTGGCGGTGAAGCCTTGGCCATTATTCGCGTTTCTGATTGGGAGTCGGGTAAACCGCTGATGCTGGGGCAAACCCCCTTGCAGGTAACCAAACCCGCTTGGGCAAGTTGGGCATAACCTTTATGCAAGCACACCAAAGGATGCAAGGGGGAACACTTTAAATCACCCCCCCTTGCAACCCTTGGTGGATTGGACAGGTCTAAAAAAAGAGGGCAAAAGGGAGGGAGTGCTTTTCATCCATGGCTAAAATGTCCTTTTAAGCCGTTAGGGAATTTTCTATACGGCTGAACGCCTTTTTGCGATGTGGTGTTGGTTTTTCCCAGGGTATCACCACCGTAAGCAGTTGTGTGGTTACGGTTATTCCGGTATAAAATGGGTCCATGAACGCACCGACGACTTATTCCCCTTTGCCATCTCTTCGGATTGGCGAACACACCTTACCTGTCCCCATCATCCAGGGTGGCATGGGCGTGCGCGTCTCTGCGCACAATTTGGCCGCTGCGGTGGCCAATGCCGGGGGCGGTGGCATTATTGCCACAGTGGCCCTCTCCCTAGCCTCCAAGTACTACAAAAAGGGACGGGACTATTACAAAGCCAACATCAAGGCGTTGACCGATGAGATCCAGTGGGCGCGGGAAAAATCCCCCCATGGTGTCATCGGTACCAACTGCATGGTGGCCATTCGCGATTATGAGGCGATGGTACGTACCTCGGTTGAGTGTGGCGCGGATATGATTATCTCTGGGGCGGGGCTACCGCTGCGCCTGCCGGAGTTTGCCGCCGACTATCCCAAAACCGCCTTGGTCCCCATTATCTCCTCTTTACGGGCGGGTAAACTGCTGGCCAAGCGCTGGTTAAAGACCTATCAGCGCCTGCCCGATGCCTTTGTGTTTGAAGATCCTAACAAGGCCGGTGGGCATTTGGGGGTCTCCCGCGATCAACTGTATGGCGCGGAACACAGCTCTGAGGTGGTGGTGCCCCAACTGGCCGAGTGGTCCCAGCAGGAGTATGGCGGGGATATTCCCATCATCGTTGCGGGGGGTATCTGGGACCGCCAGGACATTGATGCCATGTTTGCGCTGGGGGCCAAAGGGGTACAGATGGCCAGCCGCTTTATCTGCACCTATGAGTGCGATGCGGCAGACAGCTTTAAACAGTCCTTTATCGACTCTAAAGAGGGGGATGTGGTGATTATCGACTCCCCAGCTGGTCTGCCGGGGCGGGCACTGAGCACCAACTTTACCAATGATCTGTTCCGTGGTGAAGAGGTGGGTATGAAGTGTATTGCCACCTGCCTGGAGCACTGCCGCTGCCGGGATGATAAAGAGACCTTCTGCATTGCCGAGGCGCTGCACCTCGCCCAGCAGGGGGATATGCAAAAGGGGCTGGTCTTTACCGGCACCAATGCCACCCGCCATGACCGTATCATGCATGTGCATGAGATTTTTGAAGAGATCAATGGCCGCCCCTACGTTCCAGCCTAAGCGGGAACCAACCTCGCGGCTTACGCCATAAAAACAGCGCCCGCGTCCCGTGACCCGGGCGCTGTTTTTATGGCCACAAACCAAACCCGCTCCGCTGGCCCAGCCTATTCTCCCACCCTACACAAAACCGTAGGGGTCGATGTCCACATCCACGCGGATTTTGCGGCCCGCCATGGGCTGGGCAATCTGTAGCAGTTGGCTGACCATGGCGTGTACCCCCTGCACCGTCTCGGCCTTAATCATCAACTGCCAGCGAAAACGGTTGCGTAGCTTAAACAACGGGGCCGGGGCGGGACCCAACACCACCACCCCCGGCTGATCCGGCACCAAGCGCCGCAGCTCATGGATAAAATGCCCACCCTCTTGCACATTGGGGGTGGAAAAACGCAGCACCGCCATGCGCTTAAAGGGGGGATACCCCACCAATTGACGAAAACCAAACTCCGCATCGGCAAAGCGGTCGGCATCATGGGCCATGGCCGCCTGAATGGCATAGTGGGCAGGATCAAAGCTCTGGACATAGACCTGCCCCACCTCTGCCTCGCGGCCCGCCCGCCCCGCGACCTGGGTAATAAGCTGAAAAGTGCGCTCCGCTGCCCGAAAATCGGGCATGCTCAAGGTGGTCTCCGCCAAGACCACCCCCACCAGCGTTAAACGGGGAAAATGGTGCCCCTTGGCTACCATCTGCGTGCCCACCAAAATATCAATCTGCCCCTCATGAAACTGCTTGAGAATACGTTCCATGGCGCCGCTTTGAGCCACCGCATCCCGGTCCAAACGGGCCACCCGTGCCTCGGGAAAACAGCTCTCTACCTCCAACTGCAAGCGCTCCGTGCCCGGCCCAAACTGAATCAACCCCAACTGCTTGCAGTTGGGGCACAGATCCGGCACCCCCTGCACATGGTCACAATAGTGGCACACCAACTTGGCCGCCCCTTTGTGCAGGGTAAGCGCCACCGAACAGTTGGGACAACTCACCGTGATCCCACATAAATTACATAAAATGGCCGGGGCAAAACCACGCCGATTGAGAAACAGCAGACTCTGTTTACCCGCCTGCCACACCTGCTGCATCGCCTGCCGCAGGGGATGGCTCAACAGGGTGCCAAAGGGCAGCCCTTGCAAATTTTTTTTATCCGCCAGATTGATCACCTGCACCGGGGGCAGGGCAACCCCGGTGGCCCGCTGGGTGAGGTGCAGGTGGTGATAACGCCCCTGCTGGGCATTGTAGAGGCTCTCCATCGAGGGGGTCGCGCTGCCCAACACCAAGACCGCTTGGTTCATACGCGCCCGCACCACCGCCATGTCACGGGCGTTGTAGGGCACCCCCTCCTCCTGCTTGTAGGAGCCCTCATGCTCCTCATCCACCACAATCAGCCCCAGCTTGGCAAAGGGGGCAAACAGGGCACTACGCGCCCCAATCACCACCCGTGCTGCGCCACTCTTGGCACGTTGCCAATCGCGATAGCGGCGGGCGGCGCTCATCTCGGAGTGAAAGACCGCCAGATTTTCATGAAAACGGGCCTCGTAGCGCTGGATCAACTGCGGCGTCAAGGCGATCTCTGGCACCAGCAGCAACGCCTGCCTACCCTGGGCCAAACAGTGCTCCACCCCACGAAAATAGACCTCGGTCTTGCCCGAGCCGGTCACGCCATCCAGCAAAAAGGCCGCAAAGTGTTGAGCCTCCAGCGCCGCCACCAACTGACCCACCGCCTGCTGTTGCTGCTCATTGAGCGGCGGGGCCGCCTGCATCACCCGCGACGTAGGGCTCTCCGCCGCCTCCGTGGCCGTATGCCGGGCGTTCCAACTCTGTTCGGTCAGGATATAGCCCGCCATCTCCAACTGCTTTAAACGGCGGCTCAGCCCCCGGCGGCCATGATTCCGCGCCAAGGTCTCCTCGGTCAGGCCATTGCTGCGCTTTTGCAGGGCGGTGGCGATGGCTTGCAGCGCTGCGGGCTGTTGGGCCAGGGTGGTTGGGTCTGCGGCGGGGTTCCAACGGATGCGCTGTTTACGGTCGTAGCGCAGGTGGCCCGGCAAGGCGGCGGTAATCACCGCACCGGCGGGTTGATGGTAGTAGCGGATCATCCAGTTCAGCAGCTGCCGCAGCTCATCATCCAGCAGCGACTCATCACTGAGCACCTCTTCAATCTCTTTCAGCTCCCCCTCGCACCACTGGGGGGTGGCACTGCACGCCCACACCACCCCGGTACGCAGGCTATTGCCCACCGGCACCAACACCAGATAACCCGGGTGACACCCATCGGCCAGCTCAGCAGGAATTTTATAAGAAAACGAGGCGTCACGTGCGCCGGTAAGAGCAACCAGGGCATACATGGGTGGGAAAAGCTCCCAGGGCGGGACAAGGTGGTTGATGCGCGGGCGGGGCGGCGGTGGCGATGGATGGAGCCAGCCAGGCCCCCCCTCAAATGAGGGGCTCGGCACCAACCGGTACCGAGCCACCCTAACCGCTCTATGCGCCCTTAACCGCTTGGATGAGGGTCTCCACCACCTTATCTTGATCCGCCTCGCTCAAGAATGGGTGCATGGGCAGACTCATCACCTCTGCTGCGGCCTTCTCCGACTCAGGGAAGCAGGGCTCCGCTTCGCCACTCTTGGCGCGGATGGCCTTAAAGACCGGCTGATGCGGCAGTGGAATGGGGTAGTGTACCGCTGTCGGCACCCCATGCTCCCCCATCACCTTTTGCACGGCGTCGCGGTTGGCAACCCGCACGGTAAACTGGGCAAACACGCTGATATTACCCGCACGAATAATGGGGGTCTGCACATGGCCCTGCAACCCCTCGATATAGCGGTTGGCAATGCGCTGACGGGCGTCAATCTCATCCTGGAAGTGGGGCAGCTTGGCCCCCAATACCGCCGCTTGAATGGAGTCCAGACGTCCATTGATGCCTAAAAAGCCGTGTTGATAGCGGGCCGATTGACCATGATCTTTAACTTGGCGCACCTTTTCGGCCAGCTCGTCATTGTCGGTAAAGACCATGCCCCCATCCCCAAAACAGCCCAACGGCTTGGCCGGAAAAAAGGAGGTCGCCGCCGCCTCGGTCAGCGCACAGGAGCGCTTGCCCTGAAAGCTGGAACCCAAGGATTGACAGGCATCCTCCAACACAGGGATACCATACTTGGCACCAATGGCATTGAGCGCCACATAGTCGGCACACTGACCATACAGCGAAACCGGCAGAATAAGCTTGGTGTTGGGGGTTATGGCCGCCTCCACCTTAACCGGGTCAATATTCAGGGTGTCGGGCTCAATATCCACAAACACCGGCTTGGCCCCTACCAAAGCAATCACCTCCGCCGTGGCAATAAAGGTAAAGGCGGTGGTAATCACCTCATCCCCAGGGCCAATGCCCCAGGACATCAACAGCGCCAGCAGAGCATCGGTGCCCGAAGAGACCCCAATGGCATGCTTGACCCCCACAAAAGCGGCCAGGTCCCGCTCCAGGTCGCCAATCCAAGGGCCATTAATAAAACGCACCGTATCCACCACATCCTTCATGGCGGCGTCAATCTCAGCCTGATAAGCGAGATACTGGGTTTTTAGATCGATGAACTGCATGGAATCGGCTCCAACATGGCGTGAAATTATCGAAGAGGCGCCCGCACGGCCAACCCCTTCACCAACAGCGTGAGTAGAGCGGCCCCCAAACACTACCTTGTCCGGTTCATGCTCTCCAATTTTCCCCTTCCAACCACCGCAAACCAACGCCGCTGCCCCGTTGCGCCGCCCCATGCCCGCGCCACCAACCCCAGGGCACAACCCCCTACCTTGGTCTGCTAAAACCCAGCGGGTAGCCCCACCAGCTCACCCCGAAAGACCTCTGTCGCGGGCCCGCTCATCATTACCCGATCACTCTCCAACCAAACAATCTGTAGCTCACCCCCATCCAGCACCACCGTACAGTCGCGCTCCACCCAACCCTGCCGCATGCAGGCCACCGCCGCCGCACAGGCCCCAGTGCCACACGCCGGGGTGATACCCGCCCCCCGCTCCCATACCCGCATGCGGATACGCGACCGGCTGAGCACCTGCACCACCTCAAAATTAATCCGATTGGGAAACAGCGCATGGTGCTCCACCAAAGGCCCCACCTTGGCCAGCTCAAACCCTTCGGCATCCGCGACCCGCACCACCCCATGGGGGTTGCCCATGGAGAGCGCCGTCATGCGGTAGCTCTGCCCGCCAACCTCCAGCGGTGCGTCAATCATCTCCCCATCCTGGTCCAGCGGAATCGCCCGCCCTGCCCATTGGGGCCGACCCATATCCACCGTAATGGCCAAGGCCGACGTCACCTGTGGGCGCATGATCCCCGCCAGCGTCTCCACCGCCAAGGCCGCCGCCATCCCCCGCTGCTCATGCAGATAGAGACCCACACAGCGCATGGCATTACCGCACATCTCCGCCCGGGAGCCATCCGGGTTATAGATGCGCATCTGGGCATCTCCCCCCTCGACGCCGGGCAGGAGCTGCACCACCTGATCACACCCCACGCCGCGCCGCCGGTCGGCCCAAAAGCGGGCCTCCTGGGGGCTTAATTCACGAGGGCTCTCCAGGTGATCCAACACCACAAAATCATTGCCCAGGCCGTGCATTTTAATAAAGCGTTCACCCACGGTCAGGCATCCTCAAACAGGGACTCATTCTCCAACAGCTGCGCCACGCTCTCCCGCTTGCGCACCACCGCGTAGCGATCCCCACGCACCAACACTTCCGCCACCCGTGGGCGGGTGTTGTAGTTGCTGCTCATCACAAAACCGTAGGCCCCCGCCGAGCGCACCGCCAGCAGTTCGCCCTGATACACCTCACTCAAATAGCGATCCCGCGCAAAAAAATCACCGGTCTCACAGATTGGCCCCACCACATCCACCACCTGCTCCTCACGGTCAAACTTGCGCTGCAAGGGAATCACCCCATGGTAGGCGTTGTAGATGGCAGGCCGCAGCAGATCGTTCATACCGGCATCGGTAATCACAAAGTGGCGCTGCTCGCCCTTTTTCACATACTCCACCCGCGTCACCAACACCCCGGCATTCCCCACAATGGCACGCCCAGGCTCTAATATCACCGTCACCGGCATGCCATCCAACTGCTCCAGCAGGGCTGCGGCCAGCTCCGCCGGGCTGGGCGGGGTATCGCCATCCTCATAGGGGATGCCCAAACCACCACCAAGATCCAGATTTTTAATCTCAATACCGTGGCCCTTGAGCGCCTGAATCAATACCATCACCCGCTTGAGGGCATCCACAAAGGGAGAGAGCTGGGTCAGCTGCGAACCGATGTGACAATCCAGCCCCACCACCTGCACATGGCTCATCTGCGCCGCCTGCTGATAGACCGCCACCGCCTCCCCAAAGGGAATACCAAACTTATTGCGTTTCAAGCCGGTGGAGATATAGGGGTGGGTTTTGGGGTCCACATCGGGATTAATGCGCAGCGTCACCGGGGCCGCCACATCCATGGCCAGCGCCACCTCTTGAATGCGCTGTAGTTCGGGGATCGACTCCACATTAAACATGCGCACGCCATAGGCCAAAGCGGCCTGAATCTCCGCCCGGCTTTTGCCCACACCAGAAAAAACCACCCGCTCGCCAGGACAGCCAACCCGCCGTACCCGCTCCAACTCGCCCCCCGAGACAATATCAAAACCCGCACCCTGTTTGGCCAAAGCATCCAACACAGCCAGATTGCTGTTAGCCTTAACCGAATAACAGATCAGGCTATCTTGGCTGGCGAAAGCCTGCTGAAACACCTGTAAATGGTGCAACAAGGTTCGCTCTGAATAGCAATAAAAGGGGGTTCCCACCGCTTGCGCGATCTGCTCTAAAGCCACCTCTTCACAGAAAAGTTGGTCATCTTGATAGTGAAAATAGTCCATCATCACACCCCATCTAGGGCTAAAATCGCGAGTGTCGTGGCACACCCTCTGTACTCAGCAAGCCTCTCGCCTGAGCCATAGGGTGCAGACTCCCCCCTATGGTGAGCGTGCCATGGGCCAAGCCGCCGCATCACACCCTTTTTCCAGGCCCTAGGCGTGTTGGCTCAACGCCCCAGCAAACGCTAGCGCTTCTGCTCTTTTTTGCTCGTCGAGGACTCATCGGGGAGATAAAGATCCCCTTTATAACCACATCCATAAAGGACCACTAGGGTGATCACCGCTATTAACCATCTGCGCATGGAAATCTTCTCCGCTGGGGTGGCCGCTCTCGACAGCCCAATCCGTCAGGTAAAGCTCTGTTATACGTTGTTTCAGGCGTGCGGGTCTAGGCGTCTTGAGCGGGATAGAGCAGGCAGGCACCCAGGGGTATGGGCAAACCCCCACCCTGGGTCGATCCATCACTGCTCGGATTGATCCAGAGTGGGGTGTTTGTCAGAGCGGCAGGATTACAGAGCAAGCTCCTGTTTGGCCATGGCAATGGCGGTGCGTACCGTTGCAACGGCAGTGCCGCCAATGGCTTGGCGGGCATTGACGGAGGATTCCACCGATAAAATGGCCGTTACATCGGACTCAATCCGGCCATCCACCGACTGAAGGTCAGCCAGAGTCAACCCATCCAGATCCACCCCCTGCTGCTCGGCCATGCGCACAATGGTGCCCACAATTTCATGGGCCTCCCGAAAGGGAATCTGCTTACGCACCAGATAATCCGCCAGATCGGTCGCGGTGGCAAAACCCGCCCCCGCCGCCCCACGCAGGGTTGCCACCTGGGGCTGTATGCCCGGCACCATATCCCCAAACACCCGCAGGCAGGCGCGCACCGTATCCACGGCATCAAAAACCGCCTCTTTATCCTCCTGCATATCCCGGTTATAGGCCAGGGGTAGCCCTTTCATCAGCGTCAACACACTGGTTAGCGCCCCATAGACCCGCCCCACTTTGCCCCGCACCAGCTCCGGCACATCGGGGTTTTTTTTCTGCGGCATAATGCTGGAACCGGTGCAAAAGGCATCGGGCAGACGTATAAAACGGTAGGCCGGCGCACTCCACAAAATCAGCTCTTCAGAAAAACGGGATAGGTGCATCATCAGGGTTGCGCAGGCGGCCATCATCTCAATGGCAAAATCCCGATCCGAAACCGCATCCAAAGAGTTTTCACACAGACCATCAAATTCCAGCTCCCGCGCCACACTCTCCCGATCCAACGGAAAGGTGGTACCCGCCAGCGCCGCAGAACCCAACGGCATACGGTTAAGCCGGGGGCGCATATCGCTAAACCGCCCATAGTCCCGCTTGAGCATCTCATAATAGGCCATCATATGGTGGCCAAAGGTGACGGGCTGGGCGCTCTGCATGTGGGTAAATCCCGGCATGATCACATGGGCGTGCTGCTCGGCCAGCATCACCAACCCCCCTTGCAAGGTGCGAATGGCTTGCACAATGGCATCCAACTCATCCCGTAGATAAAGGCGAAAGTCCGTCGCCACCTGATCATTGCGGGAACGGGCGGTGTGCAATTTACCCGCCACCGGCCCAATGATCTCGGTAAGGCGGCTCTCCACATGCATATGGATATCTTCCAAGGCGTTGCTGTAGTGCATCTCGCCCCGGTCAATTTCACCGCGTACCTGCTGCAACCCCTGAATAATGCGCTCGGCATCCGCCTGGGGAATAATCCCTTGGCGGCCCAGCATGGCGCAGTGGGCAATGGAGCCACGAATATCGTGCCGGTAAAGACGGGCGTCATAGTCGATGGAGGCACTAAAGGCCTCCACAAAGGCGTTGGTGGGTTCGCTAAAGCGCCCCCCCCACAATTTACCCATGGGTTTGCCGTCTGACATGCGACCACTCCTAGAACGGTTGATATGGCACGATAAAAAAGAGAATCAAAAGGGATAGGGACACAGACAGACCAACTGCACCAGAGTTTTTTAGGGGGTGACTTGGCCCACGACTACCGCACGCTACCTACGGCGTCGCCCACCTGCCCGGATGCACATCCGGCTGAGGCTGGCGACCTCACGGCCTGGACCGAGCGACCACACCACCCGCCCACGGGCCGCAAGCTGGTGCTGGTGCGGGAAAGAGCCCCCACACCAGCACCCGGCCTACACGCTTAAACCTTGGGGCCGTTGCGCAGCATCGCCGCAATGCGCATGCGCAGCGCATTAAGTTTGATAAACCCATCTGCATCCGCTTGATTATAGGCACCTTTATCATCTTCAAAGGTAGCGATTGCCGGATCAAACAGTGAGTTTTCCGATTGGCGCCCCACCACAACCACATTGCCCTTGTAGAGCTTGACCCGCACCTTGCCGTTAACAAAGGTCTGCGAGGCATCAATCATCGTCTGCAACATGGCCCGCTCGGGCGAAAACCAGTAGCCGTTGTAAATCAACTTGGCATAGCGCGGCATCAACTCATCTTTCATATGGGCCACTTCACGATCCAACGTCAGCGACTCCATCGCACGGTGTGCCACCCCCAAAATGGTGCCACCCGGGGTCTCGTAAACTCCCCGTGATTTCATGCCCACATAGCGGTTTTCTACCAGATCCAAGCGACCAATGCCGTTGCGCCCACCCAACTGGTTGAGCTTGGCCAGCAGCGTGGCGGGGCTCATCTCCTGGTCATCAATGGCGACCAAATCGCCCTGGCGGAAGGTCAGCTCCACATAGGTGGCCTGATCGGGGGCCTTTTCCGGTGAAACCGATAAGACAAACATCTCTTCATCGGGCTCAACCCATGGATCCTCCAGCGCCTTGCCCTCAAAGGAGATGTGCAGCAGGTTGCGGTCCATCGAGTAAGGGACCTCACCACGCTTGTCGGTGGGGACCGGAATACCATGCTTTTCGGCATACGCAAACAGCTTGTCACGGCTGGTCAAGTCCCACTCCCGCCAAGGTGCAATGACGCGAATATCGGGACGCAACGCATAATAACCCAGCTCAAAACGGACCTGATCATTACCCTTACCCGTCGCCCCGTGAGAGACCGCTTGGGCACCTGTGGCATTGGCAATTTCAATCTGACGTTTGGCAATCAAGGGCCGCGCAATGGAGGTACCCAGGTGGTAAACCCCCTCATACAATGTGTTGGCGCGGTACATGGGAAAGACAAAATCCCGCACAAACTCCTCTTTGAGGTCATCAATGTAGATCTCTTTAACCCCAAACTTTTCCGCCTTGGCACGCGCAGGCTCCAACTCCTCCGCCTGACCCAGGTCTGCACAGAAAGCGACCACCTCACACTGATACTCATCCTGAAGCCACTTCAAAATGATGGAGGTATCCAAACCCCCCGAGTAAGCCAGCACAACCTTATCAATACCGTTGGACATCGGTCTCACCTTCCACGCTAAACGATGCTTGAGTTTAAGCCTCCGCAGGCACGCCACCCAGCATCAAAAATTCCAAAATCGCCTTCTGTACATGCAGACGATTCTCCGCTTCATCCCACACCACCGACTGAGAACCCTCCAACACCGCTGCCGTCACCTCTTCTCCACGATGGGCGGGCAGACAGTGCATAAAGAGCGCCTCGGCATCCGCCGCCGCCATCAAACCACTATCCACCTGATAGGCCGCAAAAACCGCCTTGCGGGTATCGCTCTCCCCCTCCTGCCCCATAGAGGTCCAAACATCGGTGGTCACCAGATGAGCCCGATCCACCCCCTGCCGGGGGTCCCGTACCAGGGTAAGGCTGGCATCCACCTCGCGCTCGGCAAGCTCTTTGCGCGCCGCAGAGAGTATATCCCCGTCGGGCTCATAGCCCAACGGGCAGGCCAGCGTTAAATGAAAACCATAACGCACCGCCGCCTGTATCCAGGTGTTGGCCATATTGTTGCCATCCCCCACCCAAGCGACCCGCTTACCCTTGAGCGAACCACGCTTCTCCTCAAAAGTAAAAATATCCGCCAAAACCTGACAAGGGTGCAGTGTATCGGTCAACCCATTGATTACCGGCACGCTGGCATACTCTGCCATGATCTCCACATTGGCATGATCAAAAGTGCGCACCATTATGCCATCCACATAGCGTGACAGCACCCGCGCACTATCCTTCACCCCTTCACCGCGCCCCAATTGGATGTCTCGCGATGACAAAAAGAGCGCCTTACCACCCAACTGAAACATGCCTGCCTCAAACGAGACCCGCGTGCGGGTAGAGGATTTTTCAAACAGCATGGCCAAGGTACGGCCATCCAGCGAGTGCACAGGTTCGTGCCGCTCTAGCTTACGCTTGAGCGTGGTCGCCCGTTGAAAAAGAACGGTAAACTCCTCATCCCGCAGATCAAACAAGGATAAGAGATCCCGCTTTGGTTGATTGTGAATACCCATAACCGCTTCTTCGCCATGTCGTTGATGTTCCCCCCAAAAAACACAGGAGCGAACTTAGAATAGGTCGGAGAGTACTTCCCCCAGAATGGCCAAACCCTGGTCAATCTCTTGTTCCGAGACCACCAGTGGTGGCAAAAACCGTAATACCGTGCCCATGCAGCAGTTGATCAACAGACCACGGGAAAGCGCGATGGAAGCCACCTCTTCACCCGGTGCATTAAGCTCCATGGCCACCATCAAGCCCCGACCACGGATCTGCTTAACCATGCGCCGCCCTTGTGCCAATTGGCGTAGAGCGTTCATGAAATAGTCACCCCGGGCCTGCACCGTGGGCAGAAAATCCGGGGCCAACATCACGTCCAGTGTAGCCAACGCCGCCGCCGCACTCAAAGGATTGCCCCCAAAGGTGGAACCGTGGGAACCCGGCGCAAACGCCGCCGCTACCCCACGCCGGGCCAAACAGGCCCCCATGGGCACCCCAGAGGCCAACGCCTTGGCACTGGTCATAATATCCGGCTCAATATCGCTCCACTGGTAAGCCCACATTTTGCCTGTGCGCCCCATGCCCGATTGAACCTCATCCAACACCAACAGAATATCCTTGCGGTCGCACAGCGCCCGTAGCTGGTTTAAATAGTCAGCGTCCGGTACCCGCACCCCCGATTCACCCTGAATCGGCTCCACCATAATGGCAGCTGTATAGGGACCGACCGCCTTCTCCATGGCCTCCATATCATTGTAGGGCACATAGCGGAAACCAGGTACCAAGGGCTCAAAACCCGACTGCACCTTCTCTTGTCCCGTCGCTGTCAGGGTGGCCATGGTGCGGCCATGAAAGGAGTTGGTGGCGGTAATGATCTCATAGCGGCCCGGCTGGCCGCGATCCTTCATATATTTACGCACCAACTTGATGGCCGCTTCGTTGGCATCGGCACCGCTGTTGCTAAAAAACACCTGATCGGCAAAACAGGTGGCCACCAGTCGCGCCGCCAGCGCCTCTTGGTTGGGAATACGGTAAAGGTTACAGGTGTGGGTTAATTTCGCCACCTGCTCCTGCACCGCCTTGACCACAGTTGGATGACTGTGACCCAGATTATTTACACCGATACCGGACAAAAAATCCAGATAGACCCGTCCATTGGTGTCCCACAAGCGCACCCCTTCACCCCGTTCAAAGGCCACAGGATAGCGTCCATAGGTGGACATGATCGAACTCACTTTGTCGCTCATGATCCCCAACCCTCTCACCCATTAAAAGGCACCTGACCCAGGCAAACCGGACAAACCCAACACTCTGCTCATGGTGCCACCAAAATGTGGGATTTCCGAAAAACTTCCTTTTTACCCGATCCCGCGCTGCGAATCCAGATAACTCGTACCATGAACCCCATATTTCACCCTTTTTCCATCCTACGTGCCCCACACCCACTCAAATCCATGCCACAATCGCCTCAACACCAAAAACGCAAAAAGCCCAGCGGAGCCGGGCTTTTTGTTGGCAGATTCGGTCAAACAACCAAAACTGTTTGCATCAGATATAGAGCGTGATGTCCGCGTTGCCAGCCTCTTCAAAAAACTTAGCCGCACCCGCATACTCCAGCTCATCCAGCAGCTCTTCATGTTTGAAATCAAACAGATCAACGGTCATTTGACACGCGATCATCTTGACTTCAGCTTCCAAGGCCAACTCCATCAGTTCATCAATGGAAGCCACGCCCTTTTTCTTCATCTTGTCCTTCATCATCATGGTGGCCATCGCTTCCATACCGGGCAGCGCTTGCACCAACACGGGCATAGGGACAGGCATGGGCATGGCAGGGTTGCCCAAGGGTGAAATTTTCAGATTGCGTTGTTTTTTCACCACTTGTAGACCATAAAAGGTCCAGAAGATGGAAACTTCATAATCCAGCGCAGCGGCGGTGGTCGCCAGGATCAGCGGGGGATAAGCCCAGTCTAGCGTACCTTTGGTGGCGATAATCGCCATTCTCTTTTGATCGGACATGCGTCCCCCCTATCAGATTAGCACTTCTCAATTTCGTAATAGAAAACGTCACCGTTCTCCGAAGCCTTGACCATTTTGTTACCGGTCTGGGTGCAAAAAGACTCGAAGTCCTTGGCGGAACCGGGATCGGTGGCCTCAACCGACAGGATCTGACCAGGTTGCATATCCTTGAGTGCCTTTTTGGCCTTCAGAATTGGCAGGGGGCAGTTCAGTCCTTTAGCGTCCAGGTGCTTATCAGCCATGCTTCATTTCCTCCGTTGGGGCCGTTTGGGGCCACATGATTCCACAGTATTAGTACTACATGATAATCTACTATAAGGTAATCGGTTCGGGGGGCGATGCAAATGTTTTTTTTACACCTCTTGCAAGTTTTTCACAGAGTTCCCCCACCATATCAGCTGGATAACAACCCATTTTATGCTATCAAGCTTCTGTATTTATGGCATTTTCAAAATAGATATTGAACCCTTAAACAGGCACGCCTACACCTTATTTTTTTTCTCATACCACAAGCAATTACGGGGGGTTTTCTCCATTATGCCAAGAGGGAGCACCCATCTAACCCACAGGGTCTATAACTATTTTTTATTTGTGCAACGTCCCACGCAAAAAAATGACAGATTAGGAACAAGGTATGCATATAACGCAATGACAACCGGTTTATGAAGGCTCTTCTCTGCTATTTGAACAGAAATGGGCACTTCGGATTTCAACCACCCCTTTTTTCAGAAATCGGCCCATGTTCAGATACATACTGGTTCTGTTTATCCTAACGATGATCCTATGGATGTTAGCAAAATTGCGCGATATTCGCGAGCGCCGTGCAGCCGACATCATGCCAACCGATGAGCACACCGTGCTGTTTGGTCTTTTTTTGACACTCTCCAAAGCGGCGGTATCCTATTACCGGGATTATGGAAACTACCCCACTATTATTCAGGGTGCCCCCGACGGCATGGTGGAAAAAGGCTATTTGGAGCACTCGGAACTGGCCAATATGACCAACGTGTTACCGCTCTTTTCCATCGTTATTGCCGAATATAATGGCTATGGTATCTGCCTGGAAAATTGTACGTCATCCATCACCGAAGGCATTTTGGAACGCAACAGCGACATGGGCGGTAAACTCCACTTTATGGACCATAAATCCGACCGTTACGTTACTCTTACTCCACCCATTCGTAATGACTTTATCAACCTGACGCTGCCGTTGCCGTTGAAACCCAAATCCGCTTAACCATGGTGTTCACGGTAGCATTTAAAAAAACGCGCTTAGGCCATTGGCTTAAGCGCGTTTTTTAATGCCAACAAAGGCCCTTAAAGACGGTGCAGAGCCGTTTGCTACGGCAGACCTGCACACCCACCCCCAACAAAGGAAGGGACGGCTCACTCTTAAGGCCTGATGACAGCATGACCGGCCTATGTTGTAGCAAGGGCAACATCACTATGGCCTTGCTACAACGTGTGCCGCTACCCCATGCCATCAAGGCTGGAGTTGAACCGGGTGAGAGCTTTTGCGAATGGCCTTGGCGATCTGTTTGGCCAGCTCCTGATCCGATGGGCTATCTTGCCAACCATTGGCTGTCTGCAACTGTTTGAGCACCACCACCTTAACGGTACCATAGGGTTTGGTACCCGTAACCAAGATATTCAATCGGTAGCGTACATCGGGCCGGTTTGGGTCGACTTTCCAATCGGTCGCCACAAAACCGCCATTGCCATCCGCTACTTTAATGGGCAGTGCCATAACCACTTGCAACGCACCTGCATAGAGCTTTTCGCGGCGGATATCCTCTTCGGTCTTGCCACCCCCACCCCCCAAAACCCCGTCCTTATCCCCAAACAAAAAGGTGGAATCTTCTGCACTTTGGCCTGCATAGGGGTTATCCAGAGCCATCTCACCCCTGTCTCTGGCCTCGTCCAGCACTTTTTTCTGGCCAAATTTAGCCAGCGGATGTTTATCCACCTTATTATCACTGCCCCAAAATCCTGAAGAGCAGCCGTTCAACCCTAGCGTAAGGGCAATCAGCAGTGCTATGGCATAGCGATTTCCATGCATCGTTAAAACTCCTTGGTGTGATCCGTTAGCCCCGCTGATTCTGACGCATTTGTAGACGAGGGAAAAGGGCTTTTGTACAGAAACATTACATCGGAAAGCTGCAAAAAATGGGAGGGGGATGTTAGGACCTTTTATGCATAAAAAAAGGAGGGGTTTCCCCCTCCTTTTTTCAGAGACTAACAAGATGAGGCTTTAGATTAGAAAGCCATCTTGATGGAAGCTTCAACAAAACCGGCGTCGTCGATGTTGCTCACACCGTTGTTGAAACCAGCACCCTTGTCGAAGTTACCATAAGCACCACCGATCATCAGGGTGGTACCGGTGTCGATTTCGGTAGAAGCGAACAAGGAACCAGCGATAGCAGAGTCGAACAGACCGTCAGCAGCGGTCACAACACCATCGTTGTTCAGGTCTTTTTCAACAACAGCGACATAGTCCAGTTGGGGAACAATTTTCCAACCACCGGCCATCACAGTCAGACCCGCGCCGATACCCCACAGGTTGCTGGAAGGATCGGTGCTGCGCACAGCATTACCACGGTCAGCAGCGGTTGCCCAAGTGCCCAGCAGGTCGGTACCACCGGGACCACCCATGTCCCAGGTGTTGGACCAAACCATGTTGTCGTCAGAAATGCTGTCAAAGTTTTTGGAAGCATAGAAGCCATAGGCATTCCAAGCGCCGAAACCGGTTTTACCGTTCAAGCGCACAGCACCCAACCAACCGGCTTTATCCAACTGGTTGGTGTTGTTGCCACCGGTGTAATCCGCACCAGCTTCATACAACAAGGTCGCGGTGTAGTCGATACCAGCAACGGCACCTGAACCAGTCAGACCCAACCAGTTGTCTGATACGCTAGGAGCAGCGGCGAAATCATAACCAGCATTCAGGTGAGCGTAGGTCAATTGCAGGTTTACGTCTGCAATTTTGCCCAGTACGCTGACGGCATACAGATCGGTGTCATCGGTAGAGCTCTGAACATCGGTCTCAGTCACTTTAACGTCAGCCGCAATCACGGTTACGTCGCCGAAAGATTTGGCCAGCAAGAAGGTACCGAAAGCGGTAGAGTCATGGTTGACTAGGATGCCATCGTTCAGCGTGATGGGCATGTTACCCATTTTCAGAGCAACACCGTAAGCTTCGGTCTCTAACCAAGCTTGCTTCACGGTGTTTGCAGCAGCCACGGCACCAGCTTGACCCAGCACGTTGGAGTCAGCACCCTCAACGGTACCGTCAACAAAACGGAATTTCATGTGGGCGTGGGTTTTCTCGGAAGCTTTGAACTCGGTGTTCACTTCCAGACGGTGACGCATGGCATTGGCGGACTCGTCAGCAGTACCGGTACCATGGGTGTCAGCCAGGAAGTCACCATCATACAGACCACCTTCCACGGATTGAACGCGGAACATGTAGTAGCCCTTCATGGAGACGGTGCCGGCCTCGGCAACAGGAGCCAGGGCAACAGTAGCGAGGGCAGCAGCGCCCAAAACCAGACCTTTTTTCATTTCTAAATCCTCACAAGATGGTAGGAAAAAATTTAACAGACAGGGTTGCTACTAGCACCTATCGGGCCATCTTCCGTAACCCTTAAGCGGTGTTTTCGTTTGCTGTCCCTTTTTTGCGACATAGTGTTGCTCAACTGCAACAGTGATGACGCTTTTACCATGCCCATTGCACGATTGCAAACAAAAAATAGCGACTGCTATTGCGCGCTTGGTTAGGATGCTTGTTTTAATAATGATTCCATCATTTTTTCAAGCTCTTCCATGCTTGCATAGTTTAATATGATTTTTCCCTTTCCTTTGGCATGTGTAATGCTGACACGGGTAGCAAAGCTCTGGGCAAGTTGTTCCTCCCAGGTGGTTATGGTGGTATCTTTTTGCCGCCCCTTAGCCTTTTTCTTTGTCGCATCTTTGCTACTGTCCTCGGTTTCTTCAACCTCTGCCAGTTGCGCATGGTCACGCACCAAGGCTTCGGCATCCCGCACTGACAAAACTTCGTCAATAATGCGGTTGGCCACAATGATCATAACCCGCACGTTGTCACCCAACCCCAAGAGCGCCCTAGCGTGACCAGCAGAGATCTTCTCCTGCTCCAACAACTCTACAATGGGTTGGGGCAGCTGTAATAAGCGTAGCGCGTTGCTCACGGCCATGCGGCTTTTACCAATACGCTCACCAATCTGGGCATGGCTATAGCCAAACTCTTGGATGAGGCGTTCATAACCCCGTGCAGTTTCTAAAGCGGTTAGGTCTTCACGCTGCACGTTTTCCAGCAGGGCGACCTCTAGCGCGCGGTTATCGTCCCAATCCTTCAAGATCACAGGTATTTCAGTTAGACCCGCCAACTGTGTGGCACGCCAGCGGCGCTCCCCGGCAATTAATTCATAAATGGGCTCGCCCTTTTTAGCGCCTGCCGCCTTACGAACCAGAATCGGTTGTAACACCCCTTGCTGTTTAATGGAGTCTGCCAGATCTTTTAAGGCATCCTCTTTAATGATACGCCGGGGCTGGTAGGGGTTAGGCCGTATGCTTTCAACAGCAACACTACGGACCCGATGTTTTTCGCCTGCATCAACGGCTTCTTCACCCAACAATGCACCCAGACCCTTACCCAGGCTTTTGGTCTCACTCATGCGACTTACTCCCTTGCCTCATCAACGCTTGGTTGATCTATTTATTTTAAGTTTGCCCACGCTGCCAATACGGCTTGTTCAAGATCACCCTACAAAGTTTGATTCCATCGCGTGATCTTTAGTTTTGCCACTAAGACGTGGTGTCTCGTTCATTAGCCCATGTTTTTTATCCAAGCCACTCTATGCGTGCAGACCCTTCTTAAAAAGAGTGAAGGCCCAGCCGCGCCATGAGCTCATTACCCAACTTTAGGTAGGCTTTAGACCCAACGGTCTCAGAACCATACCAAAGCACCGGCCTTGCAAAACTTGGCGATTCTCCCATACGTATATCCCGAGGGATGACCGCATCACAGACCAGCTCACCAAAATGTTTACGCACCTCATCGGCAACCTGACGATTCAGATCATGCCGACTTTCAAACATCGTCAATACAATACCAAGGACTTCTAAATCGGGATTAATGCGCTTGCGGGTCATCTGTAGGGTACGCCACAGTTGGCTTAAACCTTCTAAGGCATAAAACTCACACTGCAATGGCACCAACACGCGGTGCGCCGCTGCCAATATGTTTACGGTTACCATGCCCAGCGATGGCGGGGAGTCTAGCAAAATGACATCAAAAACATCCTGGGCCGGAGCCAACGCTTCTTTAAGCCGATTTTCCCAACCATCTAGCGTTGCCAATTCCACCTCAACACCACTCAAATGAGGTGTTGAGGGTATCAACGAAAGTCCAGGTACCACCCTTTTCGCTGCTTGGTCCCAACGACATGCCCCCATCATCAAGTCGTACAAATGATTCTGCTCGGCCATTTTGTCACCGCCAAGGCCGGTGGTGGCATTACCTTGAGCGTCACAATCCACCAAAAGAACCCGTAGCTCTGCTGCACATAAGGCTGCCGCAACATTGACAGCTGTTGTGGTTTTACCGACGCCACCCTTTTGATTAACCACACCCACCACATGTGCCATGTGGCTCTCCTTTACTTCCTTGCTGTTACTTCATTTTGAACGCAGATGCCTTCGTTATAGAACACAAAGTTTGACGTAATATTTTTTCTAAACAGTCGCTACTTATGTGTTATATGGTTGCAAGCTAAGTGCGGGCACCCCTTCAACTGAGGGTCGAGCCTACTCATTATTGCTCGATTGGTCAAGTGTTGAAATGATATTATGTACGTATGACATGACATAGTTAACACATTCACCCTAAACTATTGGCTCAAACCTCTGTATGTATCTGCTTACTTTCTTATATAACTGATATGAGTTCACATCAAACGCCATAATGGCCTTGAACTACTCTACTGCATTACTTCTTACAAGCGCCTGTTTAGACTTAATTGGTACGGGCCCTATTCCGTTCTTCATTGACTCAAAGATAATTCACTTACCTTTAAAGATGGCCTAGAGCAAAACCAAAAGCACAAACGTTCCATTTTTCATACCCAAACCAACAACCAACCCTCTAACAACCAACCCTCTAACAAGCCACCCTCTAACAAGCCACCCTCTAACAACCAACCCTCTAACAACCAACCCTCTAACAAGCCACCCTCTAACAAGCCACCCTCTAACAAGCCACCCTCTAACAAACCACCCTCTAACAAACCACCCTCTAACAAACCACCCTCTAACAAACCACCCTCTAACAAACCACCCTCTAACAAACCACCCTCTAACAAACCACCCTCTAACAAACCACCCTCTAACAAACCACCCTCTAACAAACCACATGTACATCCATTGAATAATGGTAATTACCTTACATGGAAAAGTTTTCGACACAGTGACAGTCAGATTCTATGCATTCTTCAACAAATTGGACTCGGCATGCCATTTCCTAAAAGATGTTGCAAACATGGGGTAAACGAGGATGCAGGTGACTGAACTTCAAATTGATCGTCACGGGCAAGGCTTGCTAATTCCCGATGTGGAAGTTGAGGGACGGTGGATATCGCTTGTGTTGGTGGAAGAAGATGTCATGATGGGCCAGTGCGTCACCCTGCTAAGGGTCAGCGTTTGAAGACGGTTATCCAAGCGTTGACGTCAGATGATATTCCAGCTCAGGCGCTGGATGCCCGACTGGGATTTACTCATTGTTGCTGATAGTGGTTATGCCGTGTTGAAACTGCTGTCGGCGTTAACAGGGTTGAAACGCCCTGTCCATTGCATTACGCAGTTGCGTTTAGATGCGGCGCTGTATGAACCAGCTGCACCAAAGAAGATTGGAAAAGTTGGTAGCACTCCTACGAAAGTTAGGCGCTTACTCACCCTGCAAGCCAATTTGGAAGATGATTCAATCCACTGGCAGCAGGTGCATCATGGTTGCTGGTATGGTCGAACCGACTGTACAGTTGAAGTCTGTACATCAACGGCTGTGTAGTACCACTCAGGCATGCCCGTGGCAAAGCGCAGGCTCTATTGAGTACGAACTTGTCACTGACACCGGAACAGTTCATTCAATGGTTTGCGCGTCGCTGGCAGGTGTAAGTAATTTTTGAGGAAGTGCGCGCTCACCTAGGCGTTGAGACCCAGCACCAATGGTCGGAACTGGCCATTGCCAGGAGAACGCCTGTATTGATGGCGTTATTCTCTTTCGTGACGTTGTTGGCGGCCCATTGCAACAATTCAGCTGTGCTGCCTGTTCGCACCGCTGCATGGTATGCCAAAGAGGTTGCAACCTTTTCTGATACGTTGGCGTTTGTACGCCGCTATCTCTGGGGGCAAGAAAGTTTTTCAATGTCCAGAAATGAGCCGGATACGGTGAAAATCCCAAGAGCATTCCTCGACCGCCTATTTGAGGCGGTCGCTTATGCGGCTTAAATGGATAAAGTCGAGCTAAGGTGATACACGGAGATAGTGGTCCTAACGATACTCATGTAATGCGTATCGCAGGCTGATCTCTGAGTTATCCAGGCAGAATACACCCACCCAAGCAACCCACAGTTGCATGCTTAAATTGACAGGAATCATAACATAGTTCGCTATGATTGGTAGAACCGATCTAAACACCACGATCTAAGAGGTCCACAAGATGGCGTTATTTGCTGTAGTACTCTTTTATTGAACGCAAACCATGATCTTTGATGTCATAATGACTCATTAATAATGAGCTCTGGTTGCATAATTCTATCTCTATACAGCTCTAATTTTTTCCACTTTCAGGACCCGCTTCCGCTCTTCCCTCCCTCTTCCGCTCTTCCGCTCTTCCCTCCCTCTTCCGCTCTTCCGCTCTTCCCTCCCTCTTCCGCTCTTCCGCTCTTCCCTCCCTCTTCCGCTCTTCCGCTCTTTCCTCCCGCTTCCGCTCTTTCCTCCCGCTTCCGCTCTTTCCTCCCGCTTCCGCTCTTTCCTCCCGCTTCCGCTCTTTCCTCCCGCTTCCGCTCTTTCCTCCCTCTTCCGCTCTTTCCTCCCTCTTCCGCTCTTTTCTCCCTCTTCCGCTCTTCCCTCCCTCTTCCGCTCTTTCCCCCCGCTTCCCCTCTTCCCTCCCGCTTCCGCTCTTTCCTCCCGCTTCCGATCTTTCCTCCCGCTTCCGATCTTTCCTCCCGCTTCCGATCTTTCCTCCCGCTTCCCCTCTTTCCTCCCTCTTCCGCTCTTTCCTCCCTCTTCCGCTCTTCCCTCGCTCTTCCGCTCTTCCCTCCCTCTTCCGCTCTTCCCTCCCTCTTCTGCTCTTCCCTCCCTCTTCCGCTCTTCCCTCCCGCTTCCGCTCTTCCCTCCCGCTTCCGCTCTTTCCTCCCGCTTCCGCTCTTCCCTCCCACTTCTATGATTGTCTATTTGGGTGTCATTGACGATATAATTATGATGATCAGCTACAACCGGATGCTATACTATGATTCCAAAATCGCTGAATATTGATACCTATCCGGACATCATATGCTGATGGGTACACCATAAACCATTGTGCTTTTACTTGGTATCAACCGGAAGATTTTGACTATAGAGAACGTAGCGAAAAGAAGGATTAAGGGAGCGCTCTTAATACCAAAGGCTACTCCCTTAAATATGCTGTTGAGCATGGTCGTATGTGCATATCGAATACAAATCGGATTCTACTGGTCAATCATATTTTAATACGGATGGTTAACTACTTTTTTATTTCTTTTTAATAATAACGATATTTACATCATGGCTATCAATTTTATACTCAACGATTTCTCCATTTTCATATTTATCTGACAGATCACTCTCTTCAAATTTTTCTAATTCAGCCTTACATACAGGACCTTTTATTAGTACAAGACTTCCGCCATTTACTAAACATGGATCAGCCCAAGCGACTAGCTGGTTAATTTCCGCTAAGGCTCGTGACGTTACAACATTGACGAGCGGTGCACCATCAAACCCTTTTTCAGTAAATTGTTTATTATAAATGCGTATGTTTTTTAAATTTAAATTTGCGCTCACATGCTTAAGGAAACTTACCTTCTTTTGGTCCTTTTCAACAAGGTGCATTTCAATATTACTACCAGACACAATTTGAAGCGGTAAACCTGGCAGACCAGCACCAGTACCCATATCTAAAACCGTACTACCCTGAACATAAGGTAATAATATGAGCGACTCAGCAATATGACGACTCCATATAGATTTTTCCGTGCTCTTTCCTATTAAATTGATTTTTTTGTTCCAAAGAAGCAGCTCACTCACAAACTCAGCAAGTTTCTCATCAGAATATGGGTCAACTGATATGACATCCATATCTACACCCACCAATTGCAACATGCTCTCGATTTCATATCGGAAATTTTCCATTTTATTTCAACCCAAGATAAATCAGAATATTCACAACAGAAGCTGGTGTAACGCCCTTTGTAGCAATCACATCTGCAACAGTACGACAATCCGATTTTTCTAATCTCAACCGAACTTCACTTGATAAACTAGCAACTTTTGACCAGTCAATCTCTTTAGGCAAAACATGTGACCGGTACTTTTCTACCCTAGAATTTTCGGCTATTATTTTCTTTTCATACCCGCTATAGATCAAATCATTTTTGTATATTTCTAGGACATTTTTTGACAGAGCATCCAATTGCATCGCTTCACATACTTTTTCTAAATCACAATCGGTGCGTTTTAGAATTTCTGACACTGGCTGACCATTAATTTTAAATTTTTGTGATAGATCTTCTAATAAATCATATTGTTTCTTTTTTGATAAATACTTCTCCCATCTTTTATGGCCCACCAATCCAAGTTCGTGACCAAGTGGCGTTAAACGCATGTCGGCATTATCTTCACGATGAACGATTCTTAACTCACTTCTAGATGTAAACATACGATAGGGCTCATCTACACCGCGCGTTACAAGATCGTCTACCATAACTCCAAAATATCCATCATACCGTTCAAACCGGTAACTACTCTCTTTTTTTGCAAATCTCGCGGCATTAAGTCCTGCAATCATCCCTTGTGCTGCGGCTTCTTCATAGCCAGTTGTACCATTAATCTGACCAGCCAGATATAACCCATCATATTTTTTTGTTTTCAGCGTATGATCTAGCTCTGTTGGCATCACCATATCATACTCGATAGCATATCCAGGCTTAACAATCTGAGCGTTCTCTAATCCAACAATAGACCTTATCATTTGCCATTGAACATCAATCGGCATTGACGTTGATACCCCATTTACATACATTTCATTTGTATTTTCACCTTCTGGCTCCAAAAACACTTGATGGACTTCACGTTCTTTGAACTTTTTTATTTTATCTTCAATAGATGGGCAGTAACGCGGCCCAACACCCTCTATCTGCCCTGAATACATGGCAGATCTGTGAATATTTTTCTCAATAATTTGCTTTGTTTCTTTTGATGTTTGGGCTATCCAACACGGCATCTCTGGTCTTTCAATTTTATCATGCATAAATGAAAACGGCGACGGAATCGCATCACCGTCTTGACGATTCAATTTTTCTATATTAACAGTACGCCCATCCAATCTAGGAGGCGTTCCTGTTTTAAATCTGGATATTTTTAAACCAAGTGACTTTATATTCACCGCTAATGGATGGCTCTCTTTATCGCCTAAACGCCCAGATGGAAATTTTCTTTCTCCGATATGTATCAGTCCATCTAAAAAAGTTCCTGTTGCGATTACTATTGCACCACAACTATACACCTCATTCCAATCGGTCTTAACACCAACCACACAACTGTTTTTAATGATTAGCTCTACGACCTCAGCTTGCTTTATTTCAAGGTTTGCACATGCATCTAATATTTTTTTCATGTTTTTCCTGTACGCCATTTTATCTATTTGCGCACGTGAACCATGTACAGCAGGACCTTTTCTTTGGTTTAATTTTTTGAATTGTATTCCACTCTGATCAGCTACGATCCCCATTACACCACCAAGTGCATCCAACTCCTTTACTAAATGGCCTTTACCAATTCCTCCTATGGCAGGATTACAAGACATCTGACCGATCGAATCAATCACCTGTGTGCTTAATAATGTTCGACAACCCAATGTAGCTGCTGCATGAGCGGCCTCACATCCGGCATGCCCAGCGCCCACAACAACAACATCGAAGTGTTGATTAAACATCTAAACCTCCAAAATTTGAGAAAACTGCTTTTTTCTGCTTTTTACGTTTTTCCGTAATCTTACACGCTATCGACTGTTTCACGTGAAACACCCCTATTCCCGTGTTTCACGTGAAACCTCATCATTTCCCCACACAAAAACTGCTAAATACCATGCCTAACACATCCTCATAATCCGTATTGCCCATTAATTGAGTTAATTGGTCAATACTCCTAGTTAATGGCTCAGCTACTAATTCCAGCCATTGGCCGTTCGCCAACATTTCCTGTGCTTCTTCTATTAATACAATAGCTTGTTGTAATGTTTGCTGTTGTCGCAACTGCATAATAACGACCCCCTCCCCATGCTCAGGGAGTTGCTCCATACGTGCAACAATGTGTGCAACAACACTTTCTAACCCCTCCCCAGTATGGCATGACACCCCACATATTTGCTCTTCCGGCCAATCTTGCAAACACTCTGGGAGCGCCCCTTCCAACTGATCCAGCTTATTCCACACCCACAGCGCCTTCTCTTTGGGTAAACGCTGTAAGAGCGCTTTATCCTCAAGCGTCACACCAAGCTGCGCTTCTGCCACAAACACGATACCATCGGCCCGCTCTACCCGTTGCCAAGCGCGCTCAATACCAATACGCTCCACAGGGTCATCGCTCTCTCGTAAGCCGGCTGTATCCACCAATAAAATCGGTAGACCATGGATTTCTAGATTACTTTCGTTTAAATCACGGGTTGTTCCTGCTAAATCTGTCACAATCGCCCGATCCTCGCCTGACAGCGCATTAAACAGGCTCGACTTACCAACATTTGGCCGCCCCACGATGGCGAGTTCAAAACCATCCCGCATCTGTCGCCCAAGCTCCGCTGTACCCAGCATTTTTTTTATGCCCGCGTGCACATAAGCTAAACGATCCAATAGCCCCCCTTCGCTCTCCGGTTCAATATCCTCATCGGAAAAATCCAAGGCCGCCTCAAGATGCGCATAGGTAAGCACCAAATGATCTTTTAGCGCCATGAGATGCTCCGAGAGCGTTCCTGTCATCTGTCGCGATGCCTCCCGCGCCGCCCTTAACGAGGTCGCTTCAATGAGCCCCATCAATGCTTCGGCCTGCACCAAATCCATTTTATTATTAAAAAAAGCCCGCTTAGAAAACTCTCCAGGGTCCGCTGGCCGCACACCATGAGCCACCAATACTTCCATGATCCGTTTCACCACCACTGGGGCACCATGACCGTGCAACTCAACCATATCTTCACCGGAAAATGAGTGGGGATTAGGAAAATGCACCACCAACATATGATCCAACGGCACATCCGGGGCTTGGGGATCGATAAAATTCAATCGTCGCATCACACGGGGTTTAAACCCGCTTTCTGCCACCTTTTCACCCTTGGGGGTGTAAAGATAAGGAACCACCAGCGAAAGCACCCCAGGGCCGCTCAGGCGCAGCACCGCAACCCCTGAGGTACCGGGTGGCGTTGCCATACCAATAATGCAATCCTGCTCATGCAACAGTGGTGTGCGCAGCATGGTGTAACACTCCTTTGTAACCCTCTAGACAGAGGGTGATGGCTTATTCTACCCCATTAAACCACGAATGGGATCCGGAGTTACCCCCGGATCCCATTATGGTTACAGCAAAGCGATGACAGACGGTGGATCAGCTAGGCTCATGTTCCATTTTTTTCATAATGTAGTACTGCTGGGAAATCGACAACACGTTGTTAACCAGCCAGTACAGCACCAACCCAGAGGGGAAAGAGAGGAACATCACGGTAAAGATCACCGGCAAAAACATCATAATCTTGGCCTGCATGGGGTCCGATGGCGTCGGGTTGAGTTTGCTCTGCAAAAACATAGAGCCGCCCATCAACAAGGGCAATACATAGAAGGGGTCCATCGCCGACAAATCAGGAATCCACAGCATAAAGGGGGCGTGGCGCATCTCAACCGAGAGGAACAGCACTTTATAGAGGGCAAAGAACACGGGAATCTGCACCAAAATGGGCAAACAGCCCCCCAAAGGATTGACCTTATGGGTTTGGTAGAGCTTCATCATCGCTTCATTCATCTTGTTGCGATCGCTACCATGCAACTTTTTCAGCTCTTCAATCTTGGGTTGCAACTTCTTCATGGCGTTCATAGAGCGGTAGCTCTTGTTGGCCAGCGGGAAGAAAAGCAGCTTAATCGCTAAGGTCAACAGAATGATCGCCACCCCATAGTTGTGCACCACACTGTTGAAAAAGTTGAGCACCTTAACCAAAGGCTCTGCCAAAAAGTGAAACCAGCCATAGTCAATGGAGCGCTCCAAAGAGAGGTTAGAACGCTCTAAAGTAGAGATCTCTTTAGGACCAATAAACAGGTCATAATCCACCGCTAAGGATTGCCCCGCAGGAATGATCACGCTGTTTTCCACCATACCAACACGATAGTTGGGGCGATCATAATCGAAGTAGTAGCGGCGGGGCTGGGCCTCTGGGGGCAAGGGTTTTGCCACCATTGCCGCCAGGAAATATTTATCGCTAAAACCGGTCCAACCCCCATGCCCCTTCTCGCGCAGATCCTGAGCCGTCAAATCTTCATAGCTGTGCTGATAACGCTCACCATTTAAGTAAGCCATGGGTCCCTGAAAATCCGACATAGCCAGCATGGACTGGCTGTTAATCACAGGAATACGCTTAAATTGGCTGTAATGGTAGACACCCAAAGCCGCCGCGCTGTTGTTGATGAGACGATCCTCTACCTTGAACAGGTAGCTACCCTGGGCAAAGGAGAACAGCTTCTCAAACACAATCCCTTCCCCATTATCCCACACCAACTTAAATTCACCAGCCCCCTGCAAGCTCTCTTTACCGATCAGTTGCCACTGGGTGTTTGCATCGGGGGCTTTGATCGCACTGCCAGCCACCGGTAGAAAACCGCTCTCCTGATAAAACGATTCAACTTGGCTTATCCCCATAAAGCTAATGGGTTTACCCCCCAACACATCGGTGTGTTGAAGAAAATCCATTCCCACCAAACGGCCACCTTGTAGGCTCAGGGAGCCTTCGACCAGATCGTTTTTAAAATGCAATAGGCTCTTGGCATCGGTATTGATCAACGGCTGGCTCATGGCCTGTTGAGGAGCCGACCCAGCCATACCCTCCACAGGGGGGGGCAAGGCGTCAGCAACCGGGGCCGTGGAGGCGAGGGGTGCAGGAGCACTGCTCTCACCGGATTGTACCTGCTCACCCGTTAACTCCGCAGGGGGATACTTCCAGGCCATATAGAACTGAAAAGCGGTGAGCAGAACAAAAGAGAGTACAATGGCAGTGAGTGTGCGCCGATCCATGATTCACCAAGATTGTGAGGTTTAAGGGACGGGATCATACCCGCCTGGATGCCAGGGATTGCACCGCAAAACGCGCCGAAAGGCAAGCCATGATCCCTTTATTGCCCCATGTTTTTGTAACGCCTCAATCGCATACTGAGAGCATGTGGGACTGTGGCGGCATGAAGGCGGCAGTACGGGTGAGATAAACAGTTGATAAAAGCGAACAAGCAGAACAAGCAGACGACCCATGGTTTGTGCTCTCACTCTACCCGGTCACGCCAGTGGGGTTTGAACAATCGGTTGAGCTCCCCCCGCAGGGCATCGTTATCCATACTGGCAGCACGGTTACGGGCGATAAGCACAAAGTCCCGTCCAAAGGCCAAGCGCTGACGGTTGCTGCGAAACAGCTCACGGGCCACCCGCTTGATGCGGTTACGCACATAGGCTTTACCAACCTTACGGCTAACGGTCAGTCCAACCCGAGGATCCGCCCCACTGCCATCGCGGCTATAGAGCACAAAAGCACGGCTTTGCACGCGATTTTGTGCGGCCAAAACCTGACGAAACGCCTTGGCAGTAAGCAGCCGGGCTGACTTAGGAAAGCAGGCCCGCTGGGGAGCGTGCGGTGATGCGTCGTTCAATGCAGCCCTCATCGCGATGGCGCAGCCGGTCGTACTCTACCCTAATAGAGCGCAAACACTCCATGCGGGCAGACACGGCAAACCACGAACCATCATGGTTCGTGGTTTGCGGATATCCATGCATTTTATGCCGAGCGGGTCGGCAGGCGCAGCCGTTTTTTACGGAATAAGCGCCTTGCGGCCCTTACGACGACGCGCGGCCAGCACTTTACGACCATTTTTGGTCGCCATGCGGGCACGGAAACCATGGGTACGTTTACGACGAATTTTACTGGGTTGGAAAGTCCGTTTCACGGTTCCCCTCCTCTATATGGGGGTTTAGCGGAAGATGTTCAAACAGCGCTGTGGCGGCGGTATTGTGGGGCTCCCTGCCCGCACCGACACGCCTCCAAAACGTTCCAAACCCGCTTAAAACCAGGAAGGAACAGGGGGGTGCGCCGTCTTATGTGCACAAGTCGTTTGACGAAAACGCACCATTGTAGTGAAAGTTACTCAAGGGTCAAGTAA